>NZ_RQEY01000024.1 GCF_004770105.1 Leptospira andrefontaineae | reverse complement strand
TTTCTTATCCGTGAGGGTTGGAACGATATCACCGTCTATAAGGCTGCTCATGGCCTGCAGGATGATATACCGAAGAAGCAACGGGAGATTATTGCTTGGGATCTTAAGATTCCAAATGCAAACGAGAATATTCCTATCACTGGGTCAACTTCGGTTTTCAAGGATGGCAAAACTAAACCACTCGAAATCGTGAATAACGTCGTTCGTGTTGACGACTTCGAAATCGCGAAATCCTTAATGGAGTCTGGTTTCAAAGTATCCCGCAACGTATACGAAGGGGAATGACTCCTACCAGAGAAATATCCCTTAAGATATTAGCCCGCCTCAAACAACACGATCTCTCTTTCATAGAACAGGTCCAGTTTGGGGCAGGGCTTTTGCGCGTACAGAAGGTTGAAGTAGAAGGGGAACTATTTAAAGTATCTCTTCCTCCGGATGAGGATCTTCCTCCCGACGTCGAGCTTGCCGACATATTATACGATGGAATGATCTTCTGTATAACTGGCGGCAAGAATGCCGGCTTCGGTGTCATTGATATATTTGATTCCAGCACGAACTCATTTACAGCCGAGGGTTTGAAAGTCCAAGATAACCCAGGTGGAAATATTATCTTTTTCGAGGGTGATCTAAATTTACTAGAATCATACATTACGCTCGCGATCGATCAATGCGAGCAACTCACTCAGTGCAGCTTTTCCGGATTAAAGGAAACCACAGAGTATAGGGATGGAGTGGGAAACAGTAAACTAATACTCCAAAGGAAACGTTGGAGGTCTATCACTGAGATTCGGGCAATCACGCCAACCCCTTCCCCTGGTCTTACGCCACAGGTTGCCGTGTCGGATATCGACATGGATCTCGCCTGCGAGTCCGGGATTTTGCAGATTAAGGTTACGAACCTTTCTGGACTCATGCAGAACCTCAATCGGTTTCCAAAAGGAAAAATCTCTATAAAGGGAACTTATGGATACGCACCGGAAGAACTTCCTTCTCAGATCAAGCAAGCGATCGAATACATGGCATGTTCCATTGTCCTCACCGAGGAAGTTTCCCGACTCGGGAACGCAAATTCGTTTGCGATAGATGGATTTACTCAATCCATGGATGTCGGAAAAGATATTCGATCATACGTAAATCTCGCAACTTCCCTGCTTACTCCGTGGAGATCTGGCGAGGTGGGATCATGAACTTTTCCAAGATCGCTGAGAGAAGAACGCATAAGACACTACAAAGTGCGAGTGTTGGACAGGAAATCTACTATTTCCCGCCTAAAGAGGACGAAGTTATTCGGGATGAGTCGGGAGATATCGTAGGGAGGAAGGTAAAACCTATTCCTCTTCATGCACACCCTATCCAACTCAATCCAGGCCAACGGCAACTAGACCGTGCTGGGATGAAAGAAGGGATCAACGCAATTTTCTATATTTCAATACAAGAATACCATGCAAAAATTTCTAAGGATCCCGTAGACATCGTTCGCCATCGCATCAATCTAATATTCCAAGGAAAGAACCTAAACTACAGCATCGAAAATGCAAAGTACTACGGAACGACAAAGAACGGATTTCGCTATGTTGTAATCGGGGGAATAAATCAAACATGACCCTCGCATTTGACTTAGGCTTTAAATCGGAAGCACAATACAAAAAGTATAAGAAGAAGTTCCACGAACTACCATACCTAACCGGTGTTGTTTTCGAAGAGGGAACACAGAATCACCTAGAATCGATTCGTGACGTACTAGAAACCGGGATGAGAAAGAACAATCTTGGGATGAGTAAGCTTTCTCCAATGACGATGCGAATCCGTGAGGCAAAGGGGCAGAGCTCGAAGCCTACGTCTCCACTTGTCGGAGATGGTGGACTCATCCGAAATCTGGAAATCGTGAAAGTTGGAAATGGATACAATCTCCAACCAAACAATAAGTTCTCCGTAACAAAAAATCCGGATGGAAAGACAACCCGTATCTCGTGGAAGAAACTCTGGATGATCCAAGAGTGGGGGATGATCATTACGGTCACCCAGAAGCTTCGTTACTATTTCCTTCTTGTTCTAAAAATTCCTCTTAAGCAAAGCACGACCCAGATGGTTATTGCAGCACGTCGTCCGTTCCAGAGGGCGTATAACCGATACCTACGATCTGAGATTCGAAAGGAAAACAACGAGGCGATGAAGAAACGTCTCAAGGCATTGATCAGGCCAACCTCATGAAAGTGCAAGTGGACAAGATGTCTGCAGTCTCGGGTTGGACCGGATCTGATCCCACTGTAATTATACAAGCAGTGGACTATTCGGAGTGTGCATCCTCTTGGATAGATGGCCAACTCCAAGTTCACCTTCCTGCAAACCAGAAATTTTATAAGGATTTCTCTCCAGAGATAGATACGAAAGGAGCCGATACTCTTGGCTTCACCGTAGGAACATCACTCTTTACGAATCCTAGGTGTCTGAAAATCAAAGTATTCAATGGTGTATCCTCTAAGGAATTTATTCTAACACTCCAACCAAAGTATTCTGATTATTTCGTTCACCTTCCTTTCCCAAAGGTAACGAGAGTGGAATTCTCCACGGATACGGATCTGGATCTTGTAATCACGGACCTTGTCGCATACAAAGACGAGATGTCAGACGATTTGAACAATGCAATCGCAATACTTTTTCAGCGAGCAGTCTCGGGATACAATCTCCCGATCGTAGGGACATGTCTTAAAGCCTCGGCGAACTCACCGAATCTTCGAGTGAGCAATCTTGCGTTCGTTGAAAAATTTACTGTCATAGAGTTTAACGGTGAGATTCACCAGGTGGATGCTGTTAGTGCAGATCCAAAAAATTCAGATTCGATACTTACGTTCGCACAGATGTTCGACGGGACAAAGATTCTAAACACCATAGACAATCCGGTTTTGAAACTTGCAATACCTGTAAAGGTGAACCCAAGACATGTCGAAGCATCAACTCCGGCAATTTCGATCGAAGGTGGTTACGATCCTTCACCAATACCTGAACAATCCTTTCCGGGAGACGACATTGTCTGCGAGGACACAGAGGGGAATCTGTACATTCGGAGAAAAGCTGGAATGTACAAACACTTGCCCGTCATTCACGGACTGTTCCGGAGCCTCGGCACGAAGAAGATGATCAATTCCATCTTTCAACAAGTCCAGGGATTGAACCGACCAATCTGGATCAATGGAAGGAGAGTCATTCTAAAATTATCACGATCTCAAGAGGTGTCATTTGATGATGATACCGGCGAGCTCCAAATCCCCTGCGAAATTGATATAGGAGAATACGAATGGGTAACAACAATAACGCCGAAGGTAGTGAATCCTCCGGAAGTGACACCAAAGCCGACGCAACCAAATTAGATCCGGCAAAGGAAAAGAATAACGTTCCTAAAAAGGAGATCAAGTACGTCCAAATAGACAACACAACCGGAACTGTTCAGGAGGTTGAATATCTAATTGAAAAGGAAGGGTTCATCTTCTACTTCGAGCCTGGCCTTAATGTAGAAGTTCCAGAGGTCCTTTTAAATCATCCGGATGTGAAAAAAAGGTTGAACAACGGCGACTATCTTCATAGGCGAACAGAAGCCGCGAAGAAGGAGGACCCTAAGAAATGAATTCAAGACTCTTAGGTGTATACGGGGAGACAGGCGATCCAATTCCGGGATCCGCGATGCAACCATCCCCAATGAACGTTATCGAGGCAGTCGGAAGATTTCCTCGTATCTTCGATGAGGTGATGACACTACAGGGAGAAACCGAAAGAGAATACGTTCTCGGTTCTCCACAAGCAGGAAAGCTTACCTGGTATGTCATTAACGATATGATCGAAAAAGCTCGTCCTTATCCGATCAATCTCAAATTTTTATCTTTCAAAGGAACTGGTGCTGTTCAAGCATCGAAATCGATTTTAGACACCGGCACTTCTCCAGCGAATACCTTGTCTCTAAAAGATGCGTATCGTGACAAAGTATCATCCGGTGTTTGGGGAAACGATTCAGGATTTAGAGTAGATCACGGAACTATTTCCCAAACTACAATTTCCGGAACCACCCTTGCGAATGCGACCACTCTGCCATTGACCTCGGTTGTAGGAGTAAAAAAGGGATCCATTCTTCGTATCACGCATGCTGCCTCCGATTTCGGATTTAAAGTCCTTTCAATCAACGAGAACGATAAGACGGTTTCTGGAATTGCAGATGCTGCTCTTCCTGCCTTGGCAGCGAATGACGTTGTTAAGATTGTCGGCTTCAAAATCACTGCAGTAAGAAGAGACTACCGTGGAAAGATTTCTAAGCAACCGATCGGATTAAATGATTCTTGGTTGTCTATGGAAAGCGAGTCCGAGGATTACATCGTTACTGTATTCAAGAACCATCCTCTTTTCAAAGCAGTCGATGAGAGCTCTACTGCTCTATTCTGGAAAAAATTCCCTGCGCCAACTGCAGCCGGAACTTACCTTTTTCTGGATTCTGGTTCCGATGGTACTGCGCCAGCATCCACCTCGGACTGGACTAACCTCCAAGCATCTTTCCCTTCCAAAAATACTTTTGCAATCTTGAACGCAGAGAGCTCAAGTAAAGCTGTTCACCAGAGTTACATCGATTTCGCTGCAGGAAGAAAGGATCATCCTGTCTATGTTGCACCGATCCAAGATTTCGGAACTGACTTCGTTTCGCTAAGAGACTGGGCGTTGGATTTTGTCCAGAGGGACGGATGGGTTCAGTTTGGCGAATTCTACGGATGGAGATACGTATCTGATCCGGTTGGTGATGGTTCCGATCCGGTAAAACTCATTCCTGTTTGCGGAGGAGTCTTAGGCAACTGGATCAAAGTAATCTATTCCGGTTTCGTTCATAGAGCACCTGCGGAAGAAAGATTCTTCATGAGTGGTTATTTAGACGGTCCTGCTGCTCGCCCAGAGGATTCTTGGACTGATCAGATCAGAACTGATCTTTATAACGCCGGAGTGAACATCGTGAACAAGAAGGAAGGTGTTAGAGGAGTTCTCCTAAGAAACTTCCGTTCTCCTTCGGAGGACTATCTAGTTCGAGATCTACACATTCATGCTATCAACCAGTTGATCAAGTTTACCTCAGAGTTAAACCTGCGGAGAACCGAGAACACTCCAAACAAATTTGCACTTCTTCAAAGAGACGCAAGGCGAATAGATGAGGAAGTCCTCAAACCAATGTTTGAAGGATCTTTCGCACCTTTCTGCATTGACCAGGAAACCGGTGCTTTCCGCAGCGAGGACGACGACGGAAAAAAATTGAATTGGTACGATGTAGCGGGAACACGTGCAGACCGATTCAACAACCCGCCTGCTCAATTCGCGCAAGGGGATGCGGATCTCTGGCCTGAATGGATTCCGTATAGTTTACGGAAATCACTTCGAATCAAAGTTTCCACCGCAGTTCAAATCTTTACTAACCGAGGACAATAATGAGCCAAGAAAAGTATTTTGGATCGCATAGGTTCGTATTCGTGAACGGAGTTCTTTGGGAGGACTGCGTTAAATGGCCTGATTTCAAAAAGGACATGCAGACTGTTGAAGTGGCGAACGACGAGAAGTACATCTTTCCCGTCGCCACAGGTATGAACAAGCTTGAGCCGTTAGAGTTTGAGTTCAACAGAACCAAGAGCCCTAACTCCGCACATTGGAAAGGTGAAGAGTGGATAGCAGCGGGGGACGAACGCCAAGTAACCGTTATCGAAACAGATGCAACCGCGGATCCATTCGATCCGAGTTGCTTTGTTGCTGTCTTCGACCTTGGCAAGTGCGGTATCGGACCAAACAACTATCCAGGCGGTGAGAAAGCTTCTCCTACTGCAGGAAAGTACGTAGCTACCATTCTCCCAAGAAGAATCGCATATAAGTTAAGATAATGACTCGATTAGCAATACCATTCAACGGACACACCGAAGTAGACCTTTCGAATCCTTCACCAGGATCGATCGCAAAGGCACGATCTGAGGCACAGGCGGGAAAGATCTTTTCCGCAGTGCTAATTATTCTCAGCGATTGTGTTACAGTTGATGGTAAACCAATCGAGGATATTAAGAAAATTCCTTGGAGATCTGCCGAGGCGTTGATGAAAGAAATCTTCACCAGTGCTTCAAATCTTGCACGATATTTTGAAGGAACTTCTGTCTGCAGATTTTGTGAAACCCAAAACATCCATAAGAAGAAGGATGCCGAGGATGATCGAATCGATCTTACCACGATCGTCACAAAATATTCAGATGATCTTGATCGGACCATCAAAATCGAGGTTCCAAAAGATCCGGAACTTCGCAGGAAACTCGTAGGTGAGAAATACGCAAATGAGTCCGACGAAGACTATAAGCTTCGACTCGAAACCTTGAAGGTTATCTCGCGCCCAGATGGGAAGCTCAAGATCTTAACCATGACGTTTAGGGATCACACCCTAGAGGACATGATCATGATTTCCAAGAAGGCAAAAGATAATTTCGAGTTCAACAACAAGTTATATTTTGAGATCCTCATTGATGCAGATTTCGCTTGGGATGGGAAGGATGAGAGAGAGTTCGAAACCGTCCAAGATATCAAAAACAAGTTCAGAAATACCGAGCAAGACCTCTTTGCTTTAAATTCCATCTACTACTATGATTCCATCTATGCGGAACTTACTGCAGTTGGGTTACAAGCGACCAGATTGATTTGTCAAGGATGTAGAACTGACTACGAGTTCGATGTGCCGTTCCCAAATTTTTTCGCCTCCGCTCTCCGACCAAAAACGTCGGGGAGCATATCGGGGAAAGGGCGTGGTTAGTATGGGATTGGTATGTCCTTGGACTACAGAATCTAGATTTTTCAGAAGAGATCCTATGGGAGGAATTCGTCGCAATATCTGAGGCAGTATCCGGAACACTTCGGAAAGAAGAAATCTTCGGAATGCGGTGGGATGAATATTCGTTACTAATTCAGATCCTTTTAGATAGGCAGGCACGAGCGGAGGCAGCGAGAGCGGAGAATAAAAAGTAAATGGATACAATCGGAATACGATACATCTACGATCTTGCCTCTGCTATAAAATCGCAGAAACTTTTTTCCCAAGGATTCGATTACATGGGAAAGAAAATGGAGTCAGTGCGTGCGAAACTTCGTACCTCATTCGAAGATTATAAAACTTACGTAAAGTATTACTCCAAGTTTCCCAAAGAAGGGATCACCGACTTTTTCAACTATACAATGGATAAATTCAAGAAGTTGCGAGCAGCTTTTAAATCCATCGGAACTGACGCAAAAAAGGACACAGACGAAAAAAAAGATAAGAAAAAGGAAGGCGGTGGCGTTGGTGCTTTTGCCGTTGCTAAGGGAATGGCAATTTACAACGCCGGCGTAGGACTATTAACCTCTGGTCTCGGGGCGCTTCGTGAGCAGATGCCTTTCATATTCCAAGGTTTAGACATGGCAGGGAAGGTGATCTCTGCGAACCTCATTTACCCACTTGCAAAAGAGTTAATGCCTTTGTTCCAGCAAATGTTCTCTTGGGTCCGTAACAATCGGATCGTCTTCGTTCAACTCGGAACGATCCTTGTATCTCTTTTTCGAATAGTTTTCTCTGTTGCTCGGAGCGTCCTGAATCTCCTCGAAACCGGTTGGAATAGTCTTTGGAAATCAATTGCAGGGGGAGGAAAGGCTACGCTTAAAGGATTCATTGACTATATGAATTTCCTTATGCTTAAAATTGCTTTCCTATTCGCATTCTTAGAGATTCTTCTGACACCGATTTTAAAAGGCATCGGTGCAACAATCGGATGGCTTTGGAAAAATGTCGTGGAACCTTTTATTATGGGCTTCTGGGAAGGTTTTAAATCTCAGGTTCTTCCGATGGCGGAAGAGTTCAACATGATGATTGAGGAGCTCGCATTACTCTTTAAGGATTTCAAGGCAGACGGAGACTTCTCTTGGATTGGAGATACATTCCGATTCCTTGGTAAGACTTTGGGCTTCGCTGTTATTGCTCCGCTACGCATTCTAATTGCACTCGTACGTTTCCTCGCAACGGTGTTCATCAATCCTAAGAAGGCAATCATCGACTTAGGAAAAACGCTATGGGATGTCTTTAGTAACAATGCCGTTGCCGATCTCTTTAAGAGAGGATGGGAGAATGCGGTAAATTGGGTGATTGGAAAATTTAACTCTTTCAAGGAATGGCTTAAAGGAATCGGAACATGGTTCTCGAATATTTTTTCAGGTGCCTGGGATGCGATCTCATCAAAGTTCGAGTCTTTTGTTTCCAAAATTAAGGAATTCTTCGAACCTTTGAAAGGACTCTTAGACCGAATCTCCGGTGATTCATCCTTTTCTGGAGAAGGTGCAAGGAAGATTCCGGGCTTTGCTTCCGGCGGAACCTTTCCCGCAAATAATCCGATTATCGTCGGAGAGAAGGGTCCGGAATTGATGATTCCTGGAACTTCTGGAAGAATTATTTCTAATGAAAAACTGAGACCGGCATTGCAAGCAAGCGGGGGAGGCGGGCAGGCGCAGGAGATCATCTATAAAGATGAAAGGCAGATGCATTTTGAGATAAAGGCAACTGATCCCTTAGCAGCTGCAAACGAGATCATGGCGATCATCAAGGCGCAAAAACCAGAGTTCAATCTTAAACAAGCATACAAGAACTCTAATCTAAAGACAGCGTAAGAATCATGCCTAGGAAAAAGACAAACAACTGGTGGATATTGGTTCTTCCAAAGGGGCTTGGGTTAGATCTTATCTCCGGAGCGTTGATCACGAATAGACTCTTGCCCGGGGACATATCGGATGAAAAGAAATCCGTCTACAATGACTACAACATTCCCGGATTGAACTATTCTCCATTCAGCCATGTTCGCAACGATAATACAAAAATTACCCTGACTGTTCCGATTATGAACATCGACAACGAGACCGGGAACATGTTTGATCTTTACGACGTTGAACGAGTTCGATCGCAACCATTCGATTTATCATTTTCATCCGAAGCACAATGGAAGACAAACCCGACTTGCATCTATTCAGGATGGGGAACCCATAGGCCACCGCTTCCAGTAGTCGTTGAGGATTGCAAGTTCAACCATCGGCGAGATTTTACGAACAGGAATGGTATATCCCAGTTCACAGAGGTCACGTTCGTGATGCGATACCTCGAAGATTCCTCATTGTACAAAGCCTACAATGTTATGAAGTCGATAGGTGGACTCGTCAATACCGCTCAAAAGATCGGGAGTTCTTTTTAATGCTCGAATGGAGTAAAGTTGAACCAAAGAAATATGTCGATCCTCTAACGGGGGAGGGAGTTACCATGCGGATTCGCCACGTTCCGGATCCAGTCCTCAAGAGGAAAGACGTCGACGTAGACGGCAGGGACTTGGATCTGATCGCTCGCGAAGAAATGGAAACTTACGAGGAGTTCCAAAAACTCTGTGAGGCGAATTCGGGAATTCTATCCGAGTACGATTTCGATATAAACAAGCTGAGAAAGTTGGTTATACCGGCATGAGACTCATCGGTTACGATAGAAAATATTTTTTCCACATTCAGCATACTGATCTGTTATTTCAGTTTTCGGATGAGGACTTGAGCTCCACTCAAAACGATCTTACTAGGGCGACTCTTTCCTTTGAAGTTGAGGAGGAAGAATACTCAAATACAATTATCACTTTTACGGTAAGGGATGATATAGGGATCACCTCGAAAGCCTGCAGACGCGGACAAAAACTAAAGATAAAGTGGGGAATAAAAAACGAGGGGAGTCTATTAGGGATATTTAGTTTAGGAAGTGATGAAATCACGTCCTCCACAATCAGAGGTCCAGTCACGGCAACCGTTATCACTTCGAACGGGTTTTTCTCTGGTGGAAAGCATTTCAGGACAGTTGTCCTTAGAGCAACAAAATTGGAGACTCGAGCCAAACTCACTAAGACATTCGAATCCGGTACTTATGAAAGCATCATTAGAGCCCGAGCGGAAGAGATGGGATATTCGGATTCCATTGTTTCCTTTCCTGAAAAATCGACGGAGATTAATCCTAAGCGATGCCTTATCCAAAGCAACGAAACAAATCACGAATTCCTTTTAAGACTGGCTCTAAAGTTCGGATGTATTCTAATCCAATGCCTAAACGACAAAGGAAGCCTTATCCTAATTTTTTCCCAAACTCTGGACTTACTCGACAAAGGGTTCACAAAGATTAAGGGGCAAACCGGAAACTACCATTATTTTGATTATGGAAACAATCAGAGTAACCTTTTAGAATCTCCAAAGTATGATCTAGGAACTGGGAGCTCCATGGGATCATCTGCGTCCATTTCTAAGGATGCAGACGGGAAACTTGTGGCCACCTTTACTTCGTCCGAGACTGAAAAGACGACTCAATATGTCCTAAATACGGATAAAGTTCGGAAGGCACTCCGGTCCGTTTCGCCAGCAGAGGCACTTCGATTGAACGTTATGGTTCAGAGCGCATCCTTTGAAGACTTCATGGACGATGATAAAATCAAACCTCCTTTCGATAAGTATTTCGATGTGAAGACATTTACGACTGCGCCGGAACAAATGGGCTGGTCCTTTGAAGCTCCGGTAGTACCGGATCCAGTGTTCCAAATTGGAGATAGATGTTGGATCGGTCCGAAAAATGACACCGGGGAGAGTGTGATCCCGCCAGAGATTAAATCATATCGAAAATCTGGGAAGAATGCGCTCTGGAGACTCGCGAAAAGTAAGTGGAAACATGATGGTGGCGGTGTCTCTCAAGACTTGGTGATGAAAAGATGAGTAGAACTGAAGAAATCTTTGGAGACTTACGGGGAATGGTAAGACAAATTCTTAACGAACAGATCTTCTTTTTCCAAGAACATCCCGCGAAGGTGAAGGAAGTCACTGAGTCCGGAACGAATCGCTCAATGATTCGCGTCTTCTGTGAGGTCCGAAATCCAGGCAAAAGTGAATCCGATTCCCAGTTCTGGCTTCCTGCATTCCCTGGTTGTCTGCAGTATTCCAATTCCCCACCTGACGTCGGAGACGTGGTCACTATCTATTTTCCGGACAAAACTCCAGACAGAGTATTCTACAAAGGTTTTGATCCGATGGAGTACGTCTTCAAAAAGAGCGGCGAGGATCTAAAGGTACTCTTCGAGTATAAGGACGGAGACGACCTTACTGCTATTTACTTTGATAAGAGCGAAAAGGAAATTGTCCTTGAGTTCGGAGATACAAAGTTCCGCCAAAAATTGGACAAGTTTATTCTCAATATTGGTTCCGCCCCAAACTCGATAGAGATCACGGACGAAGGTATTATCGTAAAAGATGCGATGGATGTAAAGTTTCAACCGTCTGGAAGGTCCGCCAAAACAGATGGGTATATGACTGTCATGGGACCAACTGTTTCAAGGATTCCAGGTCTACACCCATGATTTCCGCGTCAGGTGCAAAGTCGGAACTCGAGAAGTTTGCGAACCCGAAATCCGTCCACTATCAGGGGGATGTGCAGAATGAGCAAGAGGCAAAGGACGCGGCTAAGAACGGGTGGGCAAACGCATTGTACGAATGTACAAAGAGTATTGAACCGCCTAGTCAAAGTGCTTTAGCAGCCAAGGCAGCTTTTCTTGCAGCTGTCGGGAACAATGCGATGAGTATCCCCATTTTTCAAGCTGCTTGCAATGCTTTCGCGACAACCCTAGGCAATGGGATGACAGGCCATGTTGCCACTCCTCCCCCTACTCCATTTTTACCAAGTTCTTCATCACAAAATTATGATTCTTTCTTGACGCAAATCTCTCAACAACTAGGCGATTGGTTCAGTACCGGACTTGCAGCTGTTCCACCTTCTGCACCGGAGCCTTGGGCATAATGGAAAACAAATACGAATATCCTATTGATGTGTTTATCAACTGGGGATCCGACTTTGTGAAGGAGACCGATGCCGAGGTGTTTCTCCAGCTTCTCACACCGGTAGGGAGTATTCCATTTTATCGAGAAATGGGGACTTACTTCCCTCAGATCGAAAACACCCCTTCGAATGTGGATCTTGATATCCCAGCCTCCATCTCGGCGGCGCAGACCTTAGCGGATTATTCCTCTACTGCGAGACGAGAAAGGCAGGCATTAACCGATTTTAATCTTGTCAACATCAGCGAAAATAGAAGGACGGGTGATGTGGACATTAGCGTGAGATATTACCGGATCGGCGACGAGAAGTTTGCGGAGCTCGCAATATGAACTTCGTAAATCCGATCAAGTATATCTCCATAACATTTAATGACATCATTCAGGATTTGAATTCGGATCCTAAGACTTCCGATGCTCCTTATTGGTGGAAGGTTATTTTTGCCGGTATATTTGCCCTTCTTTCAATTCGTGCGAATGTTGGTATCAATCAGATGTTTGGGCCGACTGTCGAGGATCGAACGATTGCGGAGGACCTTTTCGCAGAACAGGATTACAGGCTGCGGGGAAAACTTGCAGCGCGGGTTCTTATAGACATCGTTGTAGATTCGACTGCGACTGCTTCCGGTCCTTACACAATTCCGGTTGAGAAACTTCGTGGAACTACGAAGCCAATATTAAACGCCACTCCAATTCGATATGAGGCGAGGGAACCTTTAGTTATTCCACAAGGACAGACAACGACTGTTCTGGAGTTCTTCCATCAAACAAGCAAGGAAGAGCTCTCCATCGGGAAAACTCAAAACCTCAATATGCAAACTTTTTATATTCGAGACATCGATGTCCTCCCGGAAACTCTTTGGTTAGAGATAGGAGCCGAACGATACGATGTTGTGGACACGATGGCATACTCTTCATCGACGGACCGACACTTTATTTGCAAACGTCTCTCGACTGGTGAAGCTGTTTGTATTCTTGGTTTCATTGATGAGATCGACGGAACGCAATACGGAAAATTACCTGCAGTAGGTCTTGATGTAATCGCTCACTATGCCGTAGGCGGAGGAGCGATAGGGAACCAACCTGCGAATACAATCACAAATTATATCGGTGAGGATCCGAAAGTCCTTTCCATAAATAATCCACAGAAAGGCGAGGGCGGAGCAGAACCAGAAACACTCGAGAATGCGAAACGTATCGCACCGCTTCGTTCAAATACTCATGACATGTTTTGGGATGAGAACTCTGGAAGAGTTATAGCAAAAACAGTCTCCGGAGTTTTGGAAGCCCGATGCATCATTACCGGAATTTTGGCGGCGGATGTATATGTCATGCCTTTCGGAGGAGGGACCCCTTCTCAAACCTTACTTGATGAAGTGAAGGACAAACTAATCGCACATAGTGTCTTTGAACAGATTGCAGAAGGACTTTCCGTTTTCGGAGTTCAGTATCTTTATACAGGGATCCAGGGCAAGGTCCACATGAAGACCGGATACACATATTCCTCTAAGGAGAAATACATCTACCTCGCAGCAGGTCTTCGTTCTCATCCCACTTCTTTTTACATTCACCAATACTACATCGAAAACGGATTACAAGCAACGATCGATCTAATCAACGGCACTTTTCTATCTTTGATTGGATTTTCTTTTGATTATAACAACGATCTTGTTCCGATTCGTCGGATGCTGGATAATTTGGAATATCAATACTTCGGGGATTCGTTCGGTCCAGATGATATTCAAACCTTCGTCATTGCGAACGTGGAGGGAGTAGATTACATCGAGATGCAGAATCCTTTTAGCCGCATTAACGTTTCCACCGGAGAAATCATCAACCCATCAAGCATAGGATTTTCCAGCGATGATTAGAGACTTCTATTCATTCCAACCGAAGCCTTTAAAAGGATCCGAACGATGGGACGGTCTGTTCGAAAAGATGAAAGAATACTGGGACCAGCATTCCCGAAAGCTTTCTCTTATCCGGTATTTCAGGCGATCGGATTTTACTCCTTTTCCGATTCAAAGAGCAATAAGCCTAGGTACGTACTTCTCAGATGGGGATTCGATTCGCTCAATTAGGCAAGCTGCACACGAGACGCCAGCAATTCAAAGAAGGCCGCTTTCCTTTAGATTAACTTGGAAAGACAAGATCGATGCTATCACCGGTGGAGATAGTGTCATTTATCATGGATTCAATCTTGCCAAGTCGTTCACGTTAGGAGAGTCAATTCTTGGAGGAGTCGACGAGCTTGGTTCAGATTTGGATACCCAGCCTTATACAACTAGGCTTACCAAACCTCCACTGGGAACCATTAGAGTTAATCTAAAAATCACACCAACAGAAGAGCAGCTGGATGCTCTCGTAAAAAAGTGTGCGGCACTAAAGAACATCTATTTCCCGATCGAATTTGGAATTATCGGCACCTTCAATTATGGCGCTTTCACTATCGGAGATACTGAAATAGGTGATAATAACTTCGTCCTTGGGGATGGGGTAGATCAGTCGGGTGAATATTTTATATCATTAAGGAGTCTTTAAATGGCAAATTTATTGGCAAAATTCTTAGGCGAGGAGGTTACATCTGATGAACTTTTCAATATGGCAGCTGCAGACCTTGCCACTGAGTCAGTCGAGTTTGAGGACAACGGAAACTTTCTAAACGGAAAAACCGGAATTGCAACAATTGCAAAACTCGCCGGAATGGCTTTTGGACTTTACGATCTTTTGGGATCTCCTTCCACCAGGAGAGGATACGAAAAGTTCTTCGGAGCATTTGTTGCTCTTGATGGATCTTGGTCGCTAACAAATGGGGCATCCGTTGTAACTGGATCTGGAGGGCACGCGTTGACTCAATTAAATAATAATGAGTTAATCTACCTCCCAGGAGGTGCGGTCCGAAAGGTTAAGACTATCGCATCTGATAATCAATTTAGCATTACCGTTCCATCTCGGTCAAACAATGCGGGAGTGACTATTTACCGAATTCCTACTCTTTCAGAAAATCTTGCAAATATCTCAAGTGCAGTTAGCAAGGCAACAGATGACATAGATGTGCATGGCTTCGTACCATCTAGAAATGCAACGGATTCAACGAATGATGTCGACTGGTCTCCTGGGAATGCAAAATCCGAGGATGGAACGAAACTAATAAAGACCTCGACTGTATTAACAAAGCAAACCGATGCACTGTTCGCGGAAGGGAATAATCAAGGATGCCACGTTAACTCAACATTCGCCACCGCAACTAAAGCCTCAACGGGAACTACAAGGACATTAAAACTGCAGGAGAAGCATGGTCTCGCTCCTGAGGCACGCCTTGCGATAACCGGGATCTCAACTGATTATAATACATCCGAGGTAGAAATTACAATCGTTGATGAATATGCATTCTCTTATACGATGGGAACATCGGTTTCAGAATCGGAAAATGCTTATACGGCTGGATTAGTAACTACACTGTTCATTTTACCAGTAGATAGCACTAAGAGAATGAATGGTCGTCATTGGTGGGGAATTGGTGGCACAGGAAAGAACGATGACATCTGCAGTTCGGTATCCGGTACAAAATTTGATTATCCTTCCGGATACTCTTGGCGTGTATATCTAGGCTGGACGCCAACGACATATCTTAGCGCACTTTATATTCAACAGACATCCTACGGACTTTCTCCAATAGTAAAATGCAGCGAATACGGGCAGTTTCTAAGAGTTGAATATATTGCAAACAACTATAGCTCTTTCTCTTTTTCTCTGACAAACGCCATTGCGTCCCAATTTTTCCACAAATCCGTGACGCCATCTGGAGTAAAAGAATGCATAATAAATTGTAAACTGACCGGCAAACATACTGCTGCCTGGGGAGCGAATATCGGATCCTACGATGATGCGAGTGCAATAGCGACTGCTGGCGGGGGAACCCTTTACGGTATTGCAAATGAAAAAGATTCCGGCAATTTTTCCTTTAGATCAAATTATCGGAGAGAGTTAAAGGCATCCGGAAGCGCATCTTTCAACGTCGGCGGATATGTAACTTCTATCCTCATCCCAAGGGGAAGGCGAGCTCTACAATGACCCCCGAGGCTCAAGCAGCTAGAGACGAAATAATCATCTGGGTTCTCACTTCTGTCGCCGGTATGCTCGGTGCGACTGTTGCCTTCTTTCTTATCCATCTTTTCAACAAGCTAAATCGAATTTCCGCGATTGCATACGCAGCCAAGGAAAAGGCAGGTCTACTTGAAGAGAGGATTGAAACTCAAAAGCAAAGGCAAGATGAGCTATCAAAAGCATTGAAAGAGATCCAGGAGGCGATTACAGCTCTTAAAGACGACCTCAAAGATTCGATTCATGAGTTGGATACATCCGTTAAACGGCTAGCTGATAAAATTCCCGGCGCTATAAACGGAGGAACAGGGCACCCAACATGAACCAACTGAAAATAGATTACTCCATATTCTCTCGTGAGCTAGTAAGACTCGTTCAGGAAGATTTCGGAGTCCAATGGAATTTCGAATCGGTGAATATTGGGGTTAGGGGAGTTACTTGCCACGATGATGGATTCGTCCGACTAAACAATGACGCGTTCAACGAATACAACGACCGGCTCTGGAAAATTGAAGTCGGCGGAAAGTCCTGGAACTCTTGGCGAGTCACTTGCGATCCCGGAAGGATCCTGAAAAGTCAGGAGCTTAAGTATTTGAATCCCGAAGGCGAGGCGAGGGTAATCTCTTCGCTCAAGAGCAAGAAAATATATCGTCACAAACCTGGGTATCATAACGGACATCAAGCCCTGATCCAAAGCGGTACATTCCTTGCGCTTCGTGATAAGAACAAGGATTTCAAGTGGAATAAACTTGATAAGCAATCCGAAGCACATGGCATCAACATACATTCCTCCGGATCCAAAAAAGGAACGGTCGATCTCTCTTCGGTGGGTTGTACGGTATTCTATTCCGGTTGGGCAGACTCCGAATGGAATTCTTACATAGTTCCGATTTATGCCGAAGGGGAGAAGAAGCCTAAAGCATGGGAAGGGTTTCCCTATATCGTCTACGATCAGGAAGAGGTATTCGATCGCATTTACAAAAAACTAAACAGGAGTGCCGCATAATGGTAAAGAAAGCTCAGAGAGAAACAAAAGAAGAGAAGGAGGCGAAGAGTAGGGAAAGGAGGCTCGTATGGTTCTGCCTAATTCTCGGTCTCCTATCCTGCGGGTTTGAAGGGCTTCTATATTTGAGGAATACTCCAAGTCAGATTCCGTGGGTCGGTGGGCCTGCCTATTTCTCGTTTGGAATAGTTCTGATTGCTGCAGCCATCGGTCCTTTTATTGCCCGACGATTAGGTTGGGCGTTCCGGTATCTCCCATTCAAAGTCGGACAGAATATCCCCCCTCCTCCGTCACAGGACTCCGAACCAAGTTAATAGCAAAAAAATCTTAAAGGAACTATCCATGAAGAAACCATACGCGTATCTAATTTCCACACTGAGCCTTCTCTTTCTACTTGCTCTTTGCACTTCGGTTCAACCTCCTGATTTTAAAAAGGAGGCGGCTACATCCGAACAGTATGCGGAGGATGCAAAGAAAGAAGGAAAGGCAGCAGAAAAAGCAGGTGATCTGGAGAAAGCAAAGCTTCTTTATTCGTATGAAAAGAAATTCCGAGATCAAGCCGAAAAGTTCAAGCAAGGCGAAGCGGCCTATAACAAATGCGAGAGCGACAAAGCCTCCATGGTTGGATTTTACGAATACGGCAAGAAAGTGTTCATGGAAAAGATCTGGTTCATAACCGTTTCTGTAGTAACGACTGCTCTACTGCTCTGGGCAAAATTTGGAAATCTCGGATCCATTTCGGCAAAGGCGATAAGTGTCGCCGGATCTCTATTCTCCAAAGATACTCCACCTACCTCTTAAATCGCTTCAACGAGAGCGCTCCAGAAATGGGCGTTTCTCTTTTCCTCATTTTGGCGGCACTGCCACCAATGTTTATTCTTGATCTTCTCCTACAAAACGAAAGCCTTGCTAGATGGAAAATAGCGAACTCAAAAAATATGCACCAACAAAACTTTACTACGAGGACCCGAATAAATTTGTATTTCCGAAGGACGATTCTCACCCGTTCGACTATCTTGATAAAGAGGGATTGGAAGAACTTAGGCAATCAATCGAACTAAACGGAATCCTCCATGCAGTGTATCTCCGGATGGATTATACCATTATCTCGGGAAGAAACCGGGGAACTATCGCGTCGGAAAAGGGCATATTGGTCCCGACCATTAGATTTCAAAAAGAACTCCCACAAGAAGTCGAGCAGCGTCTTATCTATCACTTGAATCTAGTAGGGAGACAGGTCTCGCCTTCCGAACGGCGTGCAATGGTTTACAAAAGATTCAAAGACTCCATTGGAAAACATGGCGCACTATCTTCCATCCATAAAATAACCGGGATCCACATGTCGACTTTAAAGCAATACTCGGTTGATTTCCAAAATAAAAGACGATTCAAGGCGGAAGAGGTCCCAAAGAAAAGGTTCCAAGAGAAAATAGAAAAGTATAACCGATGGAAGATTCTCTTAGAAAAGGAAAACAATATCAAAAACGAAAGGCAAAAACTACAGTATGAACTAGAGAAGGTTGCGCCAATTTCTTTCTGGAAATCAGAGGAGTGGAAGAAAAGTTAAGTCTTAACTAATGCTACTTTTCCGTATAGTATTCCATTTTTCCCCGTAGTGCTCACCGGGACGTTCGCGCAAAAAGACAGCTTTTCTAAGATAAATAGTGGTGACATTTTGTGCACAGTTTGTAAGCGTTAGTACGGAGCATACGCCTACGAAATGAAGATCAACTCACATGAGGAATCTAGAAAATTTCGAGAATTAGATAAGGCATATCACCTTGCATATATTCAGTACCATGTCGATGTGCATGGATTTCGAGGCCTTGCCCGCATAATAAACGACAAATTTCCAGAAGACCCCATCAGCTATAGCTGGATCATTAAAGCATTAGGCCGAGATCGCGATAATCCAGACTATTACATGTCTCAAGTGCGCTTGAGCGAGAAAATTTGGGAAACTTTTAAATAAACTTAAACATCACCGTAGTTTAATTGCAAATATTTCCTCTGGTTTTAGTAAAAAAGTGTTGTAATTTATACAACACTTTTCATAATTACATTATGCTACGGGTCGCGACCGAAACCGCGAGGAAAATAAAATGAGAAACTTACTTCAAAGCATTGAAAAATCGGGGGGAATAGATGCCCTAAAAAGAAATGGAATCATCAAGCTTCGCGCAAATGGCTTCATGGACCTCGTTATCGAACATGTCGGGAAGGGGCCTCGTGGGCTGCATACGATCTCTGTTGCACATTATTACTTACAAAATGGGGATATGATGAGGGATCCTGAAATCGTTTTCGAAGTCTCTTTTGAAGAGGAAAAAGGGAAAAAATACCTTGAATTGAACCCAATCGAATTTCGGCAAGATGGTGCTTTGAGTATAAAGCAGATTCTCGTATGGAATTCTGATGTGGGCCTTCTTCATCGACCTAAGCTGATCAGGTCAGTAAAATCCTTTTCTATCCAATGGGACAAGAATCTTAAGGCGCAAGGGTTCTTTAAGTAAACCATGAATCGGGAAGTTAATATAGCAAAAAAGCTTTCAATCGCGGGCCTCATCGAGGCCCGTGATCAGTCGATTAGAAATTACCAGGAGATGATCACAGCCTATAAAAGAGCCGGGGCATTTCACAAACAATTCGCCTCTTATGCCCTTGGCCTAGATATTGACCGGAAGCACGTTTGGTTTGATGAGAAATTTGATGTGTCACTTAACGAAGAAATTAGAAAGTCTGTCGATCGCAATGCATGGAATTACCTTGGCGAAAAGGCTGGACTATTCGACCTTATGGACGCAAGTGCACGCGAAGAGTTTGAAAAGCAGCTAACAAAGGATGTTCCAGTCTTTTGCGAATCCAACGTAATGGCAACGTTTGATAGATTGGAGCAGGAAAAGGAAATAATCTTTAATCGAGGCGTAATAAAGGTTTTCAAAGAGCTTGATCGAACGTATATAAATAATGATAGTTTCCGAGTTGGAAAGTTAGCTATCTTCCAAGGAAATTATATGGGAAGAACGGGGACGAAAATTAAGGATATAGAGCGGATATTGCATATTCTAGACGGGAAGTCTCCCCCTGACCATGCTCATTCAGTAGAATCAAAAATTCGATGTTTCTATCTACCGAGCGAAAGCGCGGGTATCATTGCTGAGGATTCTTACCTACGTATCTATCGATATAAAAATGGAAACTTTCACGTTACTTTCAAAAGAATGGATCTACTTGATAAAGTAAATCGGATAATCTCCAACGCCTTTGGTGAATCCAATCGTATGGGAGACAGAACGAAAAGCAAACGATGGAAAAGGTCATCGCCTCAAGGATAGATGTAGAATGGAAATCAGATCATTTTCGCAATCAAGAAAATTCCGCGAGGTGGATAAAGCATTTCATACTGCACACATTGAGCGGCAAATTGAAATGCACGGCCTTAGGGGGTTACATCGAATTCTTGTAGAGAAATATGGTGACGATGCTCCAGATCCGGGTACAATCACAAATACGCTTAAAAGGGGCGCGTATGCCCCAATCGTTCGTCTTAGTGAAAAGATTCACGAGGCATTAGGGTGACCGGTAGAATCATTGGCGAAACCGTAAAACTCCTCGCTTGTCCTAATTGCAGGAATTGGTTTGGAATCAAAAACTCTTGGCGCAAGAATCCTAATAGGGAAGGGCGTTTACACAGAGTCACCTGCACTGCTTGTGGATTCTCGTCGGACGAATTTCCGATGCTGGATCTTTCTCGCCATGATTTCAATGAGAAAGCGACCGCCCTTCTCGCCTCAAAAAAATCTAATGAGACATAGGATACATTATCGGAAGTCGAGTCGACTTCAATCAAGGCTTTGCACACATAGGAAGCGGCTTACGATCGGCTGATGCTTTTTTTCATAAACGAAAAAAACAATCCAAGGTCAAGAATTGAGAAAAGCATGAATATCGCCAAAAGTACCAATTTATGTGCATCTGAATATCCTGCGAATTGAACCGAGAATCCAATACAGACAAGTGAGGCTGCGATCAAAATTACCATTGGAATGGCAATTTGGCTTTTGTAGTTTTTAGCTTCGGTCGAGAGTAATGTTTCCAGTTTTTTCAGAGCATCTAAAAATTCTTGGATCTTTTCGCGCTTTATAAGACTTTCCTTGTGTCCATTTTCGGGAGTGAATATCACATCTCCGGTATCAAGAATCTCGGAGATCTTGGGGCGGATTTTGCTGACAGACTTAAAATGAAGCAAGGCAACGATATCCCTAATAAATTTCTGAGATGTCGGCTCATCTTTTCTCTTTTCTAATTCTCTCATTGCTTGATCTCCATTCAAAAGAATGTCCGACTCGATACTATCAATCCGCTTCAGATAGAATACTGCGGACAATGCAACGATCGCTGAAAAAGATTGAGCTATCGTACTAAAAACGTAATAGAAAGTCGTAGAATCTATACCCATTTTTTTAATCCTCCAAGGTTACTCAACGAACCAAAACTTTGCCCACGCGAAATCATGATGCTCTGAATTTGGAATCCAAATTGGGTATGATTTTTCAAAATCGTATAGTATTTTACCATCCAAATCTTTTATGATTATGCGGTGTAAAACCGACTTATCATCTACGACAGAGCCAATTAGATTATCGGAAAATTCAACTTTCCAAAGCTCATATATACCTCTTAAGTCCGTTCTCAGAACAGATAGCCCTAGTTCTTGCTCCCGCTCGTTAAAGGTGAAAGTAACCAAGGGATATTCAAAAACCTTGCCCTCTACGATGATTTCTAATTTAAATTGATAAGTCATGTTGTAACCGTTAACTTCTCGCTCATCCATTTCTTGAAAATCAAGTGCAAAGTGCTCGGCTGGTTCAGCCCGAAGGGATTTACCCAACAAGTAGTGTCCTGTTTCTCGTAGGCTTCTACAATAAGCTCAACACTGGATCGACTCAATTTTCCTTTTGCCCACTCAACGAATGCCTTTGGAATATGTTCTTCTATATTCAGTTGTACATGTTCTTGTACTATGCTCGCCTCCCCTTGCGGTACACTTTCGGGCGAACCTGCCATGGGAGAGGAATTCTGCAATTCCGCGGAATCTTCGTTGAAAGTTTCTGAATTCCCTTTGACGGGAGTCTGGACGTTTGACGGGTAAACTACGGCCCCGACCTCGATTGGCTTTTCGAGTAGTAATACTAAATCGTTTTTCCCCTGCCCTACTCTGGTTACCTGAATCCAGCCGAGTTCTGCTAAACGCTTCTTTGCTTTCACTACAGAATTCTTTCCGAGTCCGGATCTTGAACAGAGAGTAGTTTTTTTGGTTCGCTCGAAATCTTCTGCCGTTTTTCCTATCCCCGGATAGCAAGTATTTCCTTTCCCTGCGAAACTCCAAAATGCACCTAATACAGCGAACAGGTTTGATCTTTCTTTCGGGTGGATCCGTTTGTCGTGCATAAATCCGCTAGGGATACGAAGATGCGTTCCTTCCATTTTAATTTCCATATTTCGGAACCCGGACATAGAACGGGTGAGGCAGATTCCGAAATTGTTCTACCCTACTCTATCATTGTGTCGGGGAAATATCTTAGGTAAGATTCCTGAGAGAAGGTCCGCGACGTTTCAACATTTTTGGCCTTAAGTCAGAGCGGCCAATGAACTAGGTTATGTCTCCTAAGTTCGTACGTACCTAGAATCCATTAAGGAGAAATTGTCAATCACATTAATGTGACATAGTTTTATTATTTGAAATTTTTGAGAGTGGCACTCGGGGGCTCTGACCTCCCCGATTGCCTTACGCGGAACGTTGTTGAAACGTCGGTGAGCGAAATGCTCTACTCGGTACGATAGTACCATGGATTTCTTTTGGGTACTACTTTTTTATTTCTGCTAAGAAAAAATTTGGGCAGTTAGCGAATTGCCGGATTAGAGATGTTTTAGCTCTTCTTCAATTCTTGAGACCTTGGATTTCGCAGTCGTAAGTATTCTTTCCTTTTCGGACGTGAGAAATTCCCTAAGAGATTTTCTTTCGGACTTAGTGATAGATTCGCCATTCCGGTATTTTTTATACAGGATTTTTGGATCGATTCCATCCACGAAATCTGGATTGATTTCCTTCTCTGAGGTTGATGGGCCTGCAACTAATTTATAAGCATCTTCCAAATGCGTCAGCGCTGACGCATTTATCGAGTCACGGGATTCGTAAATTTTCAAATAACGTTGTGCGGTCCTAATTTTGAACGTGAGATTTTCCTCGACCCAGGGTAAAAATTCTCCATGCTTAAGTTCGGCCTTTTTCTTAGTCAGGATCTCTCCGGCTTCGATCGCGAACTTTACCATGTTTTTCCCGGATGTGAGGATCGATTGATGCAGTGCATTGAGGTCTTTTGCGGCGCTATCAACGACGATATCTTTTGCTTCCTCGGTTCGGGAAAAGCCGGTTCGACTCCCAAGGATTGCTTCTTTCTTCCTTTCATTTCCCATCATGCCACCTCGTGAGCAAGGTCCAGGAACTGGGACCAGGCATTCGATGTCACTTTTAGTTTTGCACCGAGGGTCACAGCATTTTCTAACCCATCATTCCTAGTGATGTGAGTTTGTAGAACCGGGATCTGATCGGTGATTTCCAAAAGTCCTTCAGACTTCTTTGGCGATACATTTGAGGGCAGGCAAATTAAATCTATTTTCCTTCCGGTCTTACGATTTGTTGAAACCATATCTTCCAGAATTTCATAACCATGGATGGTCCACCGTGAATAGGAGATTGGACAGACTACCAGATCGCTCACGAAAACACCTGCACGAAGTTCAAAACAATCTGCAGGAGGAGTATCTAAAATTATAATATCATACCCGGATTCCTTAAGCATTTTATCAAATAGTAAAACTGCTCCAAAATCGTTATTCAATTCGGAATTGATGCTGGCTAGTTTTGGGGTGGCAGGAATACAGTCAGGACCAAAGCTGGTTTGATATACCGCGTCCTTGAGCTCGATTCTTCCAAGGAAAACATGCTTAATATTACGAGCCGAGATTTCATCTACGGAAATATTTCGGAGGTAATAATCGGTTAAATTGTTGTTTGGGTCTAAGTCCGCTACAAGTACGCGTTTCCCCAAGGAAGAATACGCTTGCCCCAAAAAAACAGCATCGGTAGTTTTTCCGACTCCGCCTTTTAAAGATGCAAGAGTAATTATCTTCACAAATTCACCGTGCTAAAACGGAACATTATTTGAAAGCAGTTTTCCGAAAAATTCAGATTTGTCGGAATTTTGAATTATGTCACTTTTGCAATAAGTAAAAAAGTCGAATTTATGTGGATTTTTTTATCTATTTATCCGTTCTTATCTATATGAGTTCAAATCCCGATGAACTAGAAGGTTACGTTGAATTTACAGGCATAGGAAATTCCGATCGGATGCTCTATGACCGGGCAGATTTTGCAAAGGTATGTAGGATTTCCGAAATATTCGCGCTATCTTTCTATCAAATGGACTATCAGGCATTAGCCAACCACGCATTAGGAGTCAGTGATTTAGATCCTTCGAAAGAAGGGCTGATGGTTGTCTCAAAAATTGCAATGGATAGAAATGGCTTTCTTCAACTTAAAAAGGAGATCGATGAGATTTATGAAAAGTCAATTGCGAAGAAAATTTAGAACTCATCTTGGAAATGCTTCGATTGAAGGTTTACGATTTACGTCCGCAGAAAAAGTTGAAATGAGCGCTACTCAGAATCATTTGACATGGAACATTCATGATGACAAATCTCTCTTTGTTGCCGTAGATGTTAGCCGATTTCACCGTATCAACTCGTTAGAGGAAGGTAGATCTCAAATTGCAGCTGTGTTGGCAGCTGGTCCATATCACCATGCACCCGTTGTGGCCTCACCAGAAAGAAGTTTGCAATTGCTTCGAAAAGTTTATAAGAATCTTAAGTCCCATAGAGAGTTCTTAGGGTACCAACTTAGCTTTGCGAAGAAGGAAATTGATAATGAAATTTATGACGAAATTGCTCGTGAATATTTCGATGGTATCGAGGTTTACGAACCAAGGGTGCTTGCAGAAAAAGTAGCAGATTTGGAGATTATGTTAGGTGCCCGGTTGGATCCGACAGAGATTGCTATCATGTTTCGTACAGATTTGAGTCTTGCAAATAAAGCCTTTGAAATTATAAATCGATAGATCCGTGGAATATTATGCGATTGGTGACTCAATCGAAGGAAAAATCCTTCACGGTTCTTCTAGGAAACCACCCAAAAATAACGGTGAATTGCTCTACAGAGCCCAGAGAGTGCATGGATATACTGTAGATTTCAATATCAGGTGCTTAATTGCGAAACAGATAGATCATTCGACTGAGGAAAACGAGAATTGCCCGTTCATTACAAAGGATGAAAAGGGTATGATCCGGTCCATTCCAGCAAGGAATAAAGGTGATATGATTATTTGCGATAGGGCAGAGGTGGTTGTGGTTCCTAGAAATAATTTTATTTTCTCGCCTAAGCCAAAATTTAAGATAAAAGGATCAGCGACTCACAGCGCTTTCACGTGGCATGTCGTAAAACATGCATACGCGAAAATTCTGGTATCTCACTCAACAACGTAGGCTCATGTCATTATGTGTAATCGATTCAGCGCTCAACTCATTACCCTAAAGGATGGAACCCAGCGCTGGATCAAAGTCACATTTGCAGACTCCGAATATAAGTTTCCATTCGGTACCGAAAGTTTTCCAAATCCACCACTACCTGACAGACCGGTTTATTATCCTGGGTATGATGTATTTTGTGTTTCGCACGATGGGGAGGCGGTAACTCCGGAGATTAGAATTTGGGGAAACTATCCACCATGGGCACCGACAAGAATAGCCAATAGTAAATCGGAAAACATTTTCTCCTCAAAGCACTGGGGAAAATATTCAACCCACAATCGTTGCCTTATTCCCGCAACGGCATTCTACGAATGGGAATACGAGACGGAGAAAATAAAACACAATACTAAGATAGAAATCGCTGGCCGGGAATCTTTCGTCTTTGCCGGAATTTATGGGGAGGATATAAATCCGAAAACGAAAGTGAAAGAGCATTGGTGTACTATTCTCACTCAGGAAGCCAACGATCGAATGAAGGAAATCCACAACCACGGAGAAAACCGTTGGAGACAGCCGGTCATTCTCGCGGATGAGAATCTGGAAGCTTGGTTGGACCCTTCGTACAACGATCCCGAAAAACTTTCGAAGCTGATCAACTCGTACCCCTCATCTTGGGTGATCGCAACGCGGATCCCGTCCGATATCGCACCTCGCAAGAAGAAACAAGAAAATACGTTATTCGACATCGAAGACTAACCCAAAAGGGTCAGTCAATTTTTCGCAAATTTTTGTAGTCAAAATGGCATTTTTGAGTCTATTATAATAATATTATGTCTCTTAAAACGTTAGAACCAACTACAAAAACATTGCTCCCAGCCACGAAAAAAGGGGCATTTCAGATTCGAATTATTGAAGGAGTCTCCGCTCCGGAAGAGCTCGCAGCACTGAAACAATTTATTTCCAGAATATATTCCGAAGCAGGATACGTAAATTC
Source organism: Leptospira andrefontaineae (assembly GCF_004770105.1). NCBI lineage: Bacteria > Pseudomonadati > Spirochaetota > Leptospiria > Leptospirales > Leptospiraceae > Leptospira > Leptospira andrefontaineae. The sequence goes on along the minus strand of NZ_RQEY01000024.1, from coordinate 29,129 downwards.
TCCTTATAAAAACATCGATTTAGATCCCTGGTCAACATGGTTTTATGTCACATTAGGAGATCAAATTCTCTCGGCGATGAGGATCGTAGAAAAAAAACCTGAAAATTTTATTCCGTTAGAACAGGCTATAAAACACAATTCCATACCCCAAATCAGGTACGCGCTATTGGAGGATAACGTAGCAGATTGGAACTCAGTGGCATTCGAAAGAACGCTTAACGGAGCGAAGGCGGCAAAAATAAATTTCGCTGTAGTCGCGAATTATTGCATAAAACAGGGATTCGACATGGTTTACGGAATGTACAACCCAGTTCTAGAAGGAATCCAATCAATTTATTTAGAAGCGGGTGCTCGAGTGTCGGAAAGATTCCCTGGACCGGTATATTTTCCGGGATTCGAACTGAAAGGGGAGTTAGCTCTGCTACAGATCGTAGAAATCTCAAAAACCACTTTACACCAAATTGCGGCAAAGGTGTAGTAACCGTGTTTCAAAGGGTACATGAATTCTATAAATTTGACAAGTATACTGGTGGCAGCTTTTATCCTTCTTTTGGGAGGCTATGTATACTCCGCCCAACCAAGGAATAGACTTCAGACGACCTACTTTCTTTTGTCGGTCGCTCTCTTTGGTTGGCTCGCTTGTCTTGGGTTCCGGATTGCTCTTCCTTTTGAGCTTCGTGAGTTGGCTCTTAACTGGACTTTGATTCCGGTTGTTCTTGTCCCGTTCCTGCTCTACCTGGTTGTCCGTCAGGTAGTGGGAATATCAGAAAACCTCTCACCTTTTTTCCGGATCCTTAATTCACTTTGTATCGGTTTCTTTCTAGTCGTCACTGTTTCTTGCGAAGCGGTTGAGATACGAGAGCCAGCGAAATTTTCCTACAAAGCGACTTGGAAGTATCACACCCTAATAATGTATTCTGCAGTATACATTCTCTGGTCGATCGGATTGATGGGAAAGGGGATCACTCGCTCTCGTGGGATGAACCGGGTTCGGAGTTTCTTACTTCTCCTGGGAGCAAGTATCGGACTAGTTGGATCAATTCTTTGTGTATATGTTTTTCCGCTCCTCGGAATTTTTGTGGCTCAATATTCAGCGATCGGTCTCGGGATCTCTGCAGTTCTTTGGGCAGTTGCAATTTTACATTACGATGCATTCGAAATTAAAGATAAGCTGCTCGCAGGGGAATCCGTTCCTTTCTTAACACGTTACTCGAATATTCCAGTGATGGGATTGTACAGCTTCTTGGATCCTTCTGAGTATCGGATAAAGTCGCTCAAACAAAAGGCCTTCCTTGTCCACCGAGTGATTCTACAAAACCACATGCTACTTCTTGGAACTGAATGGGACGATACTCTTCGGGCGAAAATTATTGCGAAGAGGTTTGGGAATTATTTGAAATAGGCAATTTTTCCTAACTTTTTTCCAAATTATGTCATCTGGGTACAAAATGTACTCATTTTACTGTTTACATTTTGTACCCACCTTGCTACGATTCTTCCATACCAGGGAAGATATGAAAATCTTAGCTCTCTTAATCCTTCTAAACCTATTCTGCGCACACAATACTCCGGACCATGATATCTCCGAAGAGAACAAGGCACTTCTACGGATTGCACATCCAGCGGATGAAACTCAGAAAAAGGTATTTAAAGCTGCTTCGCTTTGGGGAGTTGGAATCGATGTGTATCCGATCTTAGGAAGGATCCTGGATGCAAAGAACCTAATCTATTTTTCAGACGGGGATTGCGATGGACTGACCGGTTTCGATCTGGATGCGTGTGTGGATTTCCTAGCTAGTCCTATTGGAACTGGTCGTTGTACGAAAGACTTTTCCGAAAATATAATTTCTAAATCGATACTTATCGTTCGGACTGATCGCATCCGTGAAACCGTGAACATTGCTTTAGGATTAGGAATAAAGTTTTCTGATCACTCCCCATCGTATATAGAGCTCTATGAATCGGAAATACAAAAGACGCTCACTCACGAGATCGGACACTGCCTTGGTCTTGACCATTCGTCAGATATTGGATCGGTAATGTACAAGGATTCGATACCCGGATTTTCTGCAGTATCTCAGCACGACATTGCGAACGTTCGTGGTCTTTACAATTCGTCTGAAAACTTAGAACAAAACGAAGCTTACGAATATTATCTTCCTGGGATGCCTTTCAAGCAGAGTAAGATCCCAAGTTTCGGTGTGATCCTAAAAAAATAAGTTCTTTCTTACTTTCCTTTCAGCCTCAGGATCATATTGATTACCACTTCGCGATCCGCTTCGGGAAGTTCCTCCACCAAGATCCTCACTGCTTCCAGTAAATCCGGATCCTTCGCAAGCTTTCTCCAGATTCGATCATGGACCTTTAAGTCCGTTTCTACTGCATTTAAGGCTCCAGCTTCGAACATTTCCCCTAGGCCATCTTTCAGCCACGTGTAGGAAATTTTGTAAATGGATGCGATCAGTCGTAATGTCGGCTCAGGGATTTCACGTTTCCCATTAATATAACGGCTAATCGTGGACAATTCGACACCAATCTTGTCTCGTAATGCCTCACGGGAAACCCCAAGGATTTCCAGAGCCTCTTCTAGCCTTTGTCCTGTATTATTCAAAAATGTGCCAATGGTAATTTTTGTGCTTGCAATTTGTGCCATTGGCACATATGGTCATTTTGGCACTAACGCCAAATTGACATTTTCGGGTATTTACTGATGTCCAGGGAAATTACGCAACCTATATCCAATTTGGGACCTATGTCTCCTTTGGAGCTCCATCGTGCGATCGAGGATGTTCCAGCGGACAACAAAGGGAAATGGACTATGCGTAGGATCGAAAAGGAAATCGATCCACATGTTTGCTACAACACGATACGCGATACAGTTAACGGCCACGCGCACAACAAAATCGTTCTAAACTTTCTTCGGAAAAAGCTTCGCATCAATCACGGAAGAACGCCTGTGGATCTCCGCGAAGTTCCGAGAAAACAACGGGCAGAAGTTCTGAGGAAGCTCGCTGTATGAATCTCCGTTCCAACAACATTCCGGTCCCTGGGGAGGATTTCTCCCTGGGCTCTTTTTCAAAGGAGGTGCATTAGAAAATAATAATACAACGTAGGATTGTCGGAGCTTGGCAGCTCGGTTTAAAGACTCTCTTGTTAGATCGGATTCCTGAATGTATTGAAACCTCGTGGTTCAGGAAGGCTGATCAGAGAAACAGCCCAAGTAGGTGGGAAAAAAAGTCTCCCCACCCGTATGAGACCGGAACCCAAATCCCATATGGTAAGCTTTGGGAGCTCCGAGAATCCTATGAGTACGATTCTGATTTGGGGTTATAGGGTGAAAGCCCGATCCCCCTCCGTGAAATTCGGACGATGAGTTGCCTTTCCTGCGATAGTGGAAACAGCGAGATTGCGGCGGTAGTTTAGCTGATTAGAACATCGGGCTCATATCCCGAAAGTCAAGGGTTCTAATCCCTTCCCCGCGATAAGGTTTTGGATCGTCGGAGTGCCGGACATAGCACTGCGCGAGTAAACGCCGAAAAATCCGGAACCTCATTCATCCCGTGCTGAATGAGGAACTCCGAGAATCCAAAACAAAAGGATTCGTTCCATCACTCGTCATTGGTTTCTAAGGAAAGCAAAGACATCTGGTGAGGTTTGATGGAAGGAGATGTGAAGAAGGAAATTTGCAAAGGATGTGGAACCGAGACACCAAATCTCTTCCAATTCGACCTTTGTAGAGAGTGCCTCGGCATCTGGTTCAGGAGATTAATTCCTGTGATCGATGATGTCAGGCGGGGTTCGGAACGAAAGTTCCGCGAGTTGTGCGGATAAAAAAAGAGCTCGGTTGGCGCCGAGCTCGGTTGAGATTGCTCTCTTTGAAAATGGTTATAGAGAAATACCTCTCCCAGTCCGCTCCGAATGTCAACCAATTTTGGAGTGTATGATGAACACTAAAGCCGGAATCGGAAAGATCGTGAGCGAAGCGAGGATCGTGTTTCAGAATCGAAACGGATACTCCGCGAACACGGAAGAGTTATGCGGGTTTCTGCGTGACGAAGGGTATATGGAGCTCGTAGAGGAAAAGTTCTCTGCGATGGAATCGCTAGTCAAAGCGGGGAGGGTGTGATGGCTGAAAAGAATCAGATGTCCAACCTCACCAAGCTGATGGATCAGGAGATCGATGGTCTAAAGAAAACCGTCGATAAACTTACCTCGGATCAGCTTATAATGAAGGAGCTCTACGATATCGCTCCGAAAGAAGAGGATCTCAAATCCACTCTCTTTCTTGTAACGAAAGAAAATTACAAGCAATTGCGCCCTGCGTTCAAACCGTTCAGAGCGATCCAAACTGTTAGGAAAAGACTTCCGCAGTTACGAAATGCGATATTAGAAAATCGCAAATTAAAACGCGAGCTCGCTGAGTCGAACAAAGCCTTCGATTTACTAAAGGTAGAGTTTGAAAAAGTTCGCAAGTCTCGAAGAAATTGGGGGCATGCGTAAGATGGGCTCATTTAAAAAGGCAGATAAAACACAATCCAAACTTCGTTGTGCGATGTTTGGTCCACCGGGATCCGGAAAGACGTTCACTGCGCTTTCCATGGCAACAGGCATGGGGAGCAAGATTGCAGTCATCGACTCCGAGCGTGGATCCGCTTCAAAGTATGCCGATCGTTTCGAGTTTGATGCTTGTAACTTGGAAGATCGATCCATCGAGGCGTACATTAAAGCGATCAAGGAAGCAGGAGAAGAGGGATACGATGTACTGATCCTCGATTCTCTCACTCATGCTTGGCAGGAATTACTCGAGGAGATCGATAAACTTGCAAGAGCGAAGTACAACGGAAATACTTTCTCAGCTTGGTCGGAAGGAACTCCAAAACAAAAGCAACTTGTGAATGCTCTTTACGATTTTCCTGGTCACCTCATCGCAACGATGCGAGTAAAAATTGAGTACGTCATGGAGACGACAAAGGGAGGAAAGCTTGCTCCGAAAAAGGTGGGCATGGCAGCGGAACAAGGTAAGGGCATCGAATACGAATTCGACCTTCTAATGGATTTGACCATGGAACACCTTGCAACCGTCTCGAAAGACCGAACAGGAAAATTTCAAGACGAGATTTTGGACAAGCCGGGAGTGGAGTTTGGAAAATCTCTTCTTGCATGGTTGAGCGAAGGAAAAGCACCAGAACCGAAACCTCCGAAAAAGGATCCTAGCGCCGAACGAACTCCAGCGGATCGATACCGAGAGATGATCAATCGCCTCGACGATATCCAAAAAACGAAGAAATCCGAAAAAGAGAAGATTGAGGAGATCCTGCAAGTTCAAAAGAGATGGGATCTCACTAAACCAGATCTTGAGAAAACCAAGTCACTCCACGTGTATGAGAATGGTTCACAAGAAATTCTTAATGCGCTTGGTGTATTAGGTTGGGCACCACCTCCGAAAGAGCAGGAGAAAGAGGGAACGAAAGAAGGAGCAAACTCAGAACCTAAACTTCCTTTGGAGGTGCCGGCATGAACTTCTCCTTAGTTTTTGTGGATGGAAACTTGACTGCCGACCCAACTGGGAAGCAGGTGATGGGCAAACAAGTCACCTCGTTTAACATCGCGGTCAATTACGCAGAGAACAAGGTTTCCTACTTTGAAGTCGAGGCATGGGACAAGGTTGGAGAATCTTGTCTCAACCACCTTGAAAAAGGATCCCGTGTCACCATCGTAGGCGATCTTCGCCAGGACCGTTGGAAAGACGGGGAGGGCAGGAACCAATCTAAAATAAAGATCGTAGCACAAAAGGTCCGGTTCGATTCCAAGAAAGAATCCAACCAAGGAGGTGGATTCTAATGGAAAAATTTACTGAAATCACCGGGATAAAACTATCCCGGACCGACAAGATTCACGTTGAGAAGTATTCGGATCTGGACTTGGGAAGATATACTATCTCTTCCTTCAACAGATACCGTGACAACAGAATGCTTTGGGCGTTGGAATATGTTTTTCGGTTTAAGTCGGCATGGCCAGCGGAAGGTCTATGGAGACAATCTGCGATCGATAAAGTGATCCAAAGGGCAGTGCTGCTTCATGATATGGAAATGCCTGGATACGTAGAGACGGCAATTCAGTCGTACCAGTTCTATGCTGCCGATCACCTCCTAACTCAGTTCGAGAAACTATCACCTGAATTCCAAGCCGAGGATCTGGCATCGATCCTATGCGGAAATACAAAGGAAGAATTCCTCAACGCGATCAAGGGGATTATTCAAACGAAATTCGATTTGAAACTGTATGGTCCAATTCCTGAGTTCATGGATCCGGATCATTCCGCACACAAGAAATACCTTGAGAGACTTGAGAAACAATACGTCCTCATTGAACAAGGAATTCCGAAGGCCGTTGAGTACTTCCAAAAGATCGAAGAGCCGATCACTTTCCGCAAACGTATCAAAGCGAACTACTTCGGTATCCCAGTACCTACTTTCGGGTTTGGTCAGTTCGTAACGAAGTCTCGCGGATATATTCTCAAGTCCTCTGAACCGAATAAAGTTCCAAAGACGTGGGAGAAGGTTTCACTCAACGATAAGTGCAAGCTTGCGTTTGCTGCTGTGACAGAACAGCGACCTTGGGAGCTCGTAGTTACCACACGCCAGGGCAGAGACGATGCAAGGAATCTGCTGCTTCTTGATATGATCAAAGCAGGCTTGGGTGTTACAGAGATTTGTAACAAATTTAAAGAAATCTCACTCAAGAACGGAGACCTCACCGCGAGTGGAAAACCGAAATCAGTTACCGCAGACACTGTTGAGAAACTCATCCTTGCCGCGAAAGAGCCAGGATTCCAGCCTCCTTCAATCTTCCGTAAATACGAGATGATGCTCGAAGAAGCGATTCACTGGGAGAAGCATAACGAACTCACTGCGAATTCGATTAACTTTCTTGTTCATTCATGCAGAAAGAAATCGATCAACGATGACATCAAGACTCTGTGCTTCGACAATATCGAGGGAATGCTCGTGAAGCCGGATGAAAGAAGAAAGATCGAAGAACTGTGGGGATTAGAAATCCCAGATACAACCGAGCAAGAAGAGCAGGAGGAAGCAGCATGAACGCAAGCGAACTCCGAGCTCAACAGAGAAAAGTTGCAACATTCAACGACCGGAATATGGACCCACCTGACTCGTATTCCGACTACGAAGAGAAAGTCAGGGAGGCAAGGGAAGAAAGACGCCTCGAACGAATGGAAGATGATTCCATCGGAAGTTCTTTCTTAGAGTAAACGGGAAGCGATTCCCCGAGCCGGATGGATTCCGGGAATACCAAAGGAGAATAACTTTGGCTAACGAACACCAAGAAACCAGCGAAGACGCAGTAAAGGAATCAGAATCTACAGTAGGGGAAACTTCCGGTACTGCAGAGGAGAGTTCCTTGAAAGAGGAAACTCACGAACCAGCGGACGTCGCAGGTTGAAAAACGGATCCCGGGGTCACACACTCCTTGGTTATTTGCCCCGGGATTCTTTCCTCTTCCAATACGAAGAGGAGCCCCTCAGAGCATCCGAACATCGGGTTCTGTGAGGGACTTAGGTCCTAATAAAATTTAACAGTAGTAGCACTGCTGGTAAATGAGTGGGCGTTCTTCCGGCTATACGGGGGTTAGATTCTCGCGGTGGTCTGTGTCGGGCGTTTGGCTCAATCATCAGGCTGGACCACCGCTGAGTGCTTAGAGACAACTAACGTTATGTCCCTTGTGGGGCGGAAAAGTTGTCCGGGGTTTGCGTTATTATCTTTATATTGAGGAGCTGAAAGTGGCAAAGAAAGAGAAACCATTAAATTTATATCATATTGTATATGAGGAGGATGGAGTTCGAAAGACTGCACATGTTGCAGGCATCGATGTTTCCGACGCTCGAAACAAGTTGGAAATCCGACTCGGTAAAACGAAGCTTTCGGACAAACTACGATACATTAATAACCGCAGGCATGACGGGCTTTACATCCCTTAAGGCGACGACATGGACTTTCAAGTTATCCTCATATTCATACAAACCTATCCAAAGACAGCTTGGGTTCTTCCTGGGATCGTTTTTTGGATTATTGAAAAGATAAAGGAAAGCATCGAGATCTTAGCGGAGCACACTTATTGGAATAACAAAAAGTATCCGAAAATACAAATCTCGGACTTCGTCATTCTCTCAATTTGTGGGGCTCTTGGTCCTATCTGTTGGGTCTCGAAAGTTTTCGAAAGCCTAAACCTCACTATTGATCTTACCGGTGTGTTGGATATAACTCTCTTCGAATTTCGATTCGGGAAGAAGGAGAAGGAAAATGATTAACGAACATTACGAGTTTTGGACGAATGCCGTTTACTTCGGATGGCATATACTTGGAACGATCGCGATCCTCGCCACAACAACGGGATATACTATCCTTGTTTACGGTTGGGTTAAACGCATCTATGGGAAGCTTTCTGTATGATCGAAGCATATCCTCTGACATGGCCTGAGGGTTTCAAACGAACCAAGAGCTGGGAACGGAAGACTTCTCCTTTTCTTAAGGTGAAAAGAAAGAATACCCTTTCGGTTGCAGTGGCGACTCAAAAGATCAAGGACGAGATCCGCTTATTAAGAGGAACAAATCTTATCATCTCCTCTAACATCGAGTTGAAGAAGGATGGCCTTCCGATTTCCGGTCGCAAACCACCGGAAGATCCGGGAGTTTCAATCTGGTTCAAGATCAACGGATCTCAAAAGTCACTCGCATGTGATTCATGGAAGTCTCCAGAGGAAAATCTCTACGCTCTTGCAATGACTGTCTCGTCAATGCGAGTAATCGATCGTTACGGTTGTTCCGACATGATGGACCGAATATTTACAGGATTCCTCGCTCTTCCTGCTGGGCCTAGTTGGGCGGATGTGATCGGAGTCGAGAAGGATGCAGACATCGAAACGATTCGCAAGAAGTATCACGAAAAGGTAAAGGAAGTCCACACCGATCTCGGTGGAGACCACAATCGAATGGTCGAATTAAACCTTGCATTCGAGCAAGCGAAGAACGAACGGAAGGCGGTATGACAATCTTACTTATGCTCACTCCATTACTACTCGTATACCTGTTGCAGTACTTACGCAGACGTCAGAACGAGAATCCTTCACTTGAAGCAGTGGAAGAATCTCCTAAGAAGCCTTCTCTGTGGAGAAGAATCTTTCGTAAGAAATCGAACCAAGACATCTTAGATCGTATGAACCACGAATTGGAGTTAGAGGGAAAGGTCCGTCCTTGGTAATTTTTTTAACCTGAGAATGAGACATAAAGGAAAGCAACCATGGATGAAAGACTAAAAACAGAAATTCAAACAATTCTGAATCCATTCTCTTTCGTTTACTTGAGACCGATGATGCCTGGGGTTCCTCAGACATTTAATGGTCCATGCGATACGAAGGTAGAGATCGATTCGGAGATTCGCATCTTCTCAAATCATCGTCTGGTCAAAACAACGAATTCTGTCGAGGAGTTGGAATCGACTATTCGCAAAATATATAAAGTTCCAACCAAGGAGGAGGTCTCCGTTTGATAGAGAAAACGATAGAAGAGAATGCTGTCGTAATCGAGCGGTACGAACCGGACTACTTCGCACTGATCTCATTGAGAGTATTGGTACGATTATCCAGTCGCCCGAACCATCTGCAGGTGCTTGCAGTTATTTATAAAATGATAGGAGGAAATGAGTCTTGGACCGCGAAGCTTCAACATATCGCGGATGAGGTAAACAGAATACGGAGAATGGAAGGGTTAAAGGATTTTACGATTCGCAGGATCTCGCAGCTTAAAAGGGATCTTGAGAAATGGGAATGCCTTGGATCCCGTAGAACTGGAAGAGGCAACGTCTTTTGGAAAGTTACTCCTTCTTACACTCTCCCACTGACCGACACGACTTACATAAAAGTTACAATGCAGAAGCCAGAGAACAAATCCGATTCGCGGACTCAAAAGCCTAGCGAATCAACGAAGACCACACCTCCTACTGGCGATTCTGTTTCGCCTCCCAAGGGTGCAGATCAGTTTCGCATACCTATGGATGCGAATGGAATTAAAGATCCTTCTCTAGATACAACTAAAGATCATATGCCGCTCGTTCCGATCGGGTTTGTCGAGTGGGCAAAGAAAAATCTAAGTCGAACAACGAACGAACTTATTTCAGAGGCTTACGAAAAACAGGATACGTCTTGTTGGGTGGATCCTTTTCGACCCGAGGTAAAGCATACAACTCTCTTTCTGCTGCTTGATAAGTGGAAGGAAAGGGAGAGAGGTAGAGTCGCATGAAGGAGAAATCGATTATTTTTTCTGAGCAGTTGATCCCTTCCGTAATTGATGGAAGTAAAACGGTAACTCGCCGAACTACTAGATTAGATAAAATCAATGAATGTCCTGATGATTGGGAACTTCACAGTACGGAGAACGGATGGACCTATGTATTCGTGAACCGATGGTCTGGCGAGCGTTTCGAGATTAAGCCGAAGTCCGTATACGGCAACATCGGTGGAGAACTTTGGGTACGAGAAACCTGGAGAAGTATGGGCTTTGACGCCGACTACCCAAAATACGACATGCTGATCCAATACAAGGATGAGCAGCATCGGTGGGTAAGGTTTAGAGGTGGTTACAAACTCTTTGCGTTTGCAGGTTGGAAACCCTCAATCCATATGCCTCGCGAGGCATCGCGGATCCAGCTCGAAATAACAAATCTTCGAGTAGAGCGACTCAATTCAATATCGATCCAGGATGCGAAGGCGGAAGGAATCCAAATAGAGGAAGGGGAGGTTGTCCACTCCTATGGTGAAGGTCTTATATCGGCTACGAACGTAACTGGGTTACCAATTCTCAAGTATGCTCTTCTTTGGGATCACCTTCACGGGAAAGGGGAGTGGAAGAAGAACCCATGGGTATGGGTGATCGACTTCAAAGTTATAAATCTAGAAATCACAACAAACAAGAAGGAGAAAGAATCACATGTTCTTCGATAAGATACAGTTCAAGAAGGGTATTACCCAGATTAAGTTTTCTGAATATGGCGGCGAATATGGGCTAAAGCATAACGATCGCCCGAAAGATTCTTTCTTAAAAGCACTTCAAGGATTAGCACTCGAGGTTAACGACTTCTTAGAATTCGGCTTTGAAGATCCGTTCAATGCATTGCGCATCGAGACAGTTGAATTCAGTTATAAGGACGGAAAGAAAATTCAAGTCTCTGGTCTTATCATTAAGAAAGGAAAGAATAGGGAAGAAGATCTTGATGGAAAATTCAAAACTCCAAAACTTTTTACCGAATATCTTAAAGGAAGATCTCTCTCCGATATCGGATTAGAAATTTTAAGCGATCTTGAAAGAGAGGCTCAAGACTACGTAAGGGATCGCAGAGCTGAAACGCACCTCCTCAAGGAGACCGCTTAGTCATGGGACTCGCTCCAGCTGCAGTCTGTCTCGTCGAAGACAAACAATCTCGGGAACTTTGTAGATCCGATTTTCACCGACATGGCGACTCCGGATACTTCCAGATAGTTTCATACCGAAAGAGGGAAGTTCGTCACTCGTTTACTACAGAGGAATTTCTAAAACGCTACGACGTCCTCTCTCACACCGCAGCTCCAGTGTATCCACATTGGTTAGATGATATCGGACGCAATCAAGAATGGCCAAAGAAGCAGCTGGAGAAGTGGCTTTCCAATTGGGAAGAAAGAACCGCACGTTATCACAACCTAATAGGAAAAACTGCATGATCGCAGAAGTATTGAAGCCGAGATACTATATCGGAATCGACCCAGGAACGAAAACCGGGTTCGCAGTTTGGAACACCGAGACAAGAAAGTTCGAAGAAATATGCACTTTAAGTATCGATGAAGCGATCAAGAAACTTACCGATAACATCGGTAAACCGATTCCAGGCCTCATAGATATGCGGCAGGACCTGCTTGTTCTTGTGGAAGATGCGCGAAAACGAAAATGGTTCGGAAAGAATGGAAGAGGAAAATTACAAGGTGCTGGATCAATTAAGCGAGATTGCACGATCTGGGAAAAGTTTCTTACTAAAAATAAAATTCCGTTCGAGATGGTCCACCCTATGGCTGGAAGAACAAAGTGGAATGCCCAAGATTTCAAGAAGTATACCGGTTGGACCAAACGTACCTCGGAACATGCGCGGGATGCTGCTCTTATAGTTTTTGGACGTGGTTCGCATCTTCCCCTCGGAGGTGACGCAGCTTGAAGTCACTCCGAACATTAATCTACGAGTACGCGAAGTCGAAAGGTCTCTCAACGTATGTGCAAGACAGAGACTACGAAATGAAACGCGAATCGATAATGATCCTCCAGAAGAGCGGAATCTTTGCTGGTCTCTTTCTGGTAGTGAAACCGGACGGCACTCAGATATTCCGTCCCAAGCAAGGTCTCGTTGCGGACCGAGTAATACGCGAACAGCACGTTACAATAAGCAAACTTAGAAACCGAGGATACGCAGCATACTTCGCGGTGGGATACAAGGAAGCGATCAAACGAATCGACTGGTATCTGGATCAACGAAATTCTCCGGAGGGAAATACAGAAATGGAAGATAGTTCATCTGACCACCATGGGTTAGCGGTCCCGTTTAAAATAGATAACAACGAGCTCATATCCGAATCACGAGAGAACTCGTTCGTTCTCGGCGTTGAATTCGGAACACTTTACGGATATTTAAAGTGGGGGAGAGGGGAATTCCAGTATCAGATTCGTACTGTAAACATAGAGCGGATCAAGGAAATGCTAACTCAATACCCTGCTGTTGAATATGAGATCATGCAGCTCAACGATGACTGGGCATCGATCGGTTTCAGGAAGGCATCATGAGCAATTTTAAAGTTCCAGAAAGCGTGATCTTGAAAGCACGGGAAGTGTTCTCCCCTGCGGGTCAAAGGGTGAAAGTTTGTGAGGAGCTCGCAGAACTGATCCAAGCAATCAGTAAATTCACGATCCACCCTTGCAGTGACAACAAGCGAAAGATCATCGAAGAGATGGCAGATGTCCGGAACATGATGGACCAACTGCAGCACGATCTCGGTATCCACGATGATGAGATAGACATCGTGCGTGAGGAGAAAATCAGACGACTCGAACAGTTACATCTTCGTCTCGCTGGCCCGAAGCAGGTAAGTGATTTCAACTTATTCTGCCAGGCAGTAATGGACGGAACGATCACAGGTTAGTGAATATAAAGGAGATAACAATGAATATTGGCGAAACAGGCGATAATGGATTTAAGGAGATGGATGTCGTAAAATGGCGTCAGGGAACGAGGGAAGAAGAGAATCTCGGTTTGATTATCGAATCCGTTCCACCTCAAACCGACGTTCACAAACTTTATAAGAAACATCATGCGAAGTTTCGAAGCCACATTGTGAAGGTTTCCCGAAAGTATCGGTTCTTGATCAAACACATTGACGGACGATTATTCTGTGCTCAAGCATGTAATCTGACTCGCGTTGAGAAAAAGACTCCGGAGTATAAGACTGTCATGAGTATGGGGGTGACGAAACTTCCTCTCAATCAGCACTCCATCGATGGCTTGAAAGTACTAGAAAGTCTTCTTACGAATTACTTCGATCATCTTACGATCAAACGAACAAACGGAGGAATCATCGTTCACGGTTCTGGTCACGGAGTTAGCGGATCCGGCTTCTCGGGTATTGGGAATTACGATATCTTGAAAGCGATAGATCGATTTACCGTAGAGGCGACTCCGACTGCAAAGATTACCACGCATAAAAAGTCCCAAGGAAAAACACGAGCAGGGGCGGCGTAATGAATACAGCAGTGTGCCCAAATTGCCAAGGCCAAGGATGGACAGTCGAACCTGTTTGCTGCGGGAAGATTCATGATGAAGAGGGGAGATATGTAGGATGCTGCGGTCAGCCAGATCCGGAGCATATCCAGTGTGATTGTGAATACTATATTAGCGAAAATAAGAGATCACTTTCACTACTAAGAGTCTATCGGATTAATGAGTATGAAACGTGGGTTGGTCGTTCTCTGCTGTCCTGTGTCCTTGCCGCAAGAAAGGAATATGGAGAAAAGTTACAAGAAATCTTTGATTCAATGTATGCGGGAGAAATTGACAAATCTACGCGATCAATGTGGTGGGACCCGGAAGTGTATGGGAGTCCTCTTCGGCAGCAGACTGAAGAAGATAAAATTTGGATCCGTCGATGTAATTTCATTACGTATGAACGGGCGTTGGTCCTTTTACAATTAGAGAAGAAAGATATATCGAATCCTTTCTGTATTGCATGTACGGAGTGGTGAAGCATGACTCCTGATCTTACTATAGATCGCCCAGCACTCAAATACAACGGAGGAAAATTTCGTCTCCGTAAGTGGGTGATAGAGCATTTCCCTAAGCACATCACGTACGTGGAAACTTGCTTAGGAGCAGGATCCGTTCTACTTGCAAAACCCCGTTCATCTTTCGAAGTTGCGAACGACGTTGATATAAACATCCAGTCATTCTTCCAAATCCTTCAAGATCGAAAGCAGTGCATGGAATTGATCCGCTTGATTCAGTGGAGTCCATATCATGAATACGTATTAAAAAATGCGACAACAGAACTTCTTTCAGGAAGGCCTAACACTCTTAGGAGAGCATATCTTTTTTATTGCGTGTGTTGGATGTCCATGCGGGCAAACGATATTCGATCCTCAAATATAGATTTTAGAAACAGAGGAAATTTAGATGGGAGGGGGGGTCACAATCCTTCTCGTCTTTTTGCCCAAGTTAAACATCTGTACCAGATCGGAGAACGATTTAGAGGAGTTCTTATCGAAGGAAGAGACGCGGAAGAATCGATTCGAACTTACGAAACCCCGCAAACGTTGAACTACATCGATCTGCCTTATATTGAGGAGACTCGTAAAAGTAAAAAACTATACATTCACGAATTTAAGACCGTGGAAGGCCACGAGCGGATCCTACGTGCAGCCGCACAAGTTCGCAGCATGTCAGTCATTTCCCACTACATTCATCCGCTTTATGAGCGTATCCTTTGCGAAGAAAACGGATGGGAACGAGTCACTACAAAGACTCTTGCAAACTGTATGGTGGCAGGAGTGGAGATCGAATCAAAGGAGCGAACCGAGGCACTCTATATATCACCAGGTGCAATCACACAAAGAAGTTTATTTTAGGAAAAAGAAAAATGGTTATAAACACACATCACGAGGACCCAGTAGTCAGCGGTTTGATTGAGACAATGAAGTCGATTCTCGAGCCTGCAATCGAAAAGGATGCAGAGATGCGGAAGATAAAGATGGCAGAGGAGATTACGGATCTTAAATACACATTCACTCTACCATATTCCGTCGAACGCCATGGAATAGTCGAAGAGGGGATCTTTGCTTTTAGAAGTAAAACGGAGATTGGGAAAGACTCTATAAGGACGAGGCTTGAAACGCATCTCGGTATTAAGAATCTAAATCGACACAAACCAGATCGTAGAAAGCCAACAATTCGTCCTGATTTCAAGAATATAGAAATAGATACTATTGAAGCAAGTGGGGACCTATGAAATCAATTTTGGAAAAAGTGAAATTGTGGTTCGAAGTGCAATGGTTAAGGATCAAAGCGTTTCCAAGACCAGTACATGAACTTTACGAGTGGCAGCAGGGGAGAATCTTTATAAGGAACTATTGGTCCCACTGGTTTAACGGATTTTATCTCCTTGGAATCTTTCTCGAGGATAGAGAAACGGAACGAATATCCATCTTTCAGATTACGATCCTTGGATTTGGACTCGTGTTCCTTTTCTATAAAGAGGGATTCAATGCAAAATAGCAAGATCGAATGGACCGACCACACATGGAATCCTGTCACAGGTTGCGCGAAGGTATCAGCAGGATGCAAGAACTGTTATGCGGAAACTCTTTCGAAGAGGAAATTCGGTGAATGGAAGGACAGACCATTTTCACAGATACGATTAAAACCGCACAAGTTGAGTGAACCCTTTAGGATTAAGGAACCTTCCAAGATTTTCGTAAACTCTATGTCCGATCTTTTCCATCAAGATGTTCCTTTTGATTTTGTTGATCAGGTTTTTGCAGAAATGGCGTTAAATTCAAAGCATATTTTTCAAGTACTAACAAAGCGTCCTCACCGAATGCGAGAATATTTGAAAAACACGACACGGTTTATCTCTATCCACATCCACATGCGTAACCGAGAAATGAATGCGTACGCTCCCAAATGGCCTCTTCCTAATGTCTGGCTTGGAGTATCGGTTGAAAATCAGAAGGCAGCAGACGAACGGATCCCGATTCTTCTGGAATGCCCAGCTGCAGTACGTTTCCTATCTTGTGAACCTCTGCTTGGTGAAGTAGACCTTACCCGAGTAAAGAATGGTATCGATTCGCTCAGTGGTGAAGTATATAACTCCGATGGCGATTTTTGCGGAGTTTGTTCTTCGATAGATTGGGTAATCGTGGGGGGAGAATCAGGTCCCAGTCATCGACCTGTTGATCCAAATTGGATCCGCTTTCTACGGGACCAGTGCCAGGAGGCAGATGTCCCTTTCTTCTTCAAACAGTGGGGAGGTGCACGACCTAAAGAACGTGGCAACGAGCTCGATGGAAAAATACACCAGGAGTTTCCACATGGAATCTAAGGAAAAAAATCAAGGGACTTGGTTCTCTTCGCTCTGCTTTACACTGCTGACTATCTTTCTATGTGTCTGGGGAGATGCATGTTTCTTTCAGGGAAAGACTTTGAAGACTGTGATCACGACGGTAGGCGGTAGATGAACAAACGACTGATTGAGCTTTGTGATATATTCGAAGGTTTAGTATTTGGCGAATCAAATAAAAAATCGATTCCGGAAAGGATGACGATCTCAAAAATAAAGGATCTCATAGAGAAAGAGCTAAAGGAAACCAATCAGACTTTTGCGAAGATTCATGTTTCTTTTGAAGATTGGGCGATCATGGTGGATCGAGAGGTAATTCCAACTTTGAACGACAGCGCGACTCTCCAAAGACTTCTCACAGTTTACGACAGCTTTAGATATCACTTTGGTCATGGTGGTTACGTAGAGGTATTGCCTTCACCATCTCTCAACAACGGCGAGTATAAAATCGGAGAACTGAAACGATATCGCTCGATAATCGCTGGTGAATGCAAATACTGTGGAACTGATCCAGGAGAAGGGAGTCAGTGCGTAAATTGCGGTGCAACCACCGCTTGGAATTAAGGACGGGATTATGAAATTAGTTAAACATAGTACACCGCATCCATCTGGCGGTGATTATTATATGTTCTTCTGCCCAGGATGTAAAATTCCTCATACTGTCATCATTGGTATCAACAGATGGGAAACAAGTGGATCCTTGGAAACTCCGACAATTAGACCTTCTGTCAGAACTTACTTTCCAGCACACGAAGATATTCCGGAGGAAACGACCTGCCACCTTTTTGTGAAAGAGGGAAGGTTAGAATTCCTGCAGGACTGCCAACACTCTCTGGCAGGCAAAACCGTTGATATGGTCGAATTTCCAGATAACTTCGATTTAGATGGATGGTTAATATGAATCAAGATAAGAAAAACGCATACATCGCAGCATCTTGGAAGCATAAACACGCAGTCGAACTCTTGACTGGAGAACTTAGAGATCGAGGTCTTGAAGTGAATTCCTTCATAGAGAAGGAGGCGAACTTTTATGTTAACGATCCCCTTGCAATTGAGATGAGCTTCGATAAATGGGTAATGTCTGCAGATGGAAAGGAATGCTTTGAGTATGATGTTAATTCAGCGATGAGCGCAGACCTCGTAATCTACTTAGGTCCTTCCGGAAAGGATGCGTGGGCAGAGGTTGGAGCTGCATACGCTAGAGGAGTTCCTATCTATGCTCTCTTTGCGAAAGGCGAGGATATCGGATTGATGCGGAGAATGGTCTCTCATTGGTTCGATGATGTTTGGCTGCTTCTTTTCGATATCGGACTCAAATTTGGACAACCAAAGGAGACAACGCCGACTCCTTAACTTTTCGCTGCCACTCGTAAAAAAAATAAAAAAGAAACCTCCTACTAATTAAATATACTAGTAAGGAGGTAGCCTCTATGGCAGAGACCATTTTATATTTAACAATAGTCCTTTTCATTCTCGTAGAACTAAGAAGGAAGTAATCCAAATCGGAAGAGGCTCAGATCGAAGGATCCCGATTTGAGAATCTCCTATATAGGATATACCACATACGAATTTATTGCTGAGGAATTTGTCTCAGGAGTTGACTGCACGAACCTTTATTTCAGGTCCGAGCACAATGACCTATACACTGTTCAACGCTGACTGCAGGAAAATACTTCCGACTATTCCGGACAAATCTGTAGACCTAATCTTTTGTGACCTTCCATACGGAACAACGGACTGCGACTGGGATATTGTAATTCCTATGGAGCACCTTTGGCCTGATTATCTTCGTATAGCGAAGGAGAATGCTCCGATCATTCTCACTGGATCTCAACCTTTCACAAACTACCTAATCAATTCTAATCCGAAACTATTCCGATACGAACTAATCTGGTATAAGACTAAAGCCTCTGGATTTCTTAATGCCAAGATTATGCCGAACAAGTCGCACGAAAACATTCTGATCTTCTACCGGAAAAAACCTTATTACAATCCGATCAAATACGAGATAGACCCACGCTATCGCCGTAAGGGAAAAACAATGGGGCAGGGGAAAGACTCTACTCTATTCCGAATTTCGGGTGAGAAAAGCGAGAATTACCAATACATCGATGACGGATCCAGATATCCCGACTCGGTCCTCTGTTTTCCAAGCGAATCCGAACCAGGAATGCACCCCACACAGAAACCACTTCGACTAATGCGATTCCTCCTCAAGTCATACGCGAAACCAGGATCGATGATCTTAGACAACTGTATGGGTCAAGGGAGCACCGGCATTGCTGCAGTTGAACTTGGGATGGATTTCATCGGCGTGGAACAGAGAGCGGATCACTTCAAGAAAGCGGAATCCAAGATCGCTCTGGCTGAGAAACGATATAACCTCGGAATGATATTCGATACCTAATTTTAACTTGACCTTCCCCAGCCGAATTCATAGGCGAAAGCATATCCATAGGGTCAAGAGCACCGATAAAGCAGCGAAAAAGTGGCGAAAGGAAAGAAGACAGGCGGTCGTGATTGGAAGCCGGGGCAATCCGGAAACCTCAAAGGACGCACGCCTCTCACCGATGTGGAGCGTGAGGCGAGAGCACTTCTCAAATCTGATCTTGCAGAGGCGTATCTGATTCTCTCGGGATTTTCCTGGTCGGACGTTCTGAGGATGGCGAAACCAGAATCGAAACTCACCGCAATCGAGAGGAAGGTTCGAGATTCTTACCATCCTGCAGTTGTGATCCTCTGTAAAGTTTGGGCGAAGAAGGTTGATAAAGGTGAGTTCTTTGATTTTGACAAATACATCGATCGCCTCCTGGGAAAAGCAAAACAAGAGGTTGAACTAAAAAATAACAACGGTGGCTTACTGAAACAACTAGCGGACCAAGGACTTTTGAAAGGTGTTAAGAAACGATCTATCGGAACCGATGTCAGCGGCTCTGGCTCTGGCAGTGACGGAGCACAGAAACGAGAAGAACCAAAAGCTGATAATAACACCGGATGACTTTTACTACGAACTATATCAAGAGGCTTGGGACTTAGACACTTTAATCATGGCTTGTACACAGTGGGGAAAAACAGAATGGGCGATCGTTACGATGCTCGCATTAGCCGAGTTCGGACTCGCACATTTTTACGTACTGCCAACGGAGAACGACCGCAATAAGTTTCTATCTGGAAAGCTAGAGAAGTGCATTTCCTTTTCCCCGTACTACCAAGATCGCATGCGTGACCTTCCTGATCTTGAAGTAGATAACAAATCCATGAAGATCTACGGAGGCGTAAACCTTACATTCGTTGGTTCGAATGCTCCCTCCGGATTTACAATGGTCACCGCCGATGCCGCCACAATTGACGAGGAGGACCAATGCGAACCCGCAAACGTTCCCATGGCGGAAGAAAGACTCTCGTTCTCGGACTACAGGATCCGGAGATGGATTTCGAACCCAACCCACAACGGAAAAGGAATCTCCAAGCGTTGGAGAAAGTCCGATCAACGAAACTGGAATATCCATCACAGAGACGTTTGTGGCCACGATCTAAAACCAGATTTCTTTAAGCATGTCGCGGACATCACCGGAAAACCTTACGACAAAGATTGGAGACCGGGACTTGAACCGAGGCTTATCTGTGACAAATGCGGAAGACCGGTGGATCGTAAAGGTCCGGGATTCTGGGAAAAAACTGCAGATAGCGACATCCGAGGATACCAGGTATCAAAGATCTTTGCGGGAAAAGTTTCTCTCATGGAGATCATAGACCGTTATAAAGAAGGACTCCAGGACGATGTTGCTCTCCAACGCTTTTATAATGGGGATCTTGGTCTCCCGTACACCGCTGCTGGAACGCAGATCACGAAAGAAATCCTGGATGCGAACATCGATCCAAATTACCGATTCCCGCAGACGCATCGAGGACAGTGTCTCATTGGTATTGACCCGGGATCCCGAATTCATTTTTCAATATGGTATCAGAACTTCGATAAGGAGAAGTGGGATCTTGTATTCGCTGGATGGACTACTCGGAAAGAAGGTCTCTTCGAAGTCATCGCTCGGTATAATGTTTGCATCGGTGCGATCGACGCTGGTCCGGAACTCCAACTCGTACGCGATCTCAAAGAGAAGTATCCGTGGATGTACAGCGTAACATACAACTCAGGACCCACCGCAAGGACTGAGACGAAAGAGCGAGTGAACGTCAACGATCGCACAATGGTTGTGAATAGAACGTTCGAGATGGACGAAGTGAAGTCGTTCTTCGCAAAGAAGCATGCTCGTCTTCCGATGAACATCGAATCTCACGACTCTGGAGATTTTTACAATCACATGCAAGCCCCTGTTCGCACGTACGACGAGAAGGGCGATCGCTATACTTGGAATGAAGGAACAGACGCAGACCACTACTTCCACACCTGCGTATATTTTAACCAAGCCCGGAAGCTCTGGGTATACATGAGGAACACTGGTGGAAGCGAAGGAGAGGTGAGGCTGTGAGTAATACGTATAAGCAATCAAGAGGAACAGGAGCATACAAGCAAACGAGATCTCCGATTCCTTCCACTCCTGAAAAACCGGAAGAGAACAAGGAAAAGTAACCATGGCCCAGAAGAATCCCTACAGTATAGAAGAATCTCTCCGGATTGGAAACGCGGATCCGATCACGCAAGGGCAAGGTTGGGCGGTATATTCTCCAGAGGCATTTGTAAATCGATCGGCAAGAGATAAGCATGGAACCCTAAGAAATGCAAAGGTCAAAGTTCTAAACAATTGGTTTTCTCTGGATCCTTGGCAATGTCTCGAAATCTTCAAGCTCAATCATAACGTATTCTCTCTTGTAACTCAACGGTCTCAAATCCTTGCAGGTCTTGATCGAAAAGTCGTTCCTTCACGATCGATAGAGGACGAGATCGCAGACGATCTCAAAGCTCTAAAGTGGCGTTACGATCAAATTGACGATGCAGATATCAACCTATACTCCAAAGCCCGAAAGGAAAAATACTACTTAGAGATCTGGAGATACCTAGGATCGTTCGAGCTCAAGCAAGACCTCTCAAACTTTACTGGCTGCTTGAGAATGTGGTCCAAATTTCAGAAGAAAGAAATGGGGATCTCATGTGCTCAGATTGAAGATTGGATGCAGGTTACCAAGAAATTTGAAATCGTCGATGAGGGTGTATATCGCGAAGCAAACGTTCAAGGATTTAATGAATACGTTTTGCAGTGGGCTCAGGATATGCTTATCCATGGACGAGCTGCTACTCAGAATCCAAACGATTTCTTTGATGGGCTGTGGGTCCTTCCGGGCGGATCCGTTTTTCCTGTTCCCGGAATTAAAGCGGGTATGCCAGAATTCTATATTCAGTTGATGTACGGAATGTCCGGATATGGAATGCAGGAACCTCAGTTTTTCCTTCCGACCGACTTAGCCATGTCATTCTACATGCCGAACTCCGCCGTGGTCTATGGGATGAAGCCACTCGATGCCGTCGTTCAACAGATTTCCGAAAACTTTAATTTCGCAACTTTCATGGCAGAACATGCGAATCAAGAGAAACCACCGCAGTATGTAATCTTTGTAGTGGATTCAAATATGCAACTTCCGACAGGGGAGCAGATGAACGATTTCACGAAGGTGGATCCGCGAGACTTAGAACGACAAGAGCAAATCCTGAACGAGAAACAGAAGGACAAAGCAGTCCGGATGCTTAAGCAAAAAGGAAATGATGCGAAACTCTTCGACCTCTCGAAAGAGAATACCATCGCCGATCATGCAGCGCGAGAAGATAAGATCGAGAAAATCATCGGGCGAGTGTTCGGAGCAACACCCAATGAACTCGGAGTAACAGACACTGGCGGTATGATTGCGAAAGCAGGAGCCGAATCGCAACGAGAACTTTATAATTTACAGTCTATAAAGCCTTTGGCTACCGCGCTCGAGAAGCTATTCACATTTGAAATCTTCCCGAATCGTTTTGGAAAGATGACTGATAACGGAGGAAGACCTATCCTCTGGGAACTCCGTCACATGTCCACGGATAGCGACTCCGAGAAATTCGCAAAAGCCAAGGAGGCTCGCGATTCTCTTTCCGTTTCTGCCAATGAGATACGGGAAACGATCCTGGGAATGGATCCAACTAGCAATCCTGCTGACGACGAACTCCCAACCTCGAATGCATCACCGAGCACCGACGATCTAATGAATTCGATTAAAGAATTAAAGGAACTAAGGAAAAAACTATGAGTACAGCCACCGCACAACAACCCGTCCAACTCTCTTTTTGGAGATCCGTCCAGGTCCTTCTCATGGTTGGAATCCTTGTCCTATTGAAGAAGGTTCTTCAATGGAGGAACCGAAACAATATAGAAATCCCGGTAAAGCTTAAACGACGGAAAGGCCATGCTCTCATAATTCCGAAAGGTTACGTGTGGCCTCTAAATGGGAAGATGTACGTCACGGTAACGGACTATCTAGCAAAGCCGAATAACAAGTTTCAGTACATCATCGTTCGCCCAGCTCCCTTCTGGTACTATGTGAAGGGAACCTTCCGCATCGTCCGCTTCAAGGTGAAACAGGGATTAAGGAACTTGAAGTTCTGGAAACATGGAAATCATAAGAACCCGGCTCCTGTTAAGGGATGATTCTCATCTCAACGTAACGATCGGGGGATTTGTATATCTAAGTCGGATCCTTCACGAGACTATGGAAGAGGATCGCGAACATTTATACTTCTACGTAGAGCTACCAAACAAGCAGCTGATGAAGATGACAAAATACAAATATCTGGTGCAAGTATCGTGAAGAAATTCTACCAGCCTGTTATTCAGTCTAAGCAGTTCTTTGATCTGACCTATGATATGGTAGCGGAGCTCAAGACGGTCTTTATCGTAGTTCAGGAACAATCCCTTTCACTTCTTCGGAAGGGTGTTGCTAAGAAGTGGTCCGCACAACAGGTCGAAGACGCGATCTCTGACCTTTTCGATCATGATCCCATTACTATAGAAGTAATCAAGGATAAGGGAAACAAGACTTCGAATGCTGCAGATGATGACGATGATGGTCCGGATCCAATTCGTGCAATTGCATGGGCAAAGCTAAAGTCTCAGTATAAAGGGAAGTGGGATGGAAAGAATTACTCAGATCTTATAAAGCGGATCGTAGTAGAAAATCAGGAAAAAATCTCATCCTCAATACTCCAAGCCGACAAGGATCGCCTTCACAAGAATTTAAAGAGCATCCTCCCGAAAGGAGATAAGGAGAAAGACTTCGGACCTCCGGAAATTTCCTATGCCCTAAAACGATCCTCTTCACTGATTAAGGGTGCGGACAAAGCGAAACTTTTGTCGCAAACCCGCCGAGATGAGATTCGGAAGGTGATTAAACGTGTCCTTGATGCGGAGCCTACGCAAACAAAGACCGGCGCGATACGCAAAGACATTTCAAAAAAAGTAGAAACCGCATTGAAAGGATACTTCGAGGGTTATACCAAGAACTCTCCTCCTTACGGAATACCATCGAATTTGCATACCATCGCAGTGACAGAGACGCGGACTCTCTTGAACGGGGTGAGAAGAGAATACCTCAAGATGACGCAGAAAGAACTTCCAGACTTCTCTATAATGAAATCCTGGGTCCACAACGGATCCCTTTCCAAAAATGCGAGGGACAATCACCAAAGCATGACGACGAAATCAGAAATCCCTATGGATAAGAAATTCAAACTCAAGGGCGCTGATGGAAAGACCTACATGGTGGAGGGTCCTCACGATCCTTCGTTACCCGCTGGGGAGATCATAGGTTGCAATTGTGAGGAACGATATCGTATCGTAAAGAAGCCACCACCGAGTAAGCCTAGGAGTGAATCGCCTGGGGACCAAAAGGATTTTCTCTTCAACTACATTAAAAGTGTTCAGATTGTACAACTTACCAAGAAGTGAGCAATTAAAAGGGGTGGACAAACAAAACTGAGCAATGTTACGCTTTCAGAATGTTCGAAATCCGGTTTAATTCCAAGAGTCATTCGGGAAATATTCCAGAGGCATTGCACATTTCCGGAAAATTCGAACAATCTCGCTCCAAATCCCTGCTCATAGTAAGGTCGGAGGAGCTCTCCAAGCAATTTAAGCGCCTAATTTCCTTGGTCTCTTTGCTTAAAGGATCAGAATTGTACGTATCTGGAGAAAGAGTGTACGATATTTCTCTCTGGCTGGACGTAAAGAATTGCCCGCTAAAGCGAGTTTGCACTGGAATCTGTACGATACGCCCCGAATATATGGGGACTTACCATGCTCTCGGAATAATCCCTAAAGGTGATCCTTTCGACATTTATTCTGGACCTGCTGCATTCGATGATTTAGAAAACTCCGATATCATATTAGATCGGAGGCGAGAACGTTCAATCACGATCGACAAAGACGCATACATTGAACAGTATCTTGAAGATCATGCGATGGTAGAAAAAGAATGCTCTTACTTTGATCGCCATGCCATCCATAGAAGCCTCGCACGGTATTCGGAAAGTATAAAGCTCGAAGACTTCGGAGAATACGAGGACAGATCTCCAAAAGTGGCTTCCAAAAGTGTTAGATCACAGGTAGAAGAAATCAAAAAAGAGATTCGTGCAGAGATGCTTGAAGAACTCGATCGTATCCTCAAAAAATTCCTCGGATAAAATAAAAAAATACTTGCTCTTTAGTTTGGTCTCGGGTTAGGCAAACCTCGATCAACCGATCCTGCTCGGAATGGCCACCGGGTTGGGATCGTCGCTAAAGACGTACCATGGCCATATCTACATCTACAAAGCATTTAATTTCAATCGATCTCATTCCTGCGTCTCACGAGACGTTCAAAGCTCTTCACTACCGAAGAGATCCAATTCAAAAATCAACATTCGTCAAGAAAGACGCGAGCGGACGTGAAAGAAAATACGTCGTTGGGACTTCTTCCGGATCTCTCAAGCGCGATGCGCACACGGAACGAATGACGGATAAGTGCGTCAAAGGTTTCGAGCAACAGTCAAAAGAAAAATCCATTCTCTTAGTTCATCCGCACACAGACAACCTTCTCGAAAATCAAATCGGAATATTAGACGATACTCAATCATTCATCGATGAGCAAGGAGAGTGGAAAACTGTTTTCCGTTTATTCGATGACTTCGACGTAGAGGACAATCCGAACTTTGACATCGCATACGTAAAGAAAGCAAAACAGTTTTGGGCGATGACTCGCGGTGAGGAGCCTTATAAACGACCTACGCGAATCTGCCAATTCTCAATCCAAGGTCTTCTTGATGAGAAGGATGTAATCAAAACGGAATCCGGAAATGATCTTGATTGGATTGAGATCGATGCGGTTGCAGCGGTGACACGTGGTGCCTATCCTCAGGAAGATTTCTCCACGATCGAAAAAGTCTTTAAGCAATTCCATTCAGCGAAAGAGGGCAAACCGAAACCGGTAAGCAAAGGCGAGCTCTCAGAGGAAATTCAAGCGCGTGATCGAGTGAGAAATTTCTATGATGAGACATGGGAAACTGAAAGCGCTCTCAGTAAGAAAGAGCAAGAGGTTCTCGAGTCGGAAGACACTCCAGAAAACAAACAAGCAAGACTTACCGCTCTTTATGACGAATACCGAGACCTTCGTCTAGGAATGTTCGCGAAATACAATTTTAATTTTCCAGACAACGAAAACGAATCAACGGCGGATTCCGCCACAGGAGACAATATGGGAGACCAGGCAACCTCTACGGATCCGTCCGACGAGGATAAGAACAAAGACAATGCCGGTGGAGATCCCGCTGCAGGTGGACAACAACCCGCCAGCGATGATCAGAAACAGGCCTTGGCACAACAAGTGCAACAAGCGCTCAATCAGTTAGGAGAAATATTCAATACTCTCCTAAACCCAGGACAAGGATCTACCGAGCAGGCTACTGCTGCAAAGGAATCCGAAGACGGCAAACAGGATGATGATCCGGAAAAGAAGAAGAACAAAGACGCCGTTTCCGAAATGGCTGATCCGAACGTTGAGTCCGAGATCAACAAGACAGCTGCGAACCTAAAGAAATTAGGAGTTCCGGACAACGAGATCAAACGCATCACCGGTGAAATTAGAAAGGCTGCTAACCCGATGCTCGGCATGAATTCCGAACTAGCAGTTCTTAAGAAGCAGCTTGCCGACCAGAACAACGTCCTAGTCGGACTATGCGATATCTTCGATAAGATTGCAACGGTCGGAATCGTGAACAAGCAGGCACCTCCTCCAAAACAAGGCGGGCAGTCAGGTCAACCTGCAACAGTAGGTCAGAATGCGGAAGTTGTTATCAAGGCGCTATCCGCTCCTTTAGCAACTTTAGGAGTAGAGCTTGTTGCTAAACCACAGGATCAGTCCCAACCACCAAACGCGCAAACTACAGTTAAGGAATTAAGAGAAACTCTTAAGAAATCTTTCCCAGGAGAAAAGAGTAATGGATAATGCTCTACTATCAAAAATCGAAGAAAACCTTGTAAAGTCCATCCAGCAAGTGTATAAGGCAACAGGCGCAGGCGTCTCCGACGCACCAGCTTTGATTCCTTATGCGCTTTCTCAACGTTTGACGAATATGATTCAGTATATGAATCCCATTAACGAATTGGTTGATGCAACTCCGTTTAAATCGGAGGGATTGCCGGGTTCCCGCAAGTATGAATATCCGAAGCAAACAGGCTTTCGTGATCCTGGATCGTTCTCTGGAGAGAAGGGTCAAGGTGAATATAGATCTTCTCCATTCGACCGTGGTGAAGTGTATATCAAAGCGAAGAAATCGAGAGTCAAAGTTTGGAATCTTGCAAAGAAGTCTTCGGAAGATTATATCGACATGGTCTCCGCAACTTGGGCCGCGGAAGCACGTGCTTTTTCAATGGACTTTGCTTTAGGGATTCTTTGGGATAATCCAATACTTGGAAACCCTTCGGACAAGGCATTTGGCGGATGGGAAAACTCTCTAGATGTCAACATTCAAACTAACAGAGTAAGTGCATTTACAAACGGTGTTCCAACAAAGCCGACTAACATCAATGTATTTAAAAACGCATACGTAAGATCAATGAGGAATGGTGGTGAGGCGAACAAACGAGTTTGGTTAATGACCCCTGAAATGGCCGGATATCTTTCCGATTTCGCTTTAGATAAAGTGCGAATCACTCAAGATGTGAACGCTGCCAATAATAGCGGTCTTCCATTTTCTACTCACGTTGGTCTTTGGCCTCAGACTCTACTCGGCATTCCAATCAGAGTTACCACACTACTAGGTGGAGGCTATTCCAATCCTTCCATTGATACAATGGGTTCGATAATCCTATCTCAAGCTGCAACAGGTGGTAGTTTAGCGAATGCTACCTATTACTTTAAAGTAACTAAGATTATGAGAAAGTTGGATGTAACTGGCAATTTCACTGGTCAATCCATGGCATCCGCGCCAGCCAACATTGTAGTGAACGGTGGCGGATCAGCGCAAAAGGTTACAATTCAATTTGCTCAAGACAAAAATGCGATTTGGTATCGAGTGTATGCTTGTACAACCGGTGTTGCTGCTGATTACCGATTAGTCGGAGTCTACGCAGCAAGGACATACAACGCTGATGGCGACCCTACCGGATATGTAACTTCCATTGATGTAAAAACTATTACTTCCGATTCTTCCGGAATTCCTTCGCAGGGTGTTTATGGGAAAATGAAGGATGATCTCCCACCAGTTGCGGATGCAGGAGTTAACAGTGAGAGTGTTCTTCTATGGGACTTGGATGATCTCCAAGGAATGGGTGGATTCAAGTATCTTGACGAATCCCCTTCGTTAGAAACGGGCTTTACCACTGTAAAGCAAATTCAAGAGCAAGGTGATTACGTTGAGGCGATGCTATATTCATATGGTACCCCGACGATGAGATTTGAACAAAGCTCTGTTATTATTAACGGACTTAAACCGGAGTAATCCATGGGTAAAGTTAACAGACCAGAGCAAGAGGAGGCGGACCAAAATCCGTCTCCGATTCCTCAAGAACTTACAATCCCCGAAAAAAACGGCAATGCAGAGATTCATGTTCCTGCAGATGGTGAAATGTTATCTCCGCTTTCCGAGAGGGAATCTCAAGAGTTAACGAATGACACACCATCAGTGGAACAGAAAACGATTCCTGATCAAGAGAAGATCAATACTCCTCCAGAAATTAAGGATGATAAGCAAGAAACGAAGGATGCACTAAAGCAAACATACAGAGCAAAATTTCATGTTCCTGCAGATGGTGAAATGTTTGTGCCTTATCCAACTGTTTCAAGCCCAACCAAAATAATTGTTGAGGGTGGAATTGTTTCGATTGAGGATTCTGAACTTCTGAAATTTCTTATCCGTGAGGGTTGGAACGATATCACCGTCTATAAGGCTGCTCATGGCCTGCAGGATGATATACCGAAG
>NZ_RQEY01000023.1 GCF_004770105.1 Leptospira andrefontaineae | reverse complement strand
TTTTGTTTACAGGTTTTACTAAATATTCTACTGCACCTTCTTTAATAGGGTCGATAGAATACTCGTTTCCAGAGATCACATGGACCGGGATATGTCTTACCTTAGGATTGGATTTAAGTTCGTTCAATACTGTATGACCATTGATCCCCGGAAGGTTCAGGTCCAAAATAATCGCGTTAGGTAGATGTTTTTCCGCAAGTATCAACCCATCCTCGCCTGTAGACGCAGACAAACATTTAAAATCCTTATCATGTGCCTGTTTGATCAGAACGGATGCAAACTTCAGATCGTCTTCTATGATCAAAACTACTTTATCATTCTCTAAAATGCTTTCCCTATCGTCTTCAGCACTAGGAGAATCTATAAATCTGGTTTCTTTAGGAACGGAATGAGACCTTTGTTCGGTTGGCGTATCTTCCCTTTGGGGATTAGTAGATACGTTTTCTTTTTTCATCTCCACAGGAATTGAAAGAGAAAAAGTAGATCCCTGATTTATCTTACTTTCTAAACCGATATAACCTCCTAAAATTTTAGCAAGTTCTCTGGAAATAGATAGTCCGAGACCCGTTCCTCCATATTTACGAGATGTACTTCCATCCGCTTGTTGAAACGCTTCGAAAATAGACATTTGTTTTTCTTCAGGGATACCTATCCCTGTATCGGAAACGGATATTATAATTTTCTGATATCCGTCCAGTCGGACCTCCAGGGCGATTTTTCCTTTTTCTGTAAATTTTAAAGCATTCGATAAAAGGTTTTTGAGGATCTGGTTCAAACGAAGTGGATCCGTAGAAATATACTCCGGACAATCCTCCGATACAAATCCGATCAGACTAAGTTGTTTTTTATCCGCCTGGTGTTTAAAATCTTTCAGCAAGGATTCCACAAATTTACGGACAGATACCTTTTCTAAATTTACCTGCATTTTTCCGGATTCAATTTTAGAAAGATCTAATACTTCATTGATCAAAACTAATAGATCCTGGCCGCTTTTATAAATAATATTCGCACTCTCCACCTGATCACCACTCAGGTTCTTTTTATTGTTTTCTGAAAGATCCTTGGAAAGGATCAAAAGGCTATTCAAAGGAGTTCGAAGTTCGTGGGACATATTTGCCAAAAATTCCGATTTATATTTGCTACTGATCTCGAGCTGTTTACTTTTTTGCTCTATATCCGACCTCGCGGCTTCCACTTCCTTGTTTTTAATTTCCAAGGCTTGGGTTTGTTCTTCTAATTCTTCGTTCGTGATCCTAAGTTCTTCTTGTTGTTGTTTTAAGATCTGGGTCTGCTCTTCCAGCTCCTCGTTCATTTGTTTCAATTCTTCTTGCTGAGATTGCAACTCTTCGCTTTGTACCTGGGTTTCTTCTAGCAATATTTGGATTTTTTTTCTGGAAATGGCTGAGTTAATGCTGATCCCCACATTCTCCATACAAGTCCGCAGGAATTCCAACTCGATCTCAGTAAATTTAGAAAGTTTTCCGATCTCTATCACACCAAGGGTTTGGCCTTCGAATATGAAAGGAATAAGGAATAGATCTTTAGGTTTCGTGTTTAAAAAAGAGGATTGGATCTTGATATGATCTTCATGTACATCGGTTATTAACATTTCTTTCTGTTGAGATGCAGCTTGTCCCACCAAACCTTCCTTTAAGGAAAAATGGTCCGCAAGTTTTCCTCCGGTAAATGCATATTCACCGGTCAATTTTAGCGATTTGTCTTTTTCATCAGAAAGATAAATGGCCCCTATTTGAGCTTTTAAATATTCTCCTAAAAAATTCACCACACTTTGCGCCAAACTCTCGACTGTTTGGTCACCTCTCAAACCTTCGTTCAAACGATTCTGTCCTTGGGTCAGCCAATTATGTTTTTCATTTTCGGACGTAGTTAAACGAAGTGCCTGGGTCATTTTCTTCAATGCAGTTCCCAAGATGTCCTTTTCGGACCTAGGTTCTAAATCAATAGAATAATCACCGGAAGCTACGGTATTCGCGTTATTCGTAATTTCTTTAAAACTTTCATTAACAGTCACCAAAGAATCGAAAATCAACCTTAATTCGTCCGCATTAGTATCTTCTAATATTTGGTCCGAGAATTCCCTACTCGCAATCTTCTCCGCTTCGTTCGCGATAAAATTGATCCTATCGGTTATACTCCTGATGATCCAGAAAGATATGGCGATCACTACCAGCACCGACGATATCACCAAACACACTAAAAATAAGAAGGTATATTCGAAATCCGAGATATTCTTTTTCTTTTCGGACTCCATGAGCTTTTCGTTCCGCTCCACGATCCTGCTGAATTGTTTCATCGCAGTATCACGAACGATCAACGCCGGTCCTGCGGAGATCGCAAATGCTTGATCATTAATATTCTTTAAAGCCAGAGAAACGATCTCGTCCTGATATTTCCTCAATTGTTTCCATGAAACTTTGAATTCCTCCAACAAAACTTTTCCCTCAGCATCGGAAAGTTCGCTCAGTTGTAATATTTTGTCGTCCACAGTATCGGCTGCTTTGAGAAAACGATCCCTAAAATAGAGCATCTGCTCAGTACGCCTTTCGATGATGACATTCTTCTCGTGACGGGTAGAATCCAGTAAAGCAATCATGATCTCGTTGGACAAATTCACTCTTTTGGCTGAACCATCTACGATCCTTTGTAATCTATTATTCGATTCGGAAAGTTTATCGATCACAAATATGGATGTACCAACAAGTATAAACACCAATACGGAAAAACCTATAAACAGTTTGGTACGGATCGTTATCTTTTTCAAATCCACTTCAATTACCCTCACCTAATGTTTGTAAAAAGTTCGCTATCTCTTCCAAAGAAAAAATATGATCCACTGAAGTAGTAGAGATCGCATATGCAGGCATAGAGGGGGATTCCGCAGTTTCAGGGTCTTGCACAATTGTCAGCCCACCTTCTTCCTTTATTTTCCTAAGTCCTAAGGCTCCGTCGGAATTTGAACCTGTCAAAATGAGTCCGATCAATTCTTCTCCATAAGCTTCCGCAGCCGATTCAAAAAGTACATCTATGGACGGCCTTGCAAAATTCACTTTTGCTTCCGTGCTTAAAGAGAATGTTTTATCTTTTTCCACCAACAGATGGTAATTTGCAGAAGCCATATAAATATTCCCTCGTTCTATTTTTTCTTTTTCGTCTGCTTCCTTTACATTCAACCTACAGGTCCTGTTCATACTTTCGATCCAATATCCGTCCGAACGAGGACTCACATGCTGTACGATCACAATGGGAATGGGATAATTTTCAGGCAAAGAAGGTAATATCTTCATAAGAGCGTTCAAACCACCTGAAGAAACCCCTATCACAATTGCTCCGTATCCCATTTAGATCTATTTATAAATACTTAATATTTCTTCTTGAATATTTTCTGCCTTGGATCCAAATCTTGATATGCATCTTTTAGCTCGCTAAAATACATTCCTTCCTTAGATCCCAAACAAAGAACCCCTCCGTTAATTAAACTTTCATAAAACATCTTATGCACCTTGTTCTGAAGTTCCCTTTTGAAATAGATAAGTACATTCCTACACAATATCATATGAACCTCTGCAAACACGCTATCGGTCACTAGGTTATGATTTGCCCAAACTATATTCTTTTTTAGATTTTGGTTCATGATCGCCATATTGTCGTCGGCGATATAATAATCCGAAAAAGCGGACCTTCCCCCTGCCGCTTGATAATTTGTAGTATATTCCTTAATTAAAGTATTTGAAAATATGCCTTGTTTCGCATCATCCAAAGCCCGCTGATTAAAATCGGTTGCATAGATCGTGGTTCTTTCCATAAGACCTTCTTCCGTCAGGAGTATTGCCATGGAGTAAGCCTCTTCTCCAGTGGAACAACCTGCATGCCAGATCTTTATGAAAGGATATGTTTTTAAGATAGGAATGATCTTCTCTCGAATGGACCTATAAAAACCGGGATCTCGGAACATCTCCGTAACCGTGATAGACAGATCATGTAATAGATCGTTCGCAAAACTTTTGTTATGTAGAAGTTGAAACTGCATCTCCGAAACCGTATTATATCCAGACAATACCATCCGATTCATGATCCTGCGCTTTATATGTGCGTCCGAATATTGCCTAAAGTCGTACCCGTATTTCTGGTAGATCGCCTCCAATAATAAATCGATCTCTATCTCGGTACTATCCCTAGCTGCCATACTTTAACTTTTTATAAAACTTCCCTGGTCCAAACCGAGGGGATATTCTACGATTTTTGGGAAACTGAAATCAACTATTTATTTCAAATTTGGGTCAAAATAACACAAATTATGTGATTTTATAGAAACGAATCAGTAGATCCCGTCTGAATCGTAGAAGAAAGAGGCGCCTGGCATAATATATACCTCGGTCAAGATCTGCTTGGAATGATGACTCATTTGCCCCAAATCTATATTCGGGAAACGTAATAGATACTCGTTGGAGGAGACCGTTCCAGTCGTATCCCCAACATATATAGAATATGATCTGGTAATATCTTGGCGGATCATTCCGATATCCAGACTAAACCTACAATATCTGAATGAGGACTCGAATATAAAAATAGTTCCCTTATCTGAAACCTTCCCGCCATAAGCAGGAACGGAAACACTAGCAGAATTCCCTTCATGGAAAAATTCGATTCTACATTCACCGGTAAGAATGATAATAGAGTGGATGGAACCAAAAGTAGCTGTCTTATCCTTCAGTCTTTTAACAAGTAGTGATGCAACTTTAATTACAGGACAGTACGGGATCGGAAATGCATTGGGTTCAGGGTCGATCAGCTCTGGAAACGATAGCTGTTCTGTTTTCAAAAAGTTCATCTGCGTCCAGCAGTAAGAAGAAACTGCTCTAGTTTCACGGCTCCATTTTACCGTTTGAGGTCCTAGTTTTGTAGTATCTTCTACAAAATTGGGACCAACTTCCCCGCTTTCCTCTTAGTAAATTTATTATAATTCGAGAGTTTTCTCTTCTTTTTATTAATTTTCTTCTTTAATTGACAAATTTAGATATTAATACAAATTGATTTTGAGACCTAGAATCAATTTAATTATTTACTCCTTTTACCCACTTCAGTCTATTGGCTCACATGAATAGACAAAGGTCCAAGTATCAGGAAAAGAAAGGGGTCCGGAACCTTCTCCCCTTTCTTTTCAGATTTTTTATAAGGATCTTATTCTTTACCGGAACCATCTTATTTGCTCAAGAACCGAAAGTCACAGACCCTAAAAATTCTAAAGAAGAACCTTTGGTCAAAAGACCCGTCACCTCGGAAGGAGGAATAGTTGTCCAAGGAAAAAGGGACCAAAGAGATAGAGAGATCTTCAAAACTCCAGGAAGTATTTCTAGATTTAATGACCAAGACATCCAAGACACCGGGATCGCAAGAACAAACGATATAGATAAGCAGGTTCCGAACTTTGCGATCATAGATTCAGGATCTAGGAATTTCACTTATTTTAATATTAGAGGAATGAGAAGTATCGCGTTTAGCGAGCCTGCGGTCGGTATGATCGTGGATGGAGTTCCTTTAGCAGATAACGTTGCTTTAAACACGGAACTTTTCGGCTTAGACAGTATAGAAGTACATAGAGGTTCCCAGGCTACCGTTTTTGGAAAAAATTTCCAAGGAGGTGTCGTAGAGATCAAAACCAAAAAGCCGAATAACCTACCTCAAGGAAGATTCACAACTGATTTAGGAAATTATAATAAAAGAGAATTCTCTTTCTTCTATAATACTCCTATCATTAAAGACAAACTTTATGTAGGCGTATCGGGAAAATCCACGGAAAGAGACGGGTACCTAAACAATATTACAGGATTTAATTATCCTAATAATCGTCTTTCCGATATTCCCATAGAATTTTACGCAACCCATCCGGATGGCAGGAATGGTAAGGCGGGAAGGATCAGAATTTACTGGACCCCAAACGAAAACTTGGAAGTAGACATCCAAGCCGGAGCAGAAAGTTTTAATGACGGTTCCTTAAATATAGTAAATTATCTAGGTTCTAAATCGGAAAGACTAAAGAGTGTTTATAAAGGCTGTGCGGTCAGTCCTGAAAATTGTGATGAGAACATCCGGATATTCATTAATAGAAGTAATGGTGTTCGAAAAGTTTATTGGGACTATGAAGGAACATCTAATGTAACCGGAAATACTTATTCTAGCAATGTAAGTTATAAACTTCCTTCAGCGACTGCAAGTGTTGTTTCTAGTTTGAGAAGAATGGCAATCGATCCATTAACAGTGGATTCAGACTTCACAAAGAATAACCAAAGCAAGGGAGAATACGTAGAACATACAACAACCCAAACTCACGAAGCCAAAATAGAATCTACTGATAAAAAAGATCCCCTTCAATTCAAGATAGGAACATTTTTATACCATCGGATCTCCGATAGCAGCAATACCAGAGAATATCTGAAGAATACTTACACTTACAGAACTTTCTCCGGCCTTTATGCTCCCACAAGACAAACCCATCATGCTAGGATAGAAGAAAGAAGTTTTAGTATTTTCACTCACAATAGCTACACTTTTTGGGAGAAGTTCACGATCACCTTAGGATCCAGAATAGAAACCCAAAAGATAAATCTAGGTCATAGCCAAGACGCCACAGGTTTTCTTCCCAATAATCCGTACGGAGATGTGCATATACTATCTCCTCATTATACAAGAGATGATCTTTACCAATACAATGTTTCCAGGCTGATCTTCGATTTTAAACCAAACGATTCTTTTATGATCTTTGCAGGATTGAGCAGAGGATATAAGAACGCTGGTTATAGCACAGTTGTAAATCAGGTTTCTCAAGCAGATTTTAAACCGGAGATCAATGATACTATAGAAGCGGGGATCAAATCAGAATATTTAAAACGAACCCTCGGACTGAATCTCACTTATTTTTATACCGAAACGAAAGACTTTCAAGTTGTTCGGGCAATTTCAATTGCGCAGTCGGTGAATTTGAATGCGGAAAGAGTTACAGTTCGAGGCGCGGAAATAGAGGCATATGCTAAACCATGGAAACCTATTAGATTAGGTTTTTCCGCCGGCTATACGGAAGGTATATTCAATAAATTTTATGATAGAGTCTTAGACAAAGACTTCGACGGCAAAAGAGTCCATTTCATTCCCAAATACGATATTGTAAGTTATCTGCAGTTCCGTTCTAATTGGGGTCTTTTTTTCAGATGGGAGTTCCAGGCAGTAGGAAAGATGTTCTTTGCTGCAGACAATACGATCTATAGCAGTCCTTACACGGTCACAAATCTAAAAGCAGGATATGAAGGAGATACGATCTCCGCCTATATCTACTGCAATAACGCATACGATAAATACTATTTCACTTCCTATATAGACGGAACCTTTCAAGCAGTTCCGGGAGCTCCCAGAACTTACGGATTCATTATAAATTATAAAATATGAATAATAATCAGGAGAAAAAAAATGAAAAGGATAACCCTAGCTTGGCTGATCGCATTTATGATCGGCACATTACAAAATTGTAAAGATCTAGAAGGTGAAGAGAAACTAGACACGAACGGAATATTACAGGTCCTGCTCCTTAAAAAGAATTCAGGAAGCGAAGGTGAAAGCCTAGGGCTAACAATCGCATATAGTCATAAATTCACAAGACCAAACGGGGAGATCTTTTTCTGTAGAGAATATTCCACTGCCTATTTGGAAAAAAAAGCAGAATGGGAAGAAGGTCTAGATGATTTTATTGCAGAAATGAAAACGGGAATAGACCTGGATCTTAAGATTGAAAAGATCGACGGCCCTTGTGTTGTGCCTAATAAAGTAAGCGCATGCATCTACGAAGGGGTAGATGGGATAAATGATCCGATCCCTTATGCATATTCTTATATTGGTGAACATGAATACTTGGTTCCTGCAATGCAATACTATGGATTCACTTCTACTACTGCAAAAGGAGCTTGCCAAGAAGCTGCGACTTCCTCAGGGATCGGCTCCTTATATAAATGTTATGTAAAAGGACAGTGCTGGGAATAAAATTAAATTATATTTCCATAACATATTAAATATTACACCGGAGCTTTGAAGTTCCGGTGTTCTTTTGTACAGCAGACCCCAAAAACCAAACTATTTATTTAAATGCCTTTTCTTTTTTACGTGAAGATCTTGCACTTTGTTTAGAGATCAATATCGCAAGCCCGCTGATAGATAGAACTCCCGGAGCGAGTCCCAAGATCACCCAAAGTATTTTTGTAAAAATCCCACCGAAAGTCCCGAAATGTAAAGGCCTAAAGGAATCTAAGATAGAATACACAAAATTCTGTTCTTTCAAATTCCAAACATCCTGTAATTTAGAAGTTTTAGAATCAAAAACTATATAAGAACCGAATCTACTTCTGAAAGGATGGTTTTCATTTTCCGTTCCATACAATACTACGGGATCTCCATTTTTATGGTGAGGAAAGGAAATAAATCCCAATTTGAAATCTTGGATCTGAGATGTTGATCCTTGGATCATCGAATCTATTGAAATTGAATCTTCTAAAAATTTTCCTAATTCTTGAGCAGGAAATCCGTTTATTATTGTATTTATAGTAGTGCTTATATTCCACCAAGCACCGGTAAAACCTAATACAAGATTAAACGCTAAAGTGAATACTCCTGCTAATTTATGAAGGTCAGAGAAGAATGTTCGGATCGATTCCAGGGTCCTAAGCCTGAAAAGATTTTCCCAAATATTTCTATATAGAATGATGCCGCTAATCCCTTGGAAAACAAAGATCATTCCTAAAAGGCCAATGAGTACATAACCTGTATTTCCTAAAAATAAGGTATAATGAAGAAAAAGCATCCAACCATAAAATGAATCGGAACGATCTTCTTTTAATTTTCCTTTTAGGGATCCATTATAAGGATCCAATAGAATAACCGATTCTTCTTTCGTTTCCGAATCTAAAAAATGGACCCAAACCTGATCCGGTTGGTAAGAATGTTCAGGGATCAACCAACCGGCTAAAATATGAGGAGGCAATTTTTTCCTTAGTTCCTCTCTGAGTGAATCTATAGATTTTCTTGTTCCGACTGATTGGATTACAAATTCTTCGGGATCTAAAAGCTGATCTATTTCCCTTCCAAAAATCAAAAAGGATCCAGACAATCCTACTATGATCAGAAAAACAGAACTGAAAATTCCTAGTGTAGAATGTAATTGGTAGAGTCTTTTTCTGCTCACTTACGCTTGGTCCCGCTAATCGTTGATCCATCCATTTTAAGATATTAAGTCTCAGTATCAATTAAAATATAAAGAAACGCCAAAATACGAATGATTAGGAGTTCCTACCCTGATTTTTTAGAGAATGTTTAGACAATGCAGTCTAAACATTCAAACATGGAGAGAGTGCCGAACCCCAAACCCGTAAAACTAACGGAAAAGGAATTTACTAAAATTTCTAGGGCCCTTGCTGAGCCTAGGAGATTTCAACTTTTACAATGTATCGGCTCTACGAAAGAACCTACTGCTTGCAGCTCCTTGAATAAATCACAAGATATAAGCCCTGCTACCCTTTCCCATCATATTAAAGAATTAGAAAATGCAGGCCTGATAGAAACCTCTAAAGATGGCAAATTTGTAAATATCATTCTTAGAAGGGATGTATTTAAGGCCTATCTGGATAAACTTTCCCAGATCTAGATCGAACAGACCGACGCTCATTCTAGTTTCGTTAATTTGATAATTATCGAATTATCTAAATATTTTCTCAACAAACACTTCGATACTTGTCTAACTATAAAATTATTTAGATCCGTCATCAGGAGTAGTCTTATGAGTCAGTTAAAAGGTAAAGTTGCAGTGGTAACCGGAGCTTCTAAAGGAATTGGTGCAAGTATCGCTAAAACATTAGGTTCGGCAGGGGCTTCGGTAGTAGTAAACTATTCTTCCAGTAAAGAAGGTGCAGATAAGGTTGTAGCAGAGATCGAAAAAAATGGAGGAAAAGCAATCGCAGTCCAAGGTGATATGTCTAAATCTTCTGACGTTAAACGTTTATTCTCAGAAACGAAAAAGGCTTTCGGTTCCGTGAATATTTTAGTGAATAACGCAGGCATATTTGAGTTCGCACCTTTGGAAGCTGTGACAGAAGATGAGTTTCATAGGCAGATGAATACGAATGTTCTTGGTCCTATTCTAGCCACTCAGGAATCACTCAACTATTTTGCTCCAGAAGGTGGATCAGTAATCAATATCAGTTCGATTGTGAGCGATATCCCTGTTCCAAATTCGGTTGTATATGCCTCTACCAAAGGTGCATTGGATACTGTGTCCCAAGTATTAGCACTCGAACTTAGTTCCAAAAAGATCAGAGTCAATACGATTGCACCCGGTGGTGTGGAAACAGAAGGAGCACATAGACTTGGAATGATAGGAAGTGATATGGAAAAAATGATCGTTTCTAAAACTCCTCTGGGAAGATTAGGACAACCGGAAGACATCGCTAAGGTTGCGCTGTTTTTAGCCTCTGAAGATTCCTATTGGCTTACCGGAGAAAAGATCAGTGCATCCGGTGGTTATAGATAAAATCCTAAATTAAAAGCGCGCCAGGGATTGAAGCGGGGGCCTTGGACTTTTCTTTATATATTCATTTTTTTTGATATAGTATAATAGTAAAAGTCCATGGACCGAAGCGGAAAGCCCGGTCCCGCCAATGGCGGGAGGCGCCCCACCCTTCCCTTACATGATTAGTTTGTGATTTAAACAATAAAATTCGAGTGGATCACTTATGTTGGAGTTCCTAATCATGCACTATGAACTATTTACGGGAAGCAATCCAATTAAAGAACGGCAGAGCCGAATGTATCAAAATACAAACTAACGATCAAAATTCCCTAACCAGGGAGAATATGATAGAGCTGGAAAATCTTCTGGCTGAGATCGATAAGGACGATAGTATTCGTGCCGTCCTTTTAAGTTCCGACAATCCTAAATTTTTCTCCAATGGGATCGATGCTGAGAATATCCTAAATACACCAAGAGAAAAGCTCACTGCTGAGATGGGCCAAATTGTGATCCTATTCGGTAAACTTTTGAGTTTTGGAAAACCCCTTCTTGCAGAAGTGACCGGTTACGCTATGGGCGGTGGCGCAGTTATGACTCTTGCCTGTGATTTCAAATTTATGTTGGAAGGTAAGGCAAGGATTGCATTTACAGAAGTACTTGTTGGACTTCCTCTTCCAATTAGCTTTATCGATAAACTGAAGATCACTGTTAAATCAGAATACTTAAACGAGGTTTGTCTTTTAGGAACAGCTTATAAGGCAGGAGAAGCAAAGGAAATTTCTTTGATCAATGAAACCGCGGAGAATAAGGAAGATCTACGGAAACTTGTTTTGAAAAAATTGGACGAAGTAATGGCAATTGCTCCAAGTGCTTACAGAAGGACCAAGGCTGCGATCAACAAAGAGATCAATGATAAATTTGAATCCCAATTGGAATTTACTAAAAGTAGTTTCGAAGATCCTAAAGTAGTAGCAAATTTATTAGAAGCGATGAGCGCTTT
Source organism: Leptospira andrefontaineae (assembly GCF_004770105.1). Taxonomy (NCBI): domain Bacteria; kingdom Pseudomonadati; phylum Spirochaetota; class Leptospiria; order Leptospirales; family Leptospiraceae; genus Leptospira; species Leptospira andrefontaineae. The sequence goes on along the minus strand of NZ_RQEY01000023.1, from coordinate 281,088 downwards.
AAAAGAAAAGAGAAGACCGAAACTCACCTAAATATTCGATTTTCTTAAATTTGGATCCTATAAGTTTCTAAACTTCCGAAGGCCCAAACTCCTAAAAATTTAGGATACAAGTCCTTCGGAACATTTGCATCTACTAGATTACTTCCAAATTCACTTCCGGTTCCTCCTGAAATAATCGTATTTGCAGAACTTGCAGCTGTCGCTGAATACCCAGATCCGAAGCTGTGAAAAATATAAACTCTTCCGGACAATGCAATTCCATCCGGATAAACATATGCTCCTGCCACTAAGTCTCCCAACCCGTCCCCATTTATATCAGAGATCATGACAGCATTTCCGAAAGCCTGGTTAGCAGATTGCCCCGAAATTAGATTTATGGAACCTGCGGAAACCTGAGAACCATCACTTAAATTTATATACACTCTCCCTTGAGAAGTGGAATAACTAGGAGCGCCTGTAGCAAAATCATCATATCCATCTCCGTTTACATCTCCTAGCGCAACAGCGAGTCCCACAGCACTAACAGAGAATGCGTTGATTATAGTATTTGCACTTGCAGCAGCAGAAACAGTGATCCCACTTGTAGTCCCAGTACTATTGAATACATAACTTCTTCCATAATATGAATTGTATTGAGGAGCTCCTACAGCCAGATCCGCATACCCATCTCCGTTTACATCTCCGGTAGAAATACGGATCCCAAAATTACCTGCAGTCTCTCCGGTTATAGTTGTATTAGCTAATGTATAAGAATTTACAGTAACTCCCGCAGAACCGCTGCTATGGAAGATCCAAACTCCTCCCGTATTACCACCACCGCCGAATGCATTTCCGCCCACAATCAGATCTGAAAATCCGTCCCCGTTAATATCGCCTAAACCTATCCCACAGGCAAAATTACTTCCTCCAGGACCTGAAATAGAAGTTCCTGAAGTCGAAGAAATACCTCCGGGGCCTGTGCTATAATAAATAAATGCAAGGGGAATATGATACGCGCCATTGGCTAGATCATCGTATCCATCTCCATTAACATCTCCTAATGCAATCGCATATCCGAATTCGTTTGATCCTGTATAAGTTAAGATCCTATCTGCGCTGGAAGCTGTATTCGTAGTAATACCTGAAGTGCTTCCGTGGAATACATAAGTGATCCCTTGTAATCCTGAATAATCGGAAGCTCCAATCGCAAGATCTCCGAAACCATCCCCGTTCACATCCCCCATCGCGGAAGCATATCCCATTCTTCCTTGTCCTGTGATAGAATGGCCGGCGGCACTCGAAGTTGTTGCCGAAATTCCGGAAGCTCCCCCGTTAAAAATATAAGCCACTCCCATTCCCGAAGCATCTCCAGGAGCCATGACGACTACATCCGCGTAACCGTCTCCGTTTAGATCTCTATTATATCCTTTTCTAATATTCAGACTTAATACTGTGGAAATATTTGTGCTGGAGTCCACACTCCTGATATTAATAGAATGAAAAGACCCATGCCTCCATGTAGAGGAACCTGTAGGCAATGCAAAACTCCAACTGGTTGTTCCGGTTGCAGCAGTATAAGTTCCCCCATCGATACTAATCTGCACTACTGAAACCAAGGTATCATCGGAAGAAGTTCCAAAAAGAAATCCTGTCTCCACAGTTGGTCTTCCGGAAGCGGGAAGATTTGTGATCGTCACTGTAGGAGCTGTAACATCGCCGGTAGGAGGAGTTGTGCTCGCATCTACGCAAGTATCTCCTGCAACTAAGCATGCCATTTGTGCCTCAAGCATCGCTTCGAATGCAAGATCCATAGATTTGAATGAGCAGGATTCCAAAAAGAAAAGAAGAAGGACTGCTATCCCGTAAGGAATTCCTTTTTTCAGAAATTTTCGCATGCAAATATATTTACATTCGATAGTAGACGCTGTTACAACCCAATTATAAAAATTTGAGAAACAAATTAGAATTTTAGAAATAAATGCCCTCCCTCATTCGAGGGATATTTTCATAATTTCTAATTTTCATTTTGATCCTTCTTCTTTAGGAGATCTTAAAAGATCTTTTTTAATCTGTTCTATTTTATTTTCAGAAGCAGATCTTCGTTCTTTTGAATTAGAACCTTATTTATTCGCAAGACCACCTCCCACTCTTTCCTAAAATCCAATTCTTCGTTCAACATAAAGAATATTCAATCTCACTCGGCTACCAGATCCCGAATCATAGAGGAAGCAATTTCAATCCTCATGCATTTTTGATAGAATTGAACGGATATTTTTAGAAACAAAATCGGAACGATTTCTTGAGAACACTTCCATTCCGGAATCAGTAGTGTTCATTCCAAGTTAGCCTCGAAATCTGCTTTTCCCCTCAAATTAAACGAAACGACTTGTCTGTTTTTTTAGAAACCGGCCCTAAAACAAACGAGAGTTATACGAGGGAATTAAGACATGCAAAAATTTCTGAAAGACGAGGAAGTCCAAGATATTCTTCTAAAAGCTGCCCTATTCGTAACCGTTTTACTCATAATCGTACTTGTTTTTACAGGCTGTAATAACGCAAAAGCAGTCAGTATAGACGCAAGCTCCTCTGCAATAGGTGCTATTGCATTCGACGGAAACATCGGAGTTTTCGGAAGCAAAACCTCCGGGCCATCTCTTATCAAAGTTAACGTTATCGGATACTTGAATAAGTCAGGAAAAGAGATGAATCTAACTCTGACAAATACGGATACTTCTGAAACCCAAACACTTCAGATTTCGGATAACGGAACCTTCTCCTTTCCGGATGCTCTGGAAGCGGGTACAAATTTTACCGTTGATCTTGGAACTTATACAGGAGGACAAAATTGTACTCTCACTGGAGATTCAGGAAAGGCAGGTTTAGTCGCTGCTTCCAAAATCGATTGTGAAAGGAACTTGGCAGTTTTTGGGACCTGGTTTTCAGGAAGTGTTCCGGTCATGAATCTTTATCAGGTGAATCAAAAAACTTCCAGTGTAGTAGGAACTCCTATGTTTTTCGGGACCAGTGCAGGATTACCTATGCTGGATCTAGTCTGGTCCGGAAGCAAATACCTCGCAGTTTGGACTCCAACTGGAAGTACAATCAAAGCTAGATTTCTGGATATTGAACAAACTGCTATAGGTTCTGATATTACAGTGTCAGGGACAATTTCCACTGCCCCAGGAGCTAAGATCAGTACATTAGCTTCTGCTTATAATGCAGACTTAGATGAATTCGTCGTCGTTTTTGTAGAATTTGGCGGGAGTACTTCTTTCTCAAATTTAGTAAGATATATCCGTATCCAGTCAGATGGTACCTTAATTGGTCCCCCAACAACTATCAAATCTGTTCTTGGAACAATAGGATCTACTTTCGGATATTTGGATGTAATTTGGAACGGGAGTAAATATGCAACCGCATTTGAATTTCATGATAATGATACGGATGATGCACCTAATAATTACCTAGCCGTATATAGTTTTACGAACAGTGCCGCCACCCAGGTAAATCAATTGTTCTTAGCTTCCGGATCAGGCTCCACTGGAGCAATCTTTCCAGTAACTTCTGCGGGTGCTGCCTATCCAAAATTTGTGAGAACCTCTTCCGATCTATGGCTTTTTTATAATAGATCCAATATGGGCCTCACAGACAATACAATCGATTCCAGTTTAATGGAATGGAGAAATTTATCTGGAGTTCCCGCACAGATAAGAAGGGACACGGTACCGAATGGTTGTAATCCGAATGGTACTGGATTCCAAACCTATGTTCCTTCTCCAGGAAATATAGGTTCAAGAGTTTTATTAGGTTACGATCTAAGATGTACCCAAAGTGGTTCTTTATTTTTTGATGTATACCACGGGCCTTTAAATTCCGTTAGCGGTGCCTTAGGAACTATTATAAATTATTCAGGAAGCACACTTGGAACAAACATCACTATGGGAAGTTCAACTACTTGCAGAACTTCCAAATGTTATACCAGTGCAGGTGCATTAGGAGACGGAGTTTATATTTTCGATCCTAATTTTGACGGAAGCACTAATACCTTCTACCCGATCAAAATCTCTTCTCCTGGGAATTCTGTGGATTTTCCAACCCAGACTTCCATCCAGTAAACTTCAACCGGATCCTTGTTAAGAAAAATGAAATATTATTCTTACAGGGTCCTATTTTTTCTTCTTTTCTTTTTATCAAATATTTATTGCTATAAACCGCCGCAAGCATCCACACTTTTAGATCTTTTCAGTTTAAAAACGGATCTGGATGCATTCAATACTCCGATCAAGGTTTTTGTACAAGTATCAGGCTTAAGTTCAGGAACTCTTACTGTTTCTAACCTTTTGGGAGAAAATCTGGATTTCACTTCTAATGGGACCCAAACGTTCCCTTCCCCGGGAAAAATTGGAAACCAATATTCCGTTTCTATCATAGGAATATCAGGAGCTTCTTCCCAGCAACAATGTAAGATCAGCAATCCTGATGGACCAATCATATATCCTAAAACCATAATATTCATCAGTTGTGGGAAAATATTCTATGATCTATCCGTAAAAGTGATCGGTTTAGACTCCTCAATCGCAGGGGCCTCTCCTTTAGTTCTACAGAATCAATCTGACAAAATTACTTTTACTGCAGATGGAACAAAAACGTTCGCGAATAAGATTGGAGATTCTGCAAATTATTCTGTTAGTTTTATTTCTATCCCGACGGGTCATACTTGCAATTTCATTCCCAACGGTTCAGAGACAGGAGCCATGTCTGGAGCTCCATTAACCTTACTATTGGATTGTATATCCATTTTGGAAATTTTTCCTAAATCAAAGGTGCTCACTCCGAATGGAAAAGTTTCCATTAAACTTTCCTTTCATGGAGTGGATCCAGGAAGTTGTAGTTTCGATCCGATCACTATTGCTGGAAAAAATAATGTGGCTTCTCTGGGAAACCCTCCGAGTATCACTTATCCCTCCGCACCGGATGATCATACAATTGTGATCACTCCAAATTCTCCCGACAAATGGGGACCTCCCGGAAATTCTTTCTTTGAATTGGTTGGATGTACTGCCAAAAGTTTGCCGATCCAGAACGGAAACCCTATCCATTATGATTTTATAACATCCTCGAATATTCGTTTAGTGGATGAAAGTAATGGAATAGATGATCCTGGATGTGGAACCGGTTTTGGACCGAGCGCTTTTTGTAAAAGTATAGAAAAAGGAGTCCAAGAATGCGACTCAAGCGGATCCATCTGTTCGGTTTTTGTATCAGAAGGAAGTTATACTCCTATATCCCAAATTTTCTTAGGCGGGACTACTTCCCTATTCGGCGGTTTTGCTTCCGGTTTCCCAGATTTGGATTCCGATCCGAGTATTCATCCTACGAGAATTGTAGATGATACACTTTCCAGTTGTGGGACTTCTTTCACAAATTTCTGTAATACAATTTTGATCTCCACTACTTCTTTAAGTTCACCCACTACAAACCTTTCAGTGAGTGGATTTCAAATACAGATGAATCTAACAGGTGATTATTCTACCGGGATCCAAGTTTTAAATTCAAGGACCAATTTAGGACAGATCATTATTTCTAAAAATATGGTTTTTGGAAATGAAACAAATTCCACCGGATTTGGGATACGTGCAGGTTTACTTATCAATCAATCTGATCACGTGATAGTGATGGAAAATTGGTTGAGAGGAGGCTCAGGAAGATCTCATTCCATAGGAGCAATGTTAGAAGGAGCCGGTTCAATTGCTCAGCCTATCATACTTTCCAGAAATATTTTAGATGGACTGGTTAGTATAGAACCTGCTGGATTCAGTGCGGGGGTTTGGATAGAAACAGGGAATTTTGAAGGAACGATCATTTCTGAAAATAAGATCAATGCGTATCAATATTTGAATCCAAGTTTGGTTTCAGAAAATTCCTATGGGATCATTTTTACGGATGCAGTAGATTCTAGTAATATTATAAATAATGATATTTATATAGGAAATTCTCAAAATTCCTCTCTAGGAAAATCTACGGGAATATTTACTCAGGCAGGATTCGGGATTCATAAAATTCTAAATAACCAAATTTTCTCCAGAAATATATCCGCAAATAGTGCCGGGATTATTTTCGGAAGTCCTCCTGAGTCACCTTCTGTAATACGAGGAAATAATTATTTCGTAAGTGTGCCTGTAGTCATCGGCCCTGATCAATATATCTTTTGTGGAAGCACATTAAACCAAGAAGATTGTGCTCATCCGATTTCCGGACAATTCGTAGGGGATTATTCCAATAGTTACGGTGCAGATCCCAAGTTTGTAGATACTACCGAGATAGAAAAGATCTGGAATTTTAATCTTCCTTTCGGGATCCCATCATCTGCAAACTCTCCTTGCTCTTCCCTTTATGGTGGAGTGGATCTAAACACGATCACACTTCCAATCACTGCGATCCCATTTTTACAAACTGATTTTTATGGAACTCCAAGAACAAATTCATCTAGTCCATTTACTCCGCCGGGTGCCGGTTCCATCTCGATCGGTGCAATAGAATCAGATACAAATTGTTTCTAAACTCTTATACCAAAGGCCAATAAAATTTGAAACAATCCACATGGATTTAAGACTTGATAGATCCTATTCAGACCTTTCTATGGAAGTATGTCAGACATTTCGATTTACGAAATCACAGTAATACAAGTAATCAAAAACCTAGAACATCTAAAACGATTTATAGATAAGGGCAAAAGTTTCGCCGAATCCAAAAAGGTCGATATGGATGTTTTATTAAATTCGAGACTCGCTCCGGACCAATATAATTTTATCCGACAGATCCAGCTGGCTTGTGATACGGCAAAATTAGGAGCTGCCCGCTTAACTGGAAAACAATTCCAAACACATGATGATCAGGAAAAAACTCTTTCTGAAATAATAGGAAGAATTGATTCAGTCGTTGGGATTCTGAAAGGTCTAAAACCGGAAGATTACAAAGAAGCTTCCGATATTAAAATTTCTCTGCCTCGTTGGGAAGGTAAATCGCTGACCGGAAAGGAATACGCCCTCCATCATATGATCCCGAACTTCTTCTTTCATATCGTAACTGCTTACGATATCCTCAGACATAACGGAGTCGAACTGGGTAAGAAGGATTATCTGGGAGACTTTCCTTTTAAATCATAAATTTAAACTTTTGAGAGCCGGGGCGCCTGCCGCTTCGCGGCACCGGACTCTCTGCTCCAATCATCGGTTCGCCATAAACGGCGCACCGCCGGATTTCCGCTACGATTCCTGGCGCAAGCTGCATAAACCTCACGCAAAGCCGCTAAGGCGCGAAGATTCTCAATGTAGTAACTTCGACATGCCCCAAACTTTTTTCCCAAAATTCTCACTTTTTTAAAACTTAGGTATTTACCTAAGTTTATTCTCATGATATAGTTAGGTAAGTGCCTAAGTATAGTAACAGTCTGGATAATATGTTTCATGCTCTGGGGGACCCAACAAGAAGGTCCATTTTGGAGCGCTTGAGCATGGGGCCGGCAACTGTAGGAGAATTGGCGGAGCCTTTCAAAATGGCCCTTCCATCTCTCATGCAGCATCTAGGTGTGTTGGAAGAGTCTTCTCTGGTTCGTTCCGAAAAAGTAGGTCGTGTAAGAACTTATAAACTTACCCAAGACACGATGAAAGCGGGAGAAGACTGGTTCGTTAGACAACGCACCCACTGGGACAGAAGGCTCGATCAACTGGACAGTTACTTACTTGAAATGAAGGAGAAAGAAAATGGCAAAAACTAACTATTACCAACCGGACCCGAAAACAGATCTAGTTCTTGAGAGGATCGTAGATGTTCCTACAGAACTAGTTTGGAAAGCATGGACCACTCCGGAACATATCCTGAAATGGTTTACCCCTGCCCCTTGGAAAACCATCGATTGCGAGATTGATCTTAAACCAGGCGGGATCTTCCGCACAACGATGTTGTCTCCAGAAGGACAAGAGTTCCCGAATAGCGGATGTTTTTTGGATATTGTAGAAAATGAAAAACTTGTATTCACAGATATTTTCGAACCTGGTTTTAAACCTACTCCAAGTGGTGGATTTTTCACCGCGATACTTACATTAGAAAAACATGGTAATGGAACCAAGTATCATGTTCTTGCTCGTCATAAAGATGAAGAGAGCAGAAAAAAACATGAAGAGATGGGTTTCCACGAAGGTTGGAACGCAGCTCTAGACCAACTAGTAGATCTAATGAAAGCAGTTCGTTAAGATTTCAGCGAACGATCATCTAAAATCGGAAAATGTATCTTCCGGTTTTAGTTGGTCTTTCTCCTATTCTAAAAAGCGATTTTATACGTAGCGTGGCATCTAACACAATTCTGAGTAAGTTTATCTAGCTCACGCAATATCATTTTAGGTTCTTTCTTGTTTCTTAGATCGTCTGCGATCTTATCGAATTGGTCGTGAGTGCCGAACCCTAGTTGTTTGAATTCAATCGGTAATTTTAGAAGGATCGTTTTTTCCTCATCTTCCAGTTTTTTTACCATCTCCATTCCACTTGCAGAAGCGGCCAATTCCGCCCTTTTATAATCATCTTCCGCTAATGCGGAAACAATCCCGTTGACGGATGCAAGTAATCCTCTCATCTCTGTTAGAACTAAATTTCTCTCCTGAGGATTCAAATGGATTGCAACCCTTCCGTCTATCGATTCGGATACGTTTCCGGAAATGAAAAAATACAAAAAAACAGAAGCAGAGATTGCCCATAATACTAAAGAGATCAATCCTAAAGGAATTTTTTTCACAATTTACTCCATTCTAAAAATAGTAATTTTTTATAGTATGTTACGCGCTTATAGATTTAACGGACCAGTTTGATAAAAAAATCAGTCAATGCTTCCGGTAATTCTTTCGGATTCGGCAAGATCCGATAGGATTCTTTCCCGAGCATTGCAGGAAGATATTGTTTTGCACTTTTGTCTATCGCAAGTGCAAAAACTCCGACATTCGATCTTTCACATTCTTGGATCGCTTTTTTAACATCTTCTATTCCGTATTTCCCTTCATAACGATCATAATCATTCGGCTTACCGTCCGTCAAAAGTAGGATCCAACGTTTCTGGCTTTTTTCTTTCTGGATCAGAGAAAGAGAATGTCGGATAGCAGGCCCTATTCTTGTATATCCTTTTGCTTCCATTAGTCCGATCTTATCTCTGGATCTTTCCCAAGGTTCATCAAAACTTTTTATATTAGAATAATCGCAATGATTTCTGGTATTGGAATAAAACGAATCTATCCTAAAACGATCCCCAAATTCAGAACAGATCTGTCCGAATAATACCAGGGAAGCTTTTTCCACATCCAATATCCTCTGGTTATCCACATAAGAATCGGTGGATAAACTCATATCAGCGAGTAGAAGTATAGAAACCTCTCTAAGTCTTTTTCTATCCGACAAATACACATTTTCTGCTGGAGTTTGTCCGCAATGAAGATCAGAAAAATAATGAAGAGCAGCGTCCAGATCCAGATCTTCCCCATAAGCTTGTCTTTTTAGAGAAGTTTTAAGATTAAAGAATCGATTCATTCTGGATCGAAGTGAATTTAATACGCTGTAATTTTCTTGGAAAATTTTTTGCGCGAACCCGTGATTATTATCCGGGAATTTTTTAGGAAATACTTTACAATGATCCTTTCTATATTTCCTTTTTTTAAAGTCCCATTCATCGTAAGAGATTGGATTTTCGTTAGAACGATCATTTTCCACTTCTCCTGCAAATAATCCCGAAAAAAAATCGGTTCTAAAAACGGAATGTGTAGGCTCGTTGGAACGAACTGTATGCCTAAGATCTAATTCTCGGATTGCTTCTTCTTGTTCTGATAAAGTATCGGATCCATCAAAGTCCCGCCAATTTCCTTGGAATTCTTCTGCGGTTTCCACCTTTTCGAATTGGTGCATTAGAGTATAATCTTCTTGCGATTTCAGATCCGCTTGGATTGTTTCGATTCTTTCTCTCGGGATGCCTTCTAATTCAGTCTCGATCTTATCGTTTTCTTTTTTTTGAGAAAGCAGATCCTGAGATAAGATCCGGTTCTCTAATTTTGATGGAAAAGAAGACATCCAAATCCCATAAAGTAAGGAGAGATTTTCAGGAACATTAGAATTCTTTATTATAGATCTCTGAAATTCTCTCTCTGTTTTCTCCACAGATCCAAGAAGAGATTTTGCATCCGGAAAATTTTTCCGTAAACTAGCGATTATTTGAGGATATGTTTCTTCTGCCGCCTTTAAGGACTCACTCCTAGTCTTGTTTTCCCCTTTCTTCCAATAAAAACCTAATTTTTTTTGTTCGGATATATAAAGTATCCTGAATATATAAAATTGAATATTAGAGAATGTGTCCGGTCCGTGAGAATAGCACTCCGGCAAAAAGTAGATTTGGTCTTGGAACCCCCCTTCTTTTTCGGCCGTTAATATTTCTATATTTTCTCCAGTCAAAGACTTTGCCAGAACGGAAAGCCTTGGCTTAAGTTCCGAAAGTTTTACAATTTTGTCTTTTAAGGAAGGATCTTTTTCGGAAGAAAAAATTTCTCTGACAGTATTATAAGTCTTTTTGAATATGAATTCTTCCCAACCCATATCAGATCATCAAAGAGACCAGATCTTTTAAAGAACGGATCGTATCCGGATCATCACTTAATGGTTGTACTATTGCAACTTCACAAGACAAACGAGAAGGTAAACCTGAGGAGATTAATTTTGCCGCGTCCACCAGCAGTCTCGTAGAACAAGATTCCAATAATCCTAACTCTGTAAGATTTCTGATTTTTTCGGCAAGTTTTACGAGTTTAGAAGAAACAGAAGAAGAAATTCCGGTTTCCTGACTCAATATTTCCGCTTCCGTTTCCTTATTCGGATAATCAAATTGTATGGATATAAATCTTTGTCTTGTAGAAGGTTTTAATTCCTTCCAACCTCTTTGGTAACCTGGATTATAAGAAGCAACAAGTATGAAAGAATCTGGGGCCTTTAAATTTTCATTCTTTCTATCTATAAAAATTTCTCTTCTGTGATCCGTCAAAGGATGAATAGAAACAATTGTATCCGGCCTTGCTTCTGCAATTTCATCTATATATAATATTCCGCCGGATCGAACACTTCTGGTCAAAGGCCCATCCTGCCAGACTGTTTCAGAACCTTGGATCAAAAATCTTCCAAGCAGATCGACCGCAGAAGTCTCTTCATGACAAGATACACTTGTCATTGGAAGACCTAATTTAGACGCCATAAATTCTACAAATCGAGTTTTACCACAACCGGTAGGACCTTTGAGCAAGATAGGAAGTTTATTCTTGTAAGCGTGTTCGAATATTTCTATCTCTTGCCCAATCGGTCTATAATAAGGAGTTTCTCCTTGCGTCAACATTCCATTTTTATGATCTGTTTTAGGATCTACGGGCAAGAGAAATATCTCCCGAAGCCTGCTCCGCTCCTAAGGCCTCATCTGTAGGAACTCCAAAACGTGCGAAGTTGATTATGAACGCAATAATCCCGGAAGTGAACACAATTGCAGCAAGTATCAAACCTAAGAAGTGGACTTGGATCTCCTTCTGAACGGTCAAAAAGTCTAATCCTAACTTTCTTTCCAAGTAAACTTGTGCGATACCGGCTACTGCAAATGCTCCGGTCATTCCTAACATTCCGATATTAGAAGCCCAGAAAGCAAAAAGCCCAGTCGGATTATTCCAAAGTTTTCTGCCGGTAAGTAAAGGCATCGCGTATGTTAAGATCGCAAACACGATCATTGCATAAGCTCCCCAGAAAGCAAGGTGTCCGTGCATAGCAGTGATCAATGTTCCGTGAGTGTATAAGTTTACCTGAGGAAGTGTATGAGCGAATCCTAAAAATCCTGCTCCCACGAAAGACATGACCGCGCTTCCGATTGTCCAGAATAGAGCGATCGTATTTGGGTGGTTTCTTCCACTTTTTCTATACATTGAAATTGCAAACATTGCCATTGCAAGGAATGCAAGAGGCTCTAACATAGAGAAAAACCCGCCTACCCATTTCCAATATTCAGGAACTCCGATATAATAATAATGGTGTCCTGTTCCCAAGATCCCGGAAAGGAAAGTTAAGCCCACAATCACATACAGCCATTTTTCTATAACTTCTCTGTCCACACCCGTAAGTTTGATCAGAAGGAAAGAAAGGATACCCCCCATGATCAATTCCCAAACTCCTTCTACCCAAAGATGAACTACCCACCAGCGGAAATAGGAATCCACTGTTTGGCTATTGAATTGGATCATTCCAGGAAGATACAAAAGAGCAGCGGAGAAAAGACCAAAATACAAAACAAGAGAAGTTGTGGTGTATCTTTTCGCCTTCCAAACAGTCATTCCTATATTAAAAAGGAATAATAGAACGTTAACTACTACCAGATAATCCAAAGGACGAGGAATCTCTAAAAACTTTCTTCCTTCCCAAAAATTCAGATGAAATCCGATGATAGAGACCACTCCCACTATAATGAGGGAGATGAGTTGGATATAAGCAAGTTTTACCGAATAGATCTCTCTGTCTGATTCATCGGGAATGATATAATGCGCGGCACCCATAAAACCTGTAAGTAACCAAACCACCAACAAATTCGTATGTGTTGCCCTTGCAGCATTGAATGGGACCCAGTCATGCAGAACATCGAATCCCATTCTGGCAAATCCCATCACGAATCCGTAAACTATTTGCAGGGACAATAAGAGCATACATGTAGCAAAAAACCAATATGCAATTTTCTGAGATTTATATTTCATAAAGAAACCGTTATATTCTAATCCTATTTGTTTATTTCAACTGGGAGAGATATGAGGATAGATCCTTGATCTCGCTATCACTTAAGGGAAGTTTAGGCATCGCAGTTCCAGGCTTGATCTTTTGCGGGTCTCTTAACCAATTTTGTAGATACGCGAGATCGTATTTTTTGCCTACAGAATCCAATGCAGGTCCAACATTGCCCCCAGCACCTCCAACGGAATGGCAAGCAGTACAAATCTGTTTAAACTTTTCGGGCGGAACAATAGCAGCCGATGCGGAATCTACCAACTGGGTAGAAGACTTTAATTCAGGTTTAGGAGGAAATCCCTTTAGATCCAACTCTCCATTCCATTTTAAGAATGCGATGATATCCGAGATCTGAGATTCCGAAAAATCGTATTTCACCATTTTTCTTTCTCCAGGATACATTGCTTGTGGATCCTTTAAGAAAACACGGATCCATTCCGGACCTCTTCTTTCGTAAACCTTGGTCAATTCAGGCGCGTAATACGCTCCTTCTCCCAAAATCGTATGACATCCCATACAATTATTCTTTTCCCAAAGCTCTTTGCCTCGGATCACTTCCTCACTTAAAGTTTTGGAAGATGGAGAAGAATAAACGTATTTCAAAGAATCATAGGTAAGAAGCAGGAAAACTGCGGAGAATAAAAAGGTCCCAACCAGGAAAAATAATTTCGCCTGAAATTTTGTAAGCATACCCTCTTCCTTATCTTTAAAAAAAACCGCGAGCTCGCGGGAAACAGTGATTTAGAAATCGGGAGTATTCTCAGTTATGTTGCAAAAAATTTCCTTGATATAGATCAAGTAGGTTTAGAAAATTTTGGAACTCTTTTGGCTTGAATTATTTTTTAAAACTAACATAAAACAATTGTTATGACTAAGACGTTCGGCGTTCAAACAAGCGAACATTGGGTTGAAATCCACAAAGAATTTCCGAACGAACTCTCGTCGATCGGCATTCGGAAAAAAATTATAAAAGGCGAAGTAGTTTTCGGGGAAAGAGACCCATACGATGGTTTTTTTGAAATACTATCCGGGATCTTTAAAGTGTATTCTTTATCCCAAGACGGAAAAGAAGCCATTCTAAAAGTATTTTACCCGGGAGAATTGATCGCTTCTCATCCAATCTTCCAGCCTAATGAACCTTGTTTTTATCCTGCATTCTGCGAAGCGTTAAAAGAAGGAGAATTGATGTATTATCCTAAAAGAGAATTCACCTCCTTCTTATTCGAAAATACAAAAGCTCTATACTTATTTTCAGCGGTAACGATACAACATCTCAATTATTTCAGGAAAAAATTAGTAGAAAATTTACATCTCTCCGTAAAAGACAGGATCTTGAATTTTCTAAAAGAATGCGGAGCTTCTCAGAAACCTATAACTCTTCCTATCAACAAAAACCAACTAGCATCATTGATAGGAACTACTCCGGAATCAGTAAGTAGAGCATTTAGATCTCTTTTGGATGAATGTATCCTGGAAGAAAAGGATTCTTCTTATAAAATACTCAAAGAAAACCACCCTAAACAGGTTCATGAATATCCTGCTTTAAGGCAATAGGCTTCGTTTCTTCCATATTTTTGAGCTTGACCAAGGAATAGTGCATACACACCATTTAGATAGAAGATATGAAAAATAAACCTTCGGCTTCGGAACTTAAAAAAATCGGATTGTCCTGTTTGAACGTAAGTTTAAGAAGAACCGCCAGATTAGTTACTTCTTATTACGACTCTATACTCAAACCATCCGGGCTTAGGATCACACAATTCAGCATATTAGTTGGAATAGGACATGAAGAAGAATGTAGTATCACAGATCTTTCCAGGCTCACAGACATAGATAGAACTACCCTACAAAGAAGTTTAGAGATCCTAAAAAGAGATAACCTGATCCGGATCGAAAAAAAAGAAGCAGGGAATATCCGAAACCTATCCCTCACCAAAAAGGGAGAATCCAAATTAGCCGAGGCAATTTTACTCTGGAAAGATGCACAAAGCGAACTTACTAAATCATTAGGAAAATCTAAGTTCCAAGAAACCTTAAGGGTACTCTCGGAAGTCAGAAAAATTCCTGTTCTGGAAACCCAAAACCAAGTCTAAAAATATATCGGAAGCGGTTAATCCTTCAGCAATAAATAGTGTATATACAACATATTAGGAGATGATATGGTAGTCATGGTAGATGGGGCAAGAACCCCTTTTGGAAAATTCGGCGGAGGATTAAAAGACTATAGTTCCTCCGATTTGGCGGTAATCACCGCAAAAGAAACCATTCGTAAGACTGGAGTAGATCCGGTTAAAATAGAAGAATCTATCTACGGAAATGTAATACAAGACAATAAAGATTCCGCTTATCTTGCTAGACATATAGCTCTCAGATCCGGACTTTCGGAACAATCCAGCGCACTTACTGTAAACAGACTTTGTGGTTCGGGACTCGAAAGTATCCTGATAGGAGCTCGTAAAATCCTATCCAAGGAAAACAATCTAATACTTGCAGGTGGAACTGAATCCATGAGTAACGCACCTTTTGTATTAAAGGGCGCTAGATGGGGAAATAAATACGGGGATACAATTGTGGAAGATAGACTCGCTCAAAGTCTCACAGATTGTTTTGTAGATCTGACAATGGGAATGACTGCGGAGAATATCTCCCAACATTTTAATATTCCTAGATCGGAACAAGATGAATGGGCTGGAATTTCTCAAGTAAGAGCGGAGAAGGCCACAAAGACCGGGACATTTTCTTCCGAAATGATACCTGTCCAAACAGGAGGAAAAAAATCTTTCTTATTAGACAAAGACGAACAAATTAGAGGAGAAGAATGTTTACCTCAATTAAAAAATCTACCCACTTCATTTTTGAAAGAAGGGACAGTCACAGCAGGAAACGCTTCTGGAATTAATGACGGAGCAGCTTCCGTTCTACTAGCCTCCGAAGATTGGGCAAAAGAGAGTGGAACAAACCCTTTAGTGTCCATATTAGGTTATGCGAATATAGGTTGTGATCCTAAAATGATGGGTTTAGGTCCTGTATTTGCAATCCCCAAAGCTCTTCAAAATGCGGGACTAAAGTTCGAAGATATAGATCTATTTGAGATCAACGAGGCTTATGCTTCTCAAACTTTGGCAGTGATCCGGGAACTCGGATTGGATCCGGAAAAAACAAATGTGAATGGAGGAGCAATCGCGATCGGTCACCCTCTTGGAGCAAGTGGAACCAGAGTCACTTTGGCTTTAGCATATGAATTGAAACGCAGGAATCTGAGATATGGTGTGGCTTCTCTTTGTATTGGAGGCGGACAAGGGATCGCAATCGTATTAGAAAATTATAATTTTAAGAAATGAGTATATTTTAGAACACGAAAAGGATAGCAGCGGAAATACTGCGAAGTGGGTTCGCCCCTAAAACTTTATGGGAAAAAGAGAGCTCGCCTATTGAAAGAATCCGTTACCCAAAGGCCGCAAGGAGCAGCTACCACAGATACAACACTTCCAATATTTTCTGCAGTAGCAGTGCCGTTAAAGCCCGAAGTAAAATCTGGTTTACCTAGTACACTATCAGCTCCTTTTCCAATGGTAAACGGAGGGGAAAAACGGACGGCTCTTCCGTTATTAGTATCCGCTACCCAAACCGCCCCATTTGCCTGGATGCTGATTCCATTCGGACCGGTTAAGGCAAACTGGTTTGTTGCTCCCGAAGAGCTAGTAAAATTAGGTTGTCCGAGAACCATATTTGCTTGCATTCCGTTTGAAAAAGGAGGGCTAAATCGAAGGACCCGATTATTTCCAAAATCTGAAACCCAAAGATTTCCCGCGCTGTCCACTGCAAGACCGGTAGGAGAGGTTATCCTAGTATCCGAAGCAGCCCCTCCTCCAGGGGTGGTAAAGTCATTCGAACCGATTACCAAGTCTGCATCCATACTTGAAGTAAACGGTGGCGAGAAACGTACAACCCGATTATTAAAGTAGTCTGCAACCCAGACTTTGTTATCTGGACCTACCGCAACCCCGTAGGGATTATTCAGAGTATTTATAGTCGTGGAAGATGCCCCTGTTCCAAGCATGATATCGGAAGTGTCCCCTGAACTCATTCCGGCAGCAAAATGCAGAACCTTGTTCCCGATTGAAGTAGTTCCAGCAACCACCCAAATCCCACCACTTGTATCCATGGCGATTTGTCTCGCTTCCATTGGGTTAACAGTAAGTATAATGTCTGCGTTTGCATTCGTATATAAAGGCGCAGGAAAATGCATGATCCTTGCATCGCTCGGACCGCCATAAGAATCCGTTACCCAAAGCCCCCCTTGAATGTCCATTACTGCTCCGGAAACCGATCGGAATTGGTTGGGGGCTGTCCCAAAAGAACTGTTGTCCGTAAAATCCGATTGGCCCAGTACTATGGTTGCCGCCTCTCCGTTTTTAAAAATACCGCAAGAATTTCCCGCTACTTTAACTTCGCAGGTGGAGCTTGTATCGTTTAAAAGGAATTTTAAGAGCTGAGTATTTAAAAAAGTATTACTTGAGGGATCGCACGGGTTTTCTGTTGAAATCGCCCCACAACTGATCATCAATGAAAAACATATAAAATATAATAAATTCTTAATATATTGTGACAAGGGGACAATTCCAGGCATTCGATAAGTAATTTAGACGAAACGTTCTTCGTTGCAAAGCAATTTATTTACTGATCGAAGGAAATCCAAATCCCTCGAACGAGTAGTCTTGTCCGATTCGGATCGAGCTTCTTATGATTTGATCCAGCAATTTTTCGATCGGTAGAAATCTAAATTAGAAAGAAACTGGAAGTTTTAACCTTCGTTTTAGCTTCTCGATCTCTTCGGATTTTTTTTCGGCAGACCAATTCCATTCTTTGCCTGCAATCTCAGCCGCTTTAGATAGCACCTCATCGGATGGAAGTCCAATAGTTCCAAGTCCAGTCCTTCTTAAAAAAATATCGGAAAGTGTCATTGCCATCTCGAAACGGATCGCATATAAAACTTGAGCTGCCAATTCTCCATCTTCATCCAATACTTCCGATAATTGTTTAGATGAATTTGCTAATTCTAGAATAGATCCGTATTCAGTTCCATAATGACGGACCAGATACTCTATCGTCTTTTGAGGGAAATTAGAATGAGAAGATTTAGCATTTTCTAAATAAGATTCTATGTTTGGGATCTCACATCCATTTAAGAACTTCTTCTCAGAAATACTCGGTCCGGCTTTTTTAGATAATTTTTTTTGAATGAGTTGAAATATCTTTTTTGCGAAATGACGACTAGTAGTATATTTACCACCGCCAGCGCTAATGAGTCCTTCTATTCCATCTTTAGAATGATCTTGTAATTCCGATTTTCTGGAAGCAGAATAAGTTTCTTTATCCTCTCCCCCAGATTCAGCAAGAGGCCTAAGCCCACCATAAGCAAACTCGATATCCTTTAATTCTAATTTTTCGGAAAGTAAACCGGAAGAATTGATATATTCCAAAAATTCTAAAATACTTTCTTTAGAAAGTTTCCAATCTTCCACAGGACCGTAATATGCTTTTTCAGTAGGCCCTATCATATTTTTTCCTCTCCAAGGAGCAAAACTGAAATGTCCTTTTTTGCCTACATGAAGCACCATTGTATCAAAATATTTTTTTGTGATCAGATAAATACCTTCGGATCTTGTTTTTGGAACAGGAACCTTTATCTTTTTAGTTCCGTTCAGAAGGTCCTGACTCCAAGGCCCCGAAGCATTTACAACTACTGAAGCTTTTAATTTTACTTTTTTATTATGAATAGTGTCATTGACAAGCGCTCCGATAACTTGGCTCCCTTCAAAGAGCAGCTCTTCTACTCTTGTATAATTGGAAACGGATGCACCTTCCTGGACTGCTGATTTCAGAAAGGCCAAAGTCAATCTTTCAGGACTTGGCATAATGCAATCATAAAAATAGATCGCAGAATCCATAGCCAAGCCTAGGTTTTGGATCTCTTTTTTAGAAAGGTTTTTATGTGCAGGGATTTTTTTGGATTTGTCCCAGGTCCGATTTCTATCAAAAGAAAGTAGATCATATACAAACAAACCGACTCTTTCCAAAAGGCCAGGATTCGGAAGTATCATAGGATAAGGATAGACAAGATTCGGAGCAATATTAGATAAGATCCTTCTTTCTTTGAGCGCCTCTCTCACTAAAGACAGATCAAAACGTTTTAAGTATCTGAGTCCACCATGGATCAATTTACCTGTGGCAGATGATGTTGCTCCGCCAAAATCTTCTTTTTCCACCAAGGCAACAGAAAGCCCCCTACTCGCCGCTTCATAAGCTAAGGCAGATCCGGTAATACCACCTCCTATAATCAATACGTCAAAGTATGATTGATCGCCTATAGTTTCGATAAATCGTTCTAATTTTCGAGGATTCATTTACCTGCCTTAGAAGAAAAAATGATCTCTTTGATCTCCTTTTGCAAAGCAGCTCTCTCACTTTCAATATTCCACAGCCCTAAACGAAAAACTAATATAGGAAGTCTCCATCTTTCTATATCTTTCCAATCCATTCCTGAAACGGAAAGATACCTTTTTAGATAACCTTTTAATATGAACTTTCGAACTACAGTGTAAAATAAAATTTTTAAGAACGGAGTTCCCGGCCAAAGTTCAGCATCCTGAAACAGAAAAACAGTGGAAGCAACGTCAGCTGCAGGATCTCCTTTTAAAGCAGTCATCCAATCTATGATCACATAAGAATCCTTTGTAACGATCACATTTTCAGGATGGAAATCCAAATGTAAAACGGAAGATCCTTCGGGTAAATTTTCTATAAATTGTTTTGCGATCTTCTTCTCTTCTTTACTCAAAAAGGAAAGCGGCTCTTTAGAAAGGACTTTAACGGCTTCCGATCTGATATCCTTCATCTTTTTGGATTGTTTATTATGCAAATCCAGATGTAGGTCCGCGAGTATTTTAGAAAGACTGAAAAAAGTCAGAGGTTTTTTGTCAGGAAGTTTGGTGAGGGAAATTCCATCCAATCTATCAAAGATCAAACCGTGTCTATCTCCGATCTTGACCTTCTCATAACATTTCATGGAACTAGCACCCGAAGAAAAGGCGATTACGGAATTAGAATATTCTGTATCGACCTCCGAGGAAGGAAATTCTTTAAAAAATAATTTTAGGATCTTACTTGGTCCATATTCCGAAATTTCGGCGGACCTACCTATTGCGAGTGACTTTCCAGGACTTGGTCGATTTGTTTTTTTGGCGGGCATGATTCTCTTCTCTATTTATTAAGCAAAACTGATTCTATACTCGTACATGCACGAGCAAGAAGTAATTTGAGGAAACTTAAATAAGTTTGATGCCGAATTTTTCAAGAACGTAATTGAAAGAAATGAAAAGTAAAACGGTCAGTATAACACAAGATCCAAGGGCAGACCAAAAACCGAATGTTGAATATAGCTTAGGAAATATCAAAAACATAGGTAAGGTGGGGATCACAAACCAAAATGTATAATATGCATGATTTGATATCTTTTCAGAATCAGTTTTTTCAAACTGCAGCCATAATAATGTTAGAATCGTAACCAAAGGAAGAGAAGCGATCAATGCTCCTAGCCGATCATTCCTTCTCGCAATTTCTGAAATTAGAACCACTAATGCAGAAGTCACTGTGTATTTAAGAATTAGATATAACATAAATCTGGAAACATCAAACTAACAACAGAAGGATTTTTCACAAGTGAATAAATGAGATATAAATTTCTATTTTTTGACCTTCCTACTAATCCCTAAAACTGAAATATCATCTTGCTTGGGAGATCCGTTTAAGAATTCATCCAACTTCTTTAATATTTGATCGATCCCTTCGCCAATTGGAATTCCTTTTAGATTTCCTACGATCGCCTCTACTCTTTCTTCTCCGAATTCCTCTTTATTAGAGTTCCATTGTTCAAATAGACCGTCTGTAAAAAGTATTAATTTTGAATCCTGGGTAAATCCGATCTCATTGGATGTGTATTTTGTGTTAGGGATCACACCCATAATCCTTCCGGTTTTTTCCAATGAATGGACTTCCTCACCTTGGATCAAATATTGAGGCACATGTCCTGCAGAAGAATATCTGATCAAATTTAAATTTGTGTCGATATCGACTACTATGCATGTAAAGAATTGATTCAAATTTTTGAATGTATGTAAGAATTCATTATTTAAATGATATAAAATTTCGGTAACGCTATAAATCCCACGCTTTAAGGATTCATAAATTGCTTTGATCGCCATAGTCAAGAGAGCTGCTTGAACTCCATGCCCAGTTGCATCGGCAAGAAACACCCGCGTCAATCCGGGGCGAAGTTCCATGATATCGAAAAAATCCCCTCCCACTTCTGTAAGAGGAAGATATCTAACTGTAATCTCCAAATCCCCTGTAAGTTTATCCTCTTGAGAAATGATCCCGGATTGGATCTTTCGAGCAGTGGATAGATCGCTTTGGAGCAAACTTAAATTATGCTCTAGCTCAATTGCCAAAGTTTCCTTTTCTTTAATATTGGTCCTGATCTTATCCAATACCAAATTATACCTTTCTGCGATCTGTCCCACTTCCGTGAACGGCTCGATGGAAAGATCCTGACTCAGATCCCCAGTCTGCTTTTGGTATTCCATTTCTAAAAACAGATCAATCAACTCAGTAGTGGCTCTATGTTCCGTATAATTCAGTCCTTGGTATTCATTTTGGGGTGAAACTCTTAAACTATAAAAACGATGGATAATAAAAAGAAGGGGATAACTTATACCAAAAGAAAGAATAGCACAAGAAACAACACCTAATAACTGCATAAGTATTTGAGTGTTTCTATCTAATCCAGTACCTAAAATAGAAAGATCTCCGAAAATACCTACTGCTAATGTTCCCCAGATCCCGGAGACTAGATGCACAGGAATAGCACCTACTGCATCATCCAGTTTCAATTTATCTAAAATAACGCCCGCTTCGAACATTAGAATTCCTGCAACTAATCCAATCAAAAGTGATTCAATGGAATTAACCGCATTACATGGAGCAGTGATTGCAACTAGGCCTGCCAAGGTTCCGTTTAAAGGAAGAGTAGCTTCCGCATATTTTAAGCGGATCCAGCCATAGATCAAACTGGAAGCCATCCCTCCGGAAGCTGCAAACATTGTATTTACGATGATCTTTGGAACTTCGGAATTGAAAGCAAGAGTACTTCCCCCATTAAATCCTATCCAACCAAACCAAAGGATCAATGTTCCAAGCATAGCAAGTGGAAGATTATGCCCAGTGATCTTTCTAACAGAACCATCCTTACCGTATTTTCCGGTCCTGTTTCCGATCAGCATCATTGCAGATAGCCCGACCCATCCACCTACACTATGCACTGCAGTTGAACCTGCAAAATCCATAAAGCCAAGATGAGAAAGCCAGCCGGTAAATTGATTCCAATCTTGCAAATCCCTTCCCCAAACCCAATGGCCGAAAATCGGATAGATCAAAGAAGAAATAATTGTAGTGACGATGATATATGCACCGAACTTCATTCTTTCTGCAACAGCACCTGAAACGATAGTCGCGGCGGTCCCGCAGAACATGAGTTGGAATAAAAAGAAAACGGAAGTTTCCGGGCTTGTTTTTGAAAAATCAGGAAAGAACATGTCCTTTCCGATCCAACCATTATAGGTCGCTCCAAACATAAGCCCGAATCCTAGTGAATAGAATACGAGAGTAGCAATCCCGAAATCTGTAATATTCTTAATTGCTACGTTAATCGAATTCTTGGTGCGCGTTAGGCCGGATTCTAAACATAAGAACCCCGCCTGCATAAAAAAAACCAATCCGGAAGAAAGGATAATCCAAAGAATGTCGAAATTCGTTTTAGGCATCGAATTTCTTATTTCATAAAATGATAAGCGAATTGGCAAGAAGCATTTCTGCTAATTGCCAAATATACATCTCCTTCTGCCGAACTTTTAGGAAAATTGGAGCTCTAAATTCTCCAGCGTACTGATCCAACCCTCTTTATGTCCTTCCATCGAACTTTCAGATGAAAGCTTTTCATGAGTTAGCAACACTTCGGTTCCTTCTCCCTTATCCTTAAATACCACTGTAACAAGAGTGTTACCTTGCTCAGGTCCTTCCCAACCATGGGTGAAAACAAGTTTTTCATTTAATATAATTTCTTGATATACCCCTGTAGCGATATAAACATCGTCATTCCCAAGCATAGTAGTTCTATATTTCCCACCTACCCTGAAATCCATTTGGATCTCTCCGATCTTCAATTCCTTGGGACAACCCCATTTTTTCATAATTTCAGGTTTAACCCAAGCTTCGAAAACCTTCTCTCTTTTGGCCTTTATAAACTTCGATACTTCCAGCTTGTATTCTGCTGTTTTCATTCAATTTCCTCCAACAATTCCTTGAGAGAATCCAACTGATCCTCCCAGAATTTCTTATAATATTGAATCCATCTATCCGCACTCATCATGGCCTTTCCGTTCAGACTTAGATAGGAGAATGAACCTTCTTTTCTTCGATTCACTAATTTCGCCTTTTCCAAAACCTTAATATGTTTGGAAGCGGCAGCTAATGACATTTCAAACGGTTTTGCAATCTCCGTGATCACCCTCTCTTTTTTAGAAAGGCTTCTGAGCATGGCCCTTCTGGTCGGGTCAGACAATGCCTGAAAGATCAGATTGAGGTCGTATTTTCTGGATTCAACCATATGGTTAAACGCATATCACAAAGAAGAAAAGGAGTCAACCGTTTGGTTGAATGTTTTTATAAAAAAATTTTACAGACCGAAGGATAAAATTATTGCCTTCTCCCCATAAAAATTAAAATTTCCCAATGCATTTCCGCCTAATCATATCCCTATTAATTTCTATATTTGCATTTTCTATCTTTTCCAAAACATCCGATCCAGTCGATGCCTGCTCCAAGATCAAAAATAAGAATGATCAGAAAAAATGTTATTCTAAGGAATATCAAGTCGCTGACAAAGAACTGAATGTAACTTATAAAAAAATAAGAGAAGGTTTATCTGAATCACAAAAGGAAGATTTAAAAAAACTGCAAGTCCTTTGGATCGGATACAGGGATGGGGTATGCGAAGGACCTATGTATGCTTCCGATGAAACCGGGATAGAGACGATCATTTGTAAGACAGGGACGACAGAAGAAAGGACTAAATACCTAAATCATGTTTGGAAATTTGGTGCCGCATCCAAAGAAGGACTGGGTTCTTATACAGATGGTTTCGGAGGTAATTTAAAACTTTTCAGAGATAAATCGACTAAGAATATCCAATTTTCTTTCGAAGTTGTCAGAGGTCCTACAGCTCATCTGGGCGAAGTAAACGGAAATTGGACTCCAAGTAAAGAAGGCAAATGGACTTGGGCATCCACAGAAGGTTGTAAGTCGGATGATCCGGATTGCTGCTTATTGGAATTCGAATATTTTCCAAATAGAATAGAAGTGGAGGAAGTTTCCTGTTCTGCATATCACGGAGCAAGAGCTTATTTTGGCGGAAGTTATAGATACGAATTCAAATAAAAATAGAACGCAAAATAGTTTGATTTCTAACTGAAGCCGAGTTACAACCTTCATTCTTTAGATATTTCTTATATATCAATTATATATAAGTTATTTATAACAGTTGCATCTCATTCAATCGATCTTTTGTATTTTATATTTCTATATATTGTCATAGTCATTTTTAGTTTCTTCTTGCTCTACTAATGTAGCTCCAATATATTCGCCGCTGTTTGGAAAATTTCTGTAATCAGTTTACAAAAATTTTTCAAAAGAACTTTCAGATGAAAAAAATATTTGGAGATCTCTATGCGATTCTTTTTGTTAGCCTTGTGCTTAACTGCGTTCTCAGGTGGTCTTTGGGCGGATTGTCCGGACTACACCACTCCTTCTAACCCACCTACCTTTTCAAAACCGACCAAAAGAAGTTTTCGAAATTTCGGAAATACGATTTTAGCAGGTTTATATGTACCTTATCATATGGTTTACGATACAATCGTAAAATCAGGATCGAATGCAACTATAGTTGGTAAATTCGATTATGATGCTGTATTTCATAAAGATCTGGAAGGTGAATACATTCACGTTTATATCTATGGAACTGCGATGAGCGGCTGGACCTATGTGGGTCGTTATACCACGAATGGTGATGGTAAGATCACTGCGAACTTAGGTGTACGTGCAACCGGTGACTATATAGTTCGTATGGTAGTAGAAGGCGATCTTTCTAGTGCGGATGGTTATTTAACTGTAGCTGATCCTGGCCGCCAAACCGTTCTGTTTGATGTGGATGGAACCTTGACCACAAACGATTTTGAAGCTCTTGCAGATTATGCGGGTATCAAAATTGCCGACGCTTATTATTACGCTTCGGAAACTGTGAATGCATATCGTAACAAAGGATACCAGATCGTTTATTTGACCGGTCGTCCTTATTGGAATACTAAGGATACTCGTGATTGGTTCCCTTCTAAAGGAATGAAGTCTTGGCATTATCATCCTAGTTCCGATTATTTAGGTGCAAATGTTCAGGCTTACAAAACCGATTATATCAACTATTTGCGTAATACTGTCGGCTTGGATATTATCCGTGCTTATGGAAATGCAACTACGGATATTGGAGCTTATGCGGCAGGTGGTATTCCGAAATCGGATACTTGGATCATAGGAGAAAATGCAGGTAAAGAAGGAACCCAGTCAATTACTGGAAATTATTCTCTTCATTACAATACTGTAGTAGCAAGCACTCCTCAATCTTCTTCTTGCTATTAAGTAATTTTATCCGAATGTTGAATTGATCAATTGGTATTGATCTATTAATCAATAGTTTCGAAAAAGAGAATGTTTTTCTTTTTCGAAACTTCTTATTTTAACCTTCCCAATTATTCTTCAGAAGAGTCAGGCGAAGCCGATTTTTTAAATTCTTGAGGGGTTTGTCCAGTATGCTTCTTAAAAGTATCATAGAAGGAAGACTTGGATTGGAAACCCACAGAGAATGCCAGATCCAATATATTTGCAGAAGGATCATTTAGAATAATCCGCTTAGCTTCTTCTATTCTGTATTTTTTAAGCAGATCGGGAAAAGAAATATTCAAAACTTGGTTGAGAAGTTCTGAAACCTGATGTACGGATAATCCTAAGACTGCAGCAAGATCACTGATCCTCAATTCTTCCTCTAAATAGATCTTGTCCTCATCCAAAAGTTTATTCAATCGGGCCAGAGTATCTTCTACATTGATACCCAGGATTGTAGATTTTTTCTTTCCGGATATGTCCGAGGATGTTTTATCCACATGGAAATTCCTGAGTTCTTCTCTCCTTAATAAAATTTCATGTTCTAATTCTCGGATCCTTGTACGAACGGAACGACTTGTCAGGAATATGTTTATCGGAACGAAGAATGTTATAAAAAATAAGAAACTTTTTCCATCGAAGGAAAAGAATGCCTTATATGAAATAATATTTAGTAATTCTATCGCAAGTAAAGAGAACATTCCAAACACAAACCAGCGAGTCTGGATGGTCTTTCTTTTTGTTGCAACTAAACTGAGAACGATCGCCGTCCCAGTCACAGCCAAATAGAAAATAGTAAAAGAGCGAGAAATGAACTGCCTCGGGAATTTAGTAAAACTTAAGGCAATCATGATCGCGGTCAGAATATTTACCGAATTATAGAAGTACCAAACCGGTTTGAAATTCTGCCTGATCTTTAGAAAATGAGAAACCCAAAGAGTTCCTGAAATGATCAGATAACCTATCATGATCTTCTTCCCTAAAGAAAGAGGAAAACCAAATCCCGGAAAAAGATATCTGGAAGCGATCCCGGATACGAATAAAAATGTAAGACCTATACCAAAAGAAAACAAGATCTGATATAAGATCCATTTGGAACGAAGACGAATATAAGAATTGATTAAATAAGCGATCTGAACGATCACAAGCGCAAGAAGTGAAAATACAATCCCAGAGTAGACTGTAGAGATAGAATATAACTCTTCTGCGCTTACTAAACGAACTTCTGAAAGTATATAATTCCTAGACTGTATCCTAATATCGATCTCTTGGCTTTCCTCCAGGAATTTTCTGAGAGGAAAAACAGGGAATATCCCAGGGATCAGCCATTCATTGACCGGATGAATAAATCCGGCCTGCAAACAGTCTCCTTTTAGATCACAGACCTGGACTGAATCCAGAAGACTCCAAGGAAAGATCAGGAATTCTGTCTTGGATTCCTCAGGCAAATTACCAATCCTAAAGCGTAGATCAATTGGGTCCGGATAAAATCCCCAATCTACAAGCACTGAAAAATCATCAATCTGCTTCCAATGAGTTTGGTCTGAGCCCAGGATACGAAGATGCCCCACCTTCTTCTCATCCCCTTGGGAATAGATCTGGGTAGAAATTCCTAAAATCAGGATCCAAATCAGAAATACTTTATTTCTAGACATATTGATCATTCAAGATTCCTGTCCAAACTTATAAACCGGGACGATTTTCTCCACCTTAAATGCTACTAATATATGAGGAAACAAAATGAATGAAATCGTTCTCATTGCTCTAAAAAGACCCTACACCTTCGTGGTCCTCGCTATTCTAATCCTATTCTTCGGGATACAATCTATTTTCAAGGCACCTACGGATGTTTTTCCAAACATCAAGATACCTGTGATCTCTGTAGTATGGGGATACCAAGGTATGCTTCCTGAAGATGTCGCCGGAAGGATTACTTACTTTTTCGAAAGGGCATTAACCAGTACCGTAGAAGGGATCAAGAGTATTAATAGCAGATCCTATTACGGAAGTAGTATTATAAATATTGAATTACAACCTCATACTGATCTTGCAGGTGCAGAAGCGGAGGTGGCTGCGATTTCGCAGACAGTAGTCACGTCCTTGCCTCCGGATATTTCTCCTCCTATGATCATGAGGTTGGAGGCCTCTTCTGTTCCGGTCGCGATGTTACAAGTTACATCGGAGAAGATGACTCCTGCAGAACTTTATAACCTCGCATTCATGAGGATACGTTCCCTATTAGTTACCATTCCTGGCGCAATCATTCCTCAGCCTTATGGAGGAACTCCTATGCAATTGCTTGTCTCACTTGATAAGCAAAAAC
Organism: Leptospira andrefontaineae; assembly: GCF_004770105.1. Classification (NCBI taxonomy): domain Bacteria; kingdom Pseudomonadati; phylum Spirochaetota; class Leptospiria; order Leptospirales; family Leptospiraceae; genus Leptospira; species Leptospira andrefontaineae. The sequence continues at coordinate 253,133 of NZ_RQEY01000023.1, read as the reverse complement.
TTTTGTCTAGGAACCTGTCCCCTATGGATGTATTCAAAGCGTTTAATGAGCAAAGCGCTGTGTTACCTGCAGGAGACCAGAAAATCGGCAAAACCGACTGGATGGTGATGACCAATGCAATCCCGATCCAAGTAGAAGATTTTAATAATATTCCAATCAAGAGAGTCGGGAATAGCACATTCTTTATGAGGGATGTTGCAAATGTTGCACTTGGCGGCCCTCCACAATTGAACTCAGTTCTTGTAGATGGAAAACAATCAGTATTGATCGTTGTGATGAAAAGTGGGGATGCATCCACTCTGGACGTGGTAGACGGAATTCGTAAAACCATGCCAAGGATCAAAGAAATTTCTCCAGATGATGTAGAAATCAAACTATTAAACGATGCTTCTATCTTTGTTAAGGATTCTATAGAGAACGTTGTCCATGAAATGATATTAGCTGCAGGTCTAACCGGACTTGTAGTCTTACTCTTTTTAGGTTCCTGGAGAGCGACTACAATTATCGCTACTTCAATTCCTCTTTCTCTTTTAAGTTCCATCATCGGTCTCCATTTGATTGGAGAATCTATCAATGTAATGACATTGGGAGGTTTGGCCTTAGCAGTAGGTATCCTTGTGGATGATGCCACTGTAATGATAGAGAATATAGATACTCATATCGAGATGGGTAAACCATTAGAGAAAGCGATCATAGATGCTGCAAACGAGATCGTTATCCCTACATTCGTAGCCACTTTTGCGATCGTAATCGTTTGGTTCCCTCTCTTTCAATTAAGCGGGGTTTCTGGTTGGTTGTTCAAGCCAATGGCAGAAGCGGTGGCACTCGCAATGATCGCTTCCTTCATTCTTTCCAGGACTCTTGTTCCTACAATGGCAAAATATTTGCTAACTGCTCATCATTCTCCAGAGAATAATAAACATGGATCACATTCCAAAGCAGCGGCAAAACATCATATAATCCCGACTTCTACCAAGAAAACAAACTCTCGTTTCGCTTTCCTTGGAGAATGGATTGATTTCTTAATCCGCTTTCAAAAGGGATTCGAGCGTAACTTCACTGAATTCAGAGAACGTTATTATATTCTTCTACAGAAAGTAATAGCAGATCGTAAAAGATTTGTGAAGATATTCTTAGCGATAGCGACCGGTTCTCTTCTTCTATTCTATTTGAATGGTAGAGACTTCTTCCCTGAGATCAAAGCAGGAACCTTACAGATGCATATGCGTGCACCTTTAGGAACTAGGATAGAAGTTTCCGGAAGGATTGCCACTTTAGTTTCGGAAGATATTAAAAAATTACTTCCGGGTAAGGTGGAGAGTGTTTTGAGTAATTGTGGTCTTCCTGTAGGACCTCATAACCTCGCATTCATCCCTACTCCTACAATCGGTTCTCAAGATTGTGACTTAACGATTTCTTTAATAGATGAAGAGTCTCCTGTTTGGGATTACAGACAAACTCTAAGAAAAGGATTAAGCGAACTTTATCCGGGAACAGTGTTCACATTCCAACCTGCGGACTTGACTGCAAAGATCTTAAACTTCGGCTCACCTTCTCCAATCGATATTCAGATCAATGGAATGGATCTGGAAAAGAATTTTGAATTTGCTCAAAAACTTCAGGGTAAATTGAAAACGATCCCTGGTGCGGCAGATGTTGTGATCCAACAAACGATGAGCACACCTACTCTTCTTGTAGATGGAAATAGAAGTTTAGGGATCAACCTCGATCTTCCTATGAAATCAGTTGCAGAAAATATGTTACTCGCAACTTCGGGAAGCCAACAAATAGACCAAGAGTATTGGATGGATCGTAAAACCGGTCTATCTTACCAGATCAATATCTATGTGCCTCAACCTCAGATGAGAAGAACAGAAGATCTGCTTACTGTTCCAGTCAATCGAGGAGACTTACAAGATAATTCAGAAAATGGAATACAGTTATTAGGTAACGTAGCAAATGTCACCCCGACAGGAACTCCCGGTTTAGTAACTCACCAAAACCTTTTACCTCTAATCGACGTGTATGTTTCCGCGGAAGGTAGAGACCTAGGTGGAGTTTTGAGCGATGCTCAAAAGATCATGGACTCTATGAAGAGCGAACTCCCAAGAGGAGCTGCAATTGAGATCTTAGGTCAGGCAGAGACTATGAGAAGTGCCTACATAGAGTTGATCGGAGGACTTTTTGTAGCAATTCTTCTGGTTTATCTTTTGATCGTGGTAAACTTCCAGTCTTGGACTGATCCGTTTATCATCATCACCGCGTTGCCGGGTGCATTAGCTGGGATTGCTTGGTCCTTATTCCTAACTCGCACATATATATCAGTGCCTGCACTAACAGGGGCGATCATGTGTATGGGAACAGCGACTGCAAACTCTATATTAGTAGTTTCTTATGCAAGGGATCGTTTAGAAGTTCATGGAGACGCAGTAAGAGCCGCTATTGAAGCGGGATATTCCAGGATCAGACCTGTGCTTATGACTGCCTCCGCGATGATCATAGGAATGGTGCCAATGTCCATAAGTAATTCTCAAAATGCTCCATTAGGTAGAGCAGTGATCGGAGGATTGGCAGTTGCTACATTCGCTACACTATTCTTCGTACCTTGTATCTATGCGATCATCTATAATAACCGTGCAAAAATCCAAAAGGAAAGTTCCAAATGATTCCAACAGTACCTAAAAAGAAACTTGTAACACTATCTTCAATCTCAGTCGGAGTTATATTCCTGAGCTATATATTCTATCAACAGATACATAGCGCGGAAGAATTCAGAAAGGAAGCCTTGGAAGCATCCATTCCAAATGTTTCCGTAGTAAGTCCGACACCACCTAACCCTTTGGAAACGATCACTCTTCCAGGAACAGTTCGAGCATGGTACGAAGCAGTCATTTATGCTCAGGTTCCAGGTTACGTGAAGATGTGGTATAAAGATTACGGAGCAGAAGTAAAAGAAGGAGACGTACTAGCTCGTATTAAGGTCCCTGCATTGGATGCGGAATATGCACAGGCAGAAGCAGACTTCGATTCTCAAAAGGCAAAATACAAACTGGCAGCAGTTACTGCCGATAGATATCTAGCATTAAGAAGTTCTCATGCAGTTTCGGAACAGTCCATTTCCGTGGCGGTAGCCGATAAAAATTCGGAAGAAGCTAAACTGAAATCCGCAGAGAAAAATGTGGATAAGTATAAGGCCAGGATCAATTTTAAAACGATAGTTGCTCCTTTTAATGGAGTTGTGATCCAAAGAAATATAAACGTAGGAGATTACGTAACCCAAGAAGGAAATATTGACGATAGCAAAACACCTTCTAACTTATTTACCGTGGCGGATATCCATAAAATGCGTTTATTCGTTTCTGTGCCGGGAACATTCGCCTACTTGTTAAAACCTGGATTATCCGCAGAACTCACCGTGCAACAATTCCCGAATCGAAAATTCATAGCGAATTTCCTTACTATCTCTAAGGGGTTCGATTTGAATATGAGAACTGTAATTGCAGAATTTACCATAGATAATAAGGACAGATCCTTATGGCCGGGTTCTTACGCACAAGTGACCCTCACTGCTCCCGTTAAGAAAGATCTTTTAACAATACCTTCCAGTTCCTTGGTATTTGATGAAAATGGCACTCAAGTCGCAACGATCACACAGGACAATAAGGTACATTTCAAACCGATCACTGTAAATAAGATCATAGATTCTATAATAGAAGTAAGAGATGGAGTTAGCACGAACGATCGGATCGTGAATAACCCTTCTGCTTCTTTGTTGGAAGGAGATCAAGTAAGAGTGGTAGAGCCAAGAAACGGATATTCGGATATGAATACTTCTAAAAAAGAAGGTTCAAAACTTGAACCAGTAGCATCCAAATGAACCGATCTCGAAAAATATATAAAACGAAAGAGCGAGACATCGTCTTAGGACGATGGATCTCTCTCTTATCATTGGCAGTCTTATTGGTTTCTTGTTTGAATGGTCCAGCATTTGATCTTGCTCCTAAGTATCTAAGTCCGGACTATGTGGTCCCGGATTCTTGGAGCGGATCAGGTCCTTTTGTAAAAGCAAATCCTTCCGAAGGAGAAGCAATACAAGCAGATTGGTGGAAACTTTTTAATGATCCTGTATTAAACAAATTAGAAGAACAAGCAATCGCCGCGAATCCAGATTTGCAAGCTGCCGCAGAAAGATTTGTGCAAGCAAGAGATGCAATGCTCAAAGTTCGATCCCAATTAATCCCTCATTTAGGAGTTGGGCTTAGCGGATCCAATAATAGGCAATCAGACAATCGTCTTTTTAGAGGAGCGGGAGAAGCAAACCAAGAAGGAACTGCATCTTTAGGAGGAATTGCTTCTTGGGAACCTGACTTTTGGTCTTCTATCAGAAATTCTACAAGAGCACAAATTTATAATGCACAGTCAGTTGCTGCTGATTTTGCTTTAGCTCGATTGAGTTTGCAAGCGGAACTTGCTGCTGATTATTTTACTTTTAGAGGTTTAAATGCTCAGGATACAACATACCGCCAATCCATTGAATTTTATGAGCAGTCCTTAAATCTTGTAAATGAAAGATATAAAGGTGGTATCGCGCCTGAACTGGATGTGCAGAGAGCACAGTATCTTCTGTCCAGCACCCAAGCAAAACGTTTAGACATACAATCTAAGATGAGAGTAACGGAGAATGCGATTGCGATCTTACTCAATAGAGCTCCTACGGGATTTAACATCCCTCCGGTAGAAGAGGTCCAAGTTGTTGCGTTCAAGGTTCCAGCTACTCTTCCTTCTACCTTACTAGAGCGTAGACCTGATATCGCTTCTATGGAACGTAAAATGGCAATAGCAAATCGTAATATAGGTATAGCTCGTGCTGCATATTTTCCAAGTATTTCGTTTAGCGCCGGTGGAGGATTCGAAGGAGGAGTCAACCTAGTCCAACTTGCAAATAGTTTTTGGTCTTACGGCTCCACAGTTTCTCTTCCCATTTTTCAAGGTGGATATCGTAGAGCTCAATTACAACAAGCCTGGTCTGCCTATAGAGAAACCGAAGATGTCTATCGTTCCACAGTTTTAAACGCTTTTAGAGAAGTGGAGAATGGACTTACGGAAACTACATACATGTCGGAACAATCGCAAAGGCAGGAGCAAGCAGTAGAAGCAGCATCACAAGTGCAAAATATGACAATGGCCTTGTATAAAGGGGGCCTAAGTAATAGTTTGGAATTGATCTATGCTCAAGTAAATACTCTGGACGCTCGTATAGATGCAATCCTAGTTAAGACTGAATTAAACAGAGCATCTGTAAGATTGATCAGAGCATTGGGCGGTGGCTGGAAAAACGCACAATTGCCTGGAGACGATGAGATCCAACCTTTCAATATATTCGATTTTTCTAATTCTAAAAAACCTGATCCAGCAGGAGGAATTGACGTAAATGCAGAAGAGGATAATTCCCAAAATAAGAATTTAACTGCGCCTATTCTAAACAAGTAATCCCGAGAAGACCAGAGAAAGAGATCAGTCACTTTCTCTGGTTTTAAATTCTTCTATATCTATAAGCGCATGGTATTTGCGGATCACTTCTTCGTCGAATCCCGAATCATGATTTAGATCGTTCAAAACATCTCTTTGGAATTGAAGAAGTTCTAAATATACATCTCCATATTCTTTTCTTTCTCCCCTATGGGTTCCTGACATTCCCTTCAGTTCTTCTTCAAAATATCCTAATTCTGTTTTCAAACGAGAAATTAGATTTTTGAGATGTTTATTTTTGCGAGCGCCTGTTTTATTTTTCTCCTCTAAATAATGAAGTGATTCTGTTGCTAACTTTTTTTGTATCATCACTTCTTGTCTATGAACAGGAATAGGAGTTTGGAAATCCATTACGTTCAATTTTCGGATCAACCAGGGAAGAGTTAGTCCATTAAAGATCATAGTAGTTAAGATCACGATGAAAGTGATAAACAAGATCAAATTTCGATAGGGAAATGGGGTTTCTCCAATTGTATATAATGGAATAGAAAGTGCTGCAGCAAGGGATACAACTCCCCTAATCCCTGCCCAACCTAAAACAAGAGGGATCTTCCATCCAGGATTCACTTCCGAGACTTCTATAAAATTGCTCATGATCCTAGTAAAACCGGAAGTAAAAAGTGTAATGATGATCCTTGTAACGATTAAAGCCAATGAGATCAATATTCCATATAGAATTGCGCTCTTTAAACTAATATCTCCTAATTGATTTATGATAGAAGGCAACTGCAAACCGATCAATAAGAAGATCAATCCGTTCAAAATAAATACGATACTATTCCAAACATTCACTCCTTGGATACGACTCGCATAACTCAACAAACTTTGGCGTTTGCTGGAAAGAAGAAGTCCTCCACACACCACGGCAAGAACTCCTGAAACATGAAAATGTTCCGCCAAATAATACATACAATATGGAGTCACAAAAGTTAAAACGATCTCAATACTTGGAGTAAGCGGAAGCCAACTATGTATCCCATAAAATACAAGACCAACTGCCAAACCGATGAATGAACCTGCAATAACCACCCAAACAAAACTAAAAGTTGCCTCTTGGAGATTAAACTGTCCGGTAATCACCGCTGCCAAAGCAAATCGAAATACTATCAAAGAAGAAGCATCATTCAGCAAACTTTCTCCTTCTGCGACACTTATTGCAGACTTGGGGGCTTTTGTTTGCTTCATGATCGTAACGGAAGAAATAGAATCAGGAGGAGAAATGATACCTCCTAATAAGAATCCAATCGCTAATGTAAATCCAGGGATCAACGAACTAGAGATCAAAGCGATTACACAAGAAGTGATGATGACTATCGGAAATGCAAAACCTGCAATGATCCTTCTCCATTTCCAAAATTCTTTCCAAGAAATTTGCCAAGCGGCCTCATATAATAAAGGAGGAAGAAAAATTAAAAAAACAAGCTCCGGTGTGATGGTAATATTTTGGAAGAATGGAATTGTACTTACAACGAGTCCTCCGATCAAAAGGACAATCGGATAAGCAAGTCCGAGTCGATTTGCGATCACAACCAATCCAAGGATGATCAAAATCAAATAAACGTATTCAACTAGGATATTTTCCATCTTTTCCTGTTTGAGTGAGAGATTTTACAGATCATCATAAACCTTTTCATCTACTCAACAACTTTACGGTGTAGTTTTCCCTTTGACAGTTTGTGTTGACTTCTCTTGGTAATATAGAATTCTTTGGTGTGCTCAAATATTACTCTAGTCTAATCTTCATCGCCTCACTTAGTTTGTTTGCTACACCTGCAGAAGCCTGGTGGAATCATTTTCTATTCAACCGACCTGCACTCGAAGTTATGCCTGAATTGGTATCAGCACCTAAGGTAAAAGTAGAATCTCTTGAAGATTTTTTACTTAAAGAACAAGACAAACTTATCCCTCTTATGAGGGATATGGAGAAGGAAGCGAATTTAGACTACGATAAAAATGCTCCTCTTCCAGATGTACTCTCATTCAAAGGAGGAGATAGAAAAACAATCCGAAATCATTTCTTAAGAGCGCTTAGGTTGAATACCGGAACACCGTTAGGTTATTTTTTACAGAATCTTCCAGGGAATCCTCTTCCTGGAAAAAAATCGGATCCAAAAACAGTAAGTATTTATGGAGAGAAGGATCTAAAACAAGATTATGAATTTTATGATATTCGAATAGGAGAACTTGTCAGCCCGATTGAAGTGCTCGCAACTGCCGGTGATGAGCCGGATTTCGGATTGGATCTGAATTTATTCGAGGATAATGGAGAAAGTTTCGGAAAAGATTATGGTTTTGGAATACAATCTTTTGGAGATTCTAAGATCTATTATGCCACCCAAGTCCCATTTCATATAGGTTATTATCATGAATCCCCGATCATATTTGCTGCAGCAGGATTTCTAACCCGCACCTACCCTCGATATAGAGTCTATCAGTTCATGACACTTTCTCGTTATGCTTTCCAAACAGGACATACATATTGGGGATATCGTTTCTTAGGCTGGGGAATGCATTATGTTGCGGATCTGACCCAACCATATCACTCTAGAGTTCTTCCGAATTTTGGAACAATTAGTATGCTTTGGATCAATCTAAAGGCAATTCTTGGATTCGAAAACGCTAAAAATGAAGCGATTGATAGGATTGCCAGTCGACATACGACTATCGAAAAATACCATTTTAGTACATTAAGAAATGCTTATAAAAATAAGGAGTTAGATCATCCTTTTATCGTAAGTGTAAAACAGACTGATTTGGATAATACTTACGGTAAATATGATAATTCTTATCTTGTTAATGTAGTCTCTAAACAGAGCTACGATATTTCGGATAAAATTGATACCCTAATTGATGAATCGAATCTATTGAAAGGTTTTTCAGAAGATAAACTTTTGCCTGAGATCAACCAAAAGTCATTAGGAGACTTGAATTCTACAATTAAGGATCATATGAAAAGTGTTGGTTCTCATATTCGTAACTATGTTAGGGAAGGACTGAAGCAAAACTAAGGAAAGAAGATCGCCTTACCATTTGTAGAGTCCATAACCTACACTTGTTCCGAGGAGACAATATTTTCACTTATACCGGATTCGTTCAAGCGCAGAAGAGAATGTATATGCTATCCTTAGCTATATATGAAAAAGTTTCTGATCGTTCTGTTCTCCATACTTTTCTTAATTACCATCTGGTGGGTTTTAACTCCTTCTCCCCATGAATATAAAAGGATTCTAAATTCGGATTTTTCCTTCGAAACGGTAATTTTCAGGAGTTCGGATCCAAAACGCCTTTCTGATTTTTACCAGAACGTATTCAGGGCTAAGGAAACAAAAACGGATTCAAACTGGACCCTAGGAGATCCGCTCTCTTCCGTTATTACTCTCAGAACTCCCGATTATCAAAACGAAGGGCCAATATTTACAATATTAAAAGCAGAGAAATCGAACCAAGGAACAAGCTCTGCAAACGATCTGGGCTATGCTCATATCTGTTTCGAAACGGATAATGTTCCTGGTCTCATCCAAACAATCCAAAAGAATGGAGGAAAGATAGACAGCAGTTTCGAGGATTTACAAAAAGTTCCCGCAATTTATGGAAGAGATCCGGATGGAAATATATTCGAGATCCATATTCCATTTCCAACTCCTCTTAGCCCAAGCACTATCTTTCGTAGCTTAAATTCGTTAGTAAGGACCCGATTTAAACTAAATCCTTCCGGAATCGATAAGATCCGATTCCTTCATGTAAATATCAATTCCAGGGATTGGACCAAGGCACTCTCTTTTTACGGCAAAATTTTAGAAACAAATGCAACAGGCTTCGAAAGGGATTATAAGGGAGACTTTATAGAAAATCTAACGGGACTCACCGGGATAGAAGTAAAAGGTCGTCACCTTCCCCTCCCCGGATACGAAGAAGGTGGTCCCACATTCGAAATATTCACTTACAATAATTTCAGTAAAGGAGGTCCATTAAATAAATCTGATACGGGAAGAATTGCAGTAGGATTCCGGGTTTTGGATTTAAAAGCGGCAGTCAACAAAATCCTCCCAGAAGGCGGAATCATATTAGAAGAATATGATACTTCAGTAATACTTAAGGATCCTGAAGGGAATCTTTTTGTGATCTCCCAGAAATAAGCAAAATTCGGAAACATAAATCCATGAAAAACAATCTCCCTAAAAAAATGAAGGCCGTCAGACAATTAGGCCCACTACCTAACGAGGCACTCTCAGATCCGAATGAGATCAAAAAAATCCTACAACTTACTTCTATCGATTTGCCTAAACCTGGCCCTGGACAGGTTCTCATAAAGGTGGATCGAGGCTCTATGAACCCGAACGATCTTTACCATATCCGAGGAGTATACAGTTCTACTTTTGATTATCCTTATCCTAGAGGGGTCGGCTTTGAAGCAGCAGGAACAGTAGTAGCTAACGGAGGAGGGATTGTCGGAAAAATGAGACTTGGTAAAAGAGTCGCCTTTTATAGCAAGAGCGGAGTATTTGCGGAATATGCTTTGGCAGAGGCTTTAAAATTGATCGTTCTTCCTAATGACGTTCAATTCCAGGAGGCAGCCTCCTCAGTTGCAAATCCTATTACCGGGATTGCTATGGCAAGATGCGCGAAAGCATCTGAATCCAAATATTTTTTTATTACCGCTGCGGCAGGAGCAGTTGCCAGAATGACGATGCGTGTCGCACATACATACGGTTTAAAAAGTATAGCTATCGTTCGCAGGGAGGAGCAGATCTCGATCTGCAAAGAAGAAGGCGCATCGTACGTATTAAACCAATCCGATCCGGATTTCGAAAAACGACTTACAGAACTCTGTAAAGAAGTCAATTGCACATACGGTTTCGATTGTATCGGAGGAGAAATGCCTTTAACACTTGTCCGATCTATGCCTCAAGGATCCACCCTTTGTATGTATGGTTATTTTAATACCGGCCCTATGCAATTCCAACCTCAGAAATTATTCAACGGTTGGAAAGTCCAATTTTTCGAGATCGAATACTATATCAACGCACTCTCTCTTCCGTCGAGATATTTACTATCGCGAGAAGTGATCGAGAATGTGAACGGTCTGTTCAGACCCAAGATACAACGCCAATTCAAGTTGGAAGAAGCCGCAGAGGCATATGCATTTTATAGCCAGAATATGACGGATGGGAAGATCCAGATCCTTTGTGAATAAGTCATATTAAGTATTCATAATATTTATCGCATTTTGTAATGTAGTAATTTTAAATATATGGACTGTTCGTTCAATATTTTTATTATAACAAACGCTTTAAAAAGAAAAAACGTAAGATATAGAATGGAATCTTGGGAAAAAATAAACGATTTATAAGTACGCTCTGTTAAATAATCCCCACACATATAAAAAACTATCCGTGATTGATTGGGAATTCAATGGAGAGAATTCAAAATGTTTAACAGAAGGAAAATGAAAATTTTTTGTTCTGTATCGGTGGTCTTTGCTATATTAGCAAGTTGTTCCCCTGAAACAGACCAAGCGTATTTACCGTTCTCACTTTCTAAATCGGCGAAATCCACTTACAACTCTGTACGAGCTTTTGTAGTGGCGACCAATCCTCCGATCGTTCCTCTGAGTACGAACGGAAGATATATCGTAGATTCGAATAATAACCGTTTCAAATTGAAAGCGGTGAACTGGTATGGAGCAAGCGATACTCGTCAGGTAGTGGGAGGCTTGGATAAACAGCCTATCTCTCATATTATTTCCCTGATCCAAGAATGGGGCTTCAACTCAGTTAGATTGCCTTTTTCTAATATAATGCTTCATGACGCGAATATCGTTCCGAACGAACATGTGGCTGCTAACCCACAATTTTTCGGAAAGACAGCCTTACAGATCTATGATGAAACCGTAGCAGCTTTGACTGCCGCAGGGATCGTAGTGGTCTTAAATAACCATACTACTTTCTCAGAATGGTGCTGTGGATTCGACTATAATGGCCAATGGTATCACACAGGATCTTCCTTTGCCTATAACCAAACTCCTGAAATGTGGAAAGCGGATTGGGTGTTCTTGGTAAATCGTTATAAGAATAATAAGTTAGTCGCTGCTGCGGATCTTAGAAACGAAGTTCGCACACAACGTTTTAACGATACTCATTTACCGAATAGCCCTAACTGGGGTTGGAATAATATAGACGATTGGCGTAAGGCTGCTCAGGAAGCTGGAAATGATATCTTACGCGCTAACCCAGATTTGGTCATAGTTGTCGAAGGTATCAATTGGTGGGGAGCGATCCCGATCTTAGGTTCCGGGGAACGTCCTCACCTAAAACCTGTTAGAGATCTTCAAGTTCATATTCGTAATGTAAATAAACTGGTTTATGCCGCTCATAACTATGGATTTATCGGACCTAAACATAACGGTGACGATGGAACTTCCGGCGGAAATATCAAATACAAGGATATGGATCTAAATACATTCCGAAACACTATCACAGACGAATGGGGATATGTAACTGATCCAGATGCAGTTACTACAGCTCCTGTTTGGGTAAGTGAATTCGGAGCTTCTCCAGGAGAAACAAATCCTGCAGATAGAGAGTGGCTCAAAAGGCTTGTGGATTATTTAATCGAGAAGGATATTGATTTCGCATTCTGGCCTCTAAACGGCGAAGACGAATGGGGACTTGTAACTTCTGATTGGTCTCAAATGAAACGAGGCAACTGGCGAGATGAACATATGGATCGCCTTCTTGCTTTCAATGGTAAGACTGGACCCGTTGCTTACGTAGACCATTTGACCAAGATCGGCTTTAACGGTGTAGATGATAACGTAAGTACAATTGATAACGATTGGTTATCAGGTGCAAACAAAGGAACCTGTCCTGATGGAGAACGTCTATTAGGCTTAAGCCGTGACCAAAGAGCACTTTGTAGTGATACAAAATACGGAAAACTTTGGCATGCTGACCGTGCGATTAACGTGCAAGCGGTTTATGAAACTACCACTCGTTACCATGGAACAGGAGATTGGGCCGGCGGATTTACTAAATACGAATGTCCTAATGACTACTATGTTGCAGGGGCAACTAAACACTCTTGGGGAACTAGTGGAATCCTTTGTGCTCACAGTAAAGTTCCTCTTGCTAACTCATGCCGCACTATTTGGTTCGACAGAGGAGATAGCCGTTCATCTCAGCGTGGAGGAGATTGGGCTCCAGGTTCTTACAAGGGCCAATGTGCTGATACCGAATACGTAGCTGGGGTTGCTCAAAGGGACGGAGGAGGAGCTGCACTACTTTGTTGCTCTTCTCCATTGAGTGGAGAATTACCTTTAGTATATAAGGCTAAAAATCTTTCTCACCGCACCGGATTCGCAGAAGGTGATGCTTGGGTTGTTACCACAGGTGATCATTGGGCGGATCATATTATCTATGGACCTTATGACAGAGGTCGTTGGGGAACAGGAAACAAACGTGCCGTATTCCGCATGTTAGTAGATGTAACTAACGCGAATAACGATAAAGTTGTGACCATAGACGTTTACGATGGCCAAGAAGTATTGGCAAGAAGAGACGTTTATAGACATGAGTTTGTTGGTCCGGGCCAATATACAAACTTCTCATTAGATTTTAATATAGCACCAGACAAAGCGGATCGTCCTATGGAAGTTCGCGCATGGTGGTTTGATACTTCTTATGTGAAGACTGAGAATGTGACTATTCAAAATAGATAATATCGACTATTAGGCGAGGTTCGCCTAGTGGAGAATATAAAAGGCCGACTTAAAAGAGTCGGCCTTTTTGTTTTATTAAGAGCTTCTATATAAAGTTTTTACTTATAGATCAATAGTGACTCTTAAAAAAGTAGCAGGTATTGAAATTCCAACATCTCCACTTTGGTTTTGTTCATTTGCAAGTTGGATAAGTTGCCTACGCAGCTCTTCTGCCTTTCCATTTTTCTCAGCAGAATCAAATGCATTCATCGTTGGACCGTAAAATTTTCTGAGTAACTCTATCAAATCCTCAGGTGTTTTATCTGGAGAGATAAAACTGTATGTATCTTTGAGTAGGGAAATTTTCTCGGCTTTCACTCCTGCCTTTGCAAAATAATCCATAATATAAGATTTCATTCCCCAAGTCATTGGACTTACAAAACCTTCCGGAGGTGGAGGTGAAAAGGAAGAGCTTATCTTTAACAACTGGGAAACAAACGACGTAGGATCATTTGGGATCCAATTCCCCATTACGATACGACCACCGGGTTTTGTAACCCGAACCATTTCGCTTGCAACATCAAATGGTTTCGGAGCAAACATTGCCCCAAATACGGAAATAGTTAGATCAAAAGAACGATCGAGAACTTCCTGTAAATTGCATGCGTCTCCTTCTTGGAATTTCAAATTGGAAAGACCTTCTGCTTTCGCCCTTCTATTCCCAGCCTCTACTAAGTTTTTTGCAATATCGATCCCTAACACTTCCGATCCGGTCCTTGCAAGTGGGATCGCAGTCGTTCCATCTCCGGATCCTAAATCCAAAATTTTCAATGGAGATATTATTCCGAGATGAGTTACGAGCTCTTCTCCTGATTTGCGCATTAAGGAAGCGATCTCAGTGAAATCACCCTTCTCCCATAATGTTTTGTTTGGATTTTCAGTTTTAGATTCCAAAGCTTGCTTTAACATATAAGTGTAAATCCTATTATAGAGTAGTATTGTTCTTTCCAACCTTCTGCCCAGAATGAAGGGCAAAATAATTTCTAAGTGACAGGATGATTATATTTGCAGATGATGAAAGCTCCTTGTATAATTCTGCAATCTATGGAAATTAATTCTCACCCACTCGATCGACAAGAAAGGATTTGTATTTGGGGAAGTCGCTGCCTGTTTGCAGGCTATCTCCCTGATCTAACCTTACGTCGAAGAGCAGCTGCCACAGTTTGTATCAGCTTAGATGGAGAATTCCAAATTTCTTTAAATGATTCCGATTGGATCTCTTTTCGTTCTGCACTGATCCCACCAATGGTAGATCATTCCATCCGATTTTCAGGAAAGTTCTGTATATTGCTCTTTATGGATTTAAGCAGTCCTAATTATGAATCCTTAAGAGCATCGAATTTAGAAAGTGAAACGGACGGTATTTTTATTTCATTGAGGGAAGAAGAGGAACTATTTAATAAGATCAATCAAATCCTTTCCGATGATTCTGATTCGGAAGAAATACTATTAAAATTATTAAATCAGGTCCCCCCGATTGTAGAGAACGATTCAAGAATAATAGACCAACGTATCCAGAAGATCGTAGAGTTGATCACTACAATGCCTCATGAAGATCATTCTGCGAAAGATCTGGCTGAATTTGCCGGTATGTCTGTTTCTAATTTGGAGCACCAATTTAAGAAAGAGATTGGTATTCCATTTCATTCATTTCGCACTTGGTTCAGGCTTAAATTAACTGTGTATTCTCTTTTACATGGAATGAATCATACCGATTCCGCACATCGTGCTGGATTTTTCGATTCAGCTCATTTTACCAGGACCTTTCGTGCCACATTCGGATTACCTCCTTCCGAAATATTCAGAAGCACGAGACTCCTGAAATCATTTATAGAAGTACCGGCAAGTTATGCGGAAGCTTAATGGCCTCCGCACTTTCTATGATCTTTTCCTATTCATAACTGAGATAGGTCTTCATTTCTCCCTTACCTTTTACATCTATTAATCTACGAATTTCAATTTGAGAAGTATCTTCAAGAAGATCATAAGTAGTTTCAGAGATCTGAATACGACCAGGCACACCATGAGACTCCAAACGACTAGCGGTATTCACTGCATCACCCCAAAGATCATATGCGAATTTTTTCTTACCAATCACACCCGCAACAACAGGTCCCGAATGTATACCAATCCTCATTCTTAAAGGTTTTCCGGAAGGATCATACAATGTTTTTACAAACTTCTGCATTTCAATGGCCATCTCCATTGCAGATTTAGCATGGCCTTCATGCCAAATCGGAATTCCAGAAACAGCCATATACGCATCTCCTATAGTTTTAATTTTTTCCATTCCGTATTTTTCAGCGAGAAGATCGAAGTGAGAAAACACATCATTCAGAAAATGTACCAAAGTTTCAGGAGAGACCTTTTGCGAAATTACTGTGAAATTCTCTATATCTGCAAATAATATAGAAACCATTTTGTATCCGTCGGCAATTGTAGATGGATTTCGTTTTAATCTTTCTGCAATAGGTTCGGGTAGAATATTCAGAAGTAGATTTTCAGCTCTATCATGCTCTTGCTTGTTTTTAGAAATAAAATAGTATAAGCTAAAGAAAGTTAATGTTCCTGCCCCTATAATATTGATCACAAAAAACAAAATTTGCATATTACGCTCTACTTTTGGTATAGGCAGTTGCAAATAAAATTCAGCAAGTCCTGTTAAAACCAAAACGACCAAAAATAATCCGAACCAGACCAAACCTTGACGAATTGGTGCGAATGAAAGAGCTCCAAGTGGACAAAGAATTGCCCAAATAATCACCGCTCCTGAGTTCTCGAAACCCCCTAAGCTTAATTGTAAAAGTACAGGAAGTATTAAGATAAAAAGAAATTGGAGAAATCTAAAAGCTAAATACTTACCTGTAACAAAAACAAAAAACAGGCTTAATAAACTCAAGATTGCATAACCTCCAGGAATTATAGCCGATTGCGGAAAACCTAATATAAAATATAAAAAGCTCCATAAAAATCCCGCGGCAGTAAACGCCATCGAAAAATTGATGAGCCCATCTTTGTGAAGTTTATCTCGTTCTTTTGTTCTCATAGTTGCTAACACTCATTTCCTTAATCGACTGATCTAAAAAGATCTTCTATTTGTATAATTCTGCAAAAATCCCAAAAAAAGAACCGTCTCTATAAATTTTTTACAACGAGCTGCAGGATTATACAAGGATCAAAGTTTCGGGTGTCGTATATTGATGTATATGCACGTTACAAAAGGTAAAAACAAAAAATGAAAGACATTCTTTTTTACCAACTTATCGAACCACAATCCTCTACTTACACCTATCTGATCGCAGATCAGGAAACTAAGGAAGCCGCAATTATAGATCCGGTTTGGGAAACAGCGGAGAGAGATCTAAAGCTGATCAGAGAGCTTGGCTTGTATCTGATGTATATTTTAGAAACGCATATCCATGCGGATCATATCACGGGAGCTGCAGAAATTCGTAAAAATACCATGGCTCAAACTGCTGTAAGCGCATTAGCAGAAGTTGATTGTGCGGATATTCTACTCCAAGATGGGAGAATTCTATCGCTTGGAAGCAAAGAAATAAAAGCGATTGCCACTCCTGGACATACAAATGCCTGCATGAGTTTTCTATTTGAAGGAATGGTATTCACTGGGGATTCACTTCTGATCCGAGGTACAGGGAGAACAGACTTTCAGGAAGGATCATCTTCGAAACTATATGATAGTATCACCAAAAAAATATTCTCTCTTCCTGATGAAACCAAAGTTTATCCGGCACATGATTATAAAGGTTTAACCAGCACTACAGTTGGATTGGAAAAGAAATTAAATCCGAGGATCGGAGGAAATCGTTCCAAAGAAGAATTCCAAAAGATCATGGAAGAACTACAACTTACAACGCCCAAAAAGATGCACTTGGCTCTTCCTGCAAACACAGGATGTGGGAGTTTGGAAATCGTTAGAACAATGAATCCTCAAAGTATATCAGGAATTCCTACTGTTTTGAATGAGGACGTATTTAAGAAAATCGGAAATGTGAAAATTATAGATGTTCGTTCTCCGGAAGAATTCCACGGAGAGTTAGGCCATATTCGAACTTCTCAACTCGTAACGTTAGGATCTGATTTAACTAAATTTTTAGAAACAGGCGATCGTTTCGAAGAGATTATCTTTGTATGTCGTAGCGGAAAACGTTCCAGACAAGCGACAGAAGAAAGTATTCGTTTAGGTTATAAATTCACATCCAATTTGGCAGGAGGGATGGTGAATTGGAATGAGAAATACCTGCCTAAGGAGTAAGAAAAATGGAAACAGAATGGGTAATGGGTCTTGCAGGCGGAGTGGTGATTGGTATTGCAGTTTCTTTAATGCTTTTATGGAACGGAAGAGTAACCGGAGTCAGTAGCATTGTATACGGTGTATTGGTGCCTATCAAAGGTGATATATCCTGGAGATGGTATTTTATAGTCGGATTACTGCTGGGTGGTCTTTCTTTAAAATTTACAGCACCGGAACTTTTAGCTGCGGAACTTCAAACAAAAGCATGGATCGGCTCTTTAGCAGGGATACTCGTCGGATTCGGTGCAATGTTAGGAGGAGGTTGCACAAGTGGGCATGGAGTTTGTGGAGTCAGTAGAGTTTCTCCAAGATCCATTGTAGCGACAATCGTGTTCATGGCAGCTGGAATGGCAGCAGTAGTATTACTAAGAAAGACAGGTCTATATATATGAAATATAATATTGGAGCCTTAATCGTAGGCTTACTATTCGCAATCGGCTTGGGACTATCCGGAATTTTACAACCTGCAAACATAATAGGGTTTCTAGATATATTCGGAAAATGGAATCCTACCCTACTTTTCACAATGGCAGGTGCAGTTGGAGTTCATTTTATCACTTACAGATTGATAAGAAAAAGAAAAACTCCAATGTTCTCAAAGGAATGGTTTATTCCAACTCGCCAAGAAATCACTCCTGCTTTGGTTATAGGAAGTTTAATTTTTGGAATTGGCTGGGGACTTGGAGGTTATTGCCCCACAGTTTCGGTCACTACTCTCGCAAGCTTTGAGACAAGACCGATAATCGTTTTCGTGAGTATCATCTTCGGAATGTTATTATTCTGGTTCCTGGATAAAAAAATGAATTTGAAAAGTAGATTAGAATAAACTAATGCTGATCTTAGGATATGTAGCTTCTTTCTTTATGGGAGCCTCACTCGGACTAATTGGTGCAGGAGGTTCGATCTTGATGGTTCCCATTCTTTTCTATTTTTTTGGTCAGGATGCGACTTTTGCCACAACAAACTCACTCTTTGTTGTCGGAATAGCGGCTTTAGTCGGAGCAATCATCCAGGCAAAAAAGGGAGATACAAATATAAAAGTTGGAATATATTTCGCTATACCAAGCTTTGTCGGGATTTATATTGCGAGATACTTACTTCTCCCTTTCATTCCTAACATCTTAATTTCTGATTTTGGGATCACACTTACAAAACCTTTATTGGTAATGATCATTTTCTCCATCATAATGGCTTTTAGTTCTTGGGTTATGATCCGCTCTAATAATTCATCTCCGAGAGAAGACACTAAGCTCACCACAATATCTCCGAATATCCCATCGATTGGACTCAAAGGATTTTTAGTCGGGATAATCACCGGCTTTGTAGGAGCTGGCGGAGGATTTCTGATCATTCCTGCTCTCGTAATTCTACTCAAACTTCCGATCAGAAAGGCAGTAGGCACCTCACTTTCAATCATTGCAGCAAATTCTCTTTTCGGATTCGCAATCAGCTTCAGATCAGTGCAAACTGAAAATTGTCCGTTACTTCTAACTATCTGTGCTTTAGGAATTGCAGGAATGTTTTTAGGACAGAATCTTTCATCCAGAATGAATGAAAGATATCTAAAAAGCGGTTTTGGATATTTTACGTTAGTTGTAGCTTCCCTGATCCTATGGGACCAGGGAGGAAGGTTGTAGGAGATATAAAATCTGAATCTTTAAAACGAATTCTCTTCAGAGAGAAGCTTGGAAACAATACAATGCTCTCTGGAAATCGCAAGGGGCCCAACCTGAATCGTTCACCCAAACCCAGAAAGAGTCCAGTCTAGGAACAAAACCCGCCTCCCCCCAATCCGGATTAGAACTAGAGGTCCAATCTTTGCAGGATGTATTAGTTCCGTTTACATAATATCCGTCCCATCTAGTTCCGGTCCATACTGAACGATAAGTGCCAGAAGAAGGAGCGTAGTTCCCTTGCTCATTGCGAATCTGTGTCGAGATCGTACCATCGAAAAGGTCTGAGACGGAAAGAGCGATAGTTTCTCCAGTGGTGGTCACATATTTTGCATTTGGCATCCTGCCTCGGGCGTGCATAGCCGAAGTAGAAATAACCGCTTGGAAAGTTCCTGATAAACCACCTGCTCCTGCGACGGAAGCACAACGAAAATCGGCTCCGCTTACTCCGCCTAAATTTCCATTATAGATACTACTCGTGATAAAAAGAATTCGGGAAGGATCCTCCGGAGGAGGAAGTTCTCCCGGATCCGTAGTCCCAACAATTCCAGAATTCGATACAGCTAATGCCAAAAGTTCTTGGGATCCATCGGATGAACTTTGTTCGCAGTCGACCAAAGCAAAAAATAGCAGAATCATAGATAGCAACGAAAATATACGTATCATAAATTGGATATAGGCCCCTTTCTCTTTCCTAAAAGAGAGTTATGCTTCATTGCAAGGCCCTTTCTTTTCTATATCCCTGTCCAGTCCCAAGTCGGACTCAATAAATCTTTTTTTAAAGTGGAATTATAACTCTATACTGATTTTTTTCAACGTCTATTTTAATTCGGAATATTTAATATATTACCCAATATCCCTAAAAAGATAAAAACCAGAAAAATCCTTTTATTCTCCCACGACCAAAAAATAATTTCCGTTTAACTATATTCTGATTTAGCTATAAATCATATCAATAAGATCTAATGTAAAAAATCTAGCTGAGCTTCGAAATAAAAATTCTATGAATTTAATACACCTTATCGCTCTGCGGGAAAAAAAAATAGTCTCCCTTAACTTCTCCTATCTCTTCCTAACGCATCCTGGAAAAACACTGATCCCTTATATCATGAAAGAAGGAAAAATCGCGTTTTGATTCCATACAGCCCTACTTCTATACTGCTATAACCAAAAATGTAATCTTCATTTAACGCTCTTTTTTGGGATAATTTATTGCGTATCATTTTCACTAATATAACCATTGGTCAAAATTGAGAACGCACATGCCTAATATTCGCTCTTACCCGTTTCTCTTACTGTTACTCGTAACTTTAAGTTCTCAAAATTGCGGAACGTATCTACTTGCCAATATACTTCTTCCATCGAATGAAAATAACGGCCTGGAAAGCCTCGCTGAATCAATCGTAGGCGCTATGAATGTCGGCCTCATCCACTATTGGCCCTTAGATGGGGATGCAAACGATAGAGTCGGGACATTACATCTAACGGCATTCGGAACGGTAGGACCTGTTCTTACTTTCGACCATAACAATTTGCCAAACGGCGCATACTTTTATGACGGCATAGATTCATGGCATGATTCCGGTCTGGGAGGAGAGCCTATTCTATCAGGAATTTCATCATTTACTCTTAGCGCCTGGGTAAAAGGAAAATTTAAACCCTCACCGGGAATCATTATGGGCGCAGGAGATGGCTTAGGATTCCAGCTAGCTGATAACTCATCATGCTTACAAATCAGAGCATATAGTACGAACGGAGGCACCGGCGTTGTCAGCAATCTCAGCCCTTGCAGGGGCTATCAGGATGATGTATGGTATAACGTAACTCTCACATGGGATCTTCCAAATAGTAGAGCCAACCTTTATATCGGAAACGATCTTGTAGACTCTAGAGTATACAATCCGAATAGGGTCCCTTGGACTTCAGGCTTTCCAATTACTTTAGGATACGGTACATTAGGCGGAGGATCTCAGGTAGTAACTATAGACGAAGTTAGGGTTTATGACAGAATTGTCCCCCCTATACTTTTTGGTTTTTAACAATTGATGGTCTTAAGGCTTGAGGTCATACATCTTTTAAAATTATCTTGATATACCTTCCTATCGATCCGACTATCTGCTACCGAGTATGCCCATCTAACATTGTATTCAATTCTTTTATAGCCTCAACATGATTTGGTTTAGATTTAATAGCCAAATTAAAATATCTTTTGGCTTCTTCTTTATTATTCGATTTGAATAAGAGGCCTAAATTATAATAGGCTGAAGCATAATTGCTTTTTAACATAGTAGCCTGGGTAAAATAATCTTTTGCCAGATCGAAATGGCCAATTAACTTTGAACATAACCCCATATTAACGAAAAGCCTAGGATCCGAATCATTGATTTGTCTTGCCTTCTCAAAATAGATAATAGCATTTTTATAATCTTCTGAATTCATATAAGCGGTAGCCTTACCGAAATAAAGATTATAGTCCTCCCTATCATCAATCTGCTCCGCCGAAGAAAAATAATCAAGACTTTCCGAGTAATGACCTTTAGCTAAAGCAATATAACCCTTCAAAACGATCATATCATAATCGTTTTTATAACCTTCATATACTTTATTTGCCTTTAAGTAATCTTTTCGAATCAAAAAATACCAGCCGATAGTCGCCGGCTGTTCTTTTAGTAATATTTTTTCAGACAATTTCTCGATTAGAACGTCGATACAACCGATCTCATCGTCATTAATAATCTTTTCTTTTACGTCAATGGTTTCAGTAGAAAATGGAAAATGGATCTTTGCTTCCAGCTCATTTCCTCTTCTGACAATGGATCCGGAAATGACTTTATCCTGAACATTCAGCAGAAGCCTTATAACTTTCTTTAAAGAACTTAAAGAAACCCCAAATACCTTAATATCTTCCGAAGCCACGGCATCATTAAATCGAAAAATAGGCTTATGAATATCTTCGGAGTCGGACGAATCGATAGCAGTAACCTCAGATTGGATTAACCTGAGCTTCAAAATGATTCTACCGGAAACTTCATTTTCGCTTAATCCATTTTTAATGATAGATTCAGGCAGACTAATCGACTCAATGTAGTAAGTGTCACTAAGGACTCCTCTTACTGAATAAAAAAGAATAAGTGCAGAAATTAGAATAAAAAAAACCCTTCCAAATACTACCCGAATATCTTTAGCTATTCTCGAGAAAGAATTTTTCTCGAAATATCCCTTTATTCTAATGAAGAATTTATCAAATAAGTTATTAAGTATTTCAAGATTTACGAAAGAAGGATACATTTCGCAGGTTATCTTCCAAAAGATAGGCTCTGTCTACTCTTTTTTGGAAGAACAAATCGATCCTAATCAGAAGTATATATGTGATTTATATAATATTTTGATTATTGCATAAAAGGAGTCTGGCTTGAAAAAATTAACTAAAAAGCATTGCATCGAGACCTCTGAGCAATGCTTTTCATTCTATATCAATTTTCTTTAAAAATCAAAGCCAAAAGAAAAGTAGATCTCCAAATCCTTCTACAATGTTTCTAGGAATCGTTTTCCATTCCGGCTCAGGCTGTTCTACGTTCGGAAATTTTGCCATAATCAGTGCTTTTGCTTTTTGAGCTTCTTCATTTTTGATCTCAAAAATCTCCAAAAGGCCTGAACGGTTAGACTGGTCGCTAGTAAAGTGACGAAGATAGAGATCAATATCCGTTTTTAGTATCAAGTCCAGCAACTCTAATGCTAATTTCCGTTTCTTTACGTCTGTTTCCTTAAAACTAGAACTCAAAAACAAAAGAGGTGCTGATTCCCTATCACAGCAATTTAAATTTAAATTCCGGCTAAGATATGATTTAAAGACATCTGTATTCGAATAAAAAGTTACATATCCGCGCACAATCTCAGTTGCCAAAGATTCCCTTGAAGAATCTAACGTGGTATTCAAGGAATTTACATAATTTAGAAGTTCTAAACTTTGTTTCTTATCCTTCTCTTGTACGGAATGCATTAATGCATATTTCCATGCCATATATGTGACCGACCTTTTTCGATATGTTCTGTCGTTCACATTCGCGCCTTTCGAAACTAAATATTTTGCAACTTCCGTATGGCCGTATTTAATTGCGAGTAGTAGAGGTGTTTCGTTTCCTTCTCTACCTCCGGTAGCAAAGTAAATCCCTCCTTTAGCATTTATATCAGCACCTTTATCCAGTAATTTTTTTACGAGCTCTAAATGACCGTATTCAGCAGCATAATGTAACGGAGTTAAGGAGAACTCCCCTCCTTCATTCCATTCGGGTGAATTTGAATCGATAGCCTGGTTTGCATAGGCTGTGTTTCCAGTCTTGATTTTTTGGATCAATACCGTATCAGATGCGCAATTCATAACGAATAACGCGATAATTAGTAAAAACGATTTTACCATTTTCAGAATAATCTCTCCCAATTTTCTTTAATCGATTAAAGAAGCTTTGTTACTTTCTATCGATTTCAGAAAAAATTCGGACAAAATTTACTTCGAAAATGTATTTTTTGTACGCAAAATATTAGGATTGAGAGGAAAGGATTTCTATCTTAACCCGCCATTCAATACTATAAGAAAGATATTCCCCAAGAGGTAATTCTCGTTCGAATTTATACAATAAGAACTTAACCTGCGTAATGTTACAAGGATTCAATTTTCTTTCTGAGCTTTTTCATTAATACTTCTCTGACTACTTTCTGGCGAAGACGCGTTACAATACCAGGTGATTGCAGCGTCCCTAGAAGCCTCTGGCCGGAGTCGAAAAGTTTTGATCGTAAGCTACTTGTATCTACATCGATAAGAGTATGTTCACGTTTTCGCCACCTACCTGCAATCATTACTGCTTCTATATTCGCCATGTTTGCTTGAAGTGCAGTAGCAACAGGATCGTGTGCTGGCCATAGATTCAAATTACGGGTATCGATAGCAACGATATCCGCTTGCATACCAGGCTCCAGACGACCAACACTGTCCGCTAGTCCAAGAGCTCGAGCGCCTTCTACAGTTAACCATGAAAGAGCATCTTTGCTTGTGATTGTAGGTGATGCAGAGAAAAGGCCCGTTTCCTGGAGACTTTGTTGGTGATCTTGTCCACGTTGATGAGCAAGAGCAATCCGTGCCGCTACCAAGACTTCTCCCGAAACTACAGTATCAGTATCTGTTCCTATCGAAGGAGCTGTGCCATAACGTAATAATCTACCGGTAAGAGGAAGGCCATGTCCTTGACTTAATTCATTCTCTGGTGTTGAGGTAAAGGTAGCTCCTGCCTGAACAAACAATCTGATCCATTCATCCGGCAAATCGCAGCCGTGCACAATGTTAACGTGCGGCCCAATTAGATTTGCGTCCAATACAGCTTTCCAAGCTGCCCCAGGCAGTCCTCCACTCTGGTGCATTGAAACAATAATATCACGGTCTTTAGCATTAATCAAATCCGTTTTGGCAACGTGTAACTTGGAATATTGCGGTCCAGGTATCGCCATTCCAACAGAAATTAATTTATGATTTTTCAATATTCTCATCAATCGATCAATTTCTTGGATTGGGTGAATCGCTTCCCTAATTCTATGTGGCGTTCCATTAAAATACACGGCACGAATACCTGAATCATCAAGCCCTTGAATCGTCTGATCAGCATATGTTGGCGTACGAGCGTTATGGCACCAATCACCGATAGTCGTCGTACCACAATTGATTTGATTTAGAGCACAAAATAATGCAGCGATGTACATATCCTTCGGATTATACTTTGAAGAAAGTCCAGCATGGGCGTTGGCAAGATACTCTAAGAGAGTCCAATCCGCTCCAGCACATCGCAGAGCAGCTTGCCAACTATGAATATGAGCATTAATGAGTCCAGGAATAAGAATGCGATCTTTAAAGTCCACAATCTCATCCGCGTATACTTCTAAATGAGGATCCATTTTAGAAATAAGTCCATCTTCTATAAGAATATCAAGGTGTTCTGAATCTGGACGATTTGGTGACATTGTCACTACTACAGCACCTCGCAACAGGATCCGTTTCATTAATTTACCTCATAAAAATTGGATACACCGTATCCGATTTTATTTAATACAAAAACCATTCGCTTACTTTTAATTTCCGTTACTTATTGAATTCTTTTAGTATGAAGTATTGCAATAAGAGCAATTACAGATAAAAAAATCACAACACAACTAAAGAAGATTCCAGCAAACCTGAATCCGACAATATCGGCGCCAAAACCGACGCCAATTACTGGTAATGAGATTGCTAAGTATAGAATGAGAAAGAAAGAGGAGGCTATACTCGCACGCTTTTCTTGTGGAGCCTTCTCATTTATCGCTGCGATACTTGCGCGCAATATGACTCCCTGCCCAAGCCCAGCAACAATAGCAGTGGAGGATAAAAAGACTATGGATCCAGTAATAAGAGAAGTCGAAAAGAATACCATCCCGATCATAAGCAAGGCGCAGCCAACGGGAATTGCCAAATTACCCAGAGACCTCCCAAGCGTTATTTGTCCTATCGCAGATGCGACAAAGATCGAACAAGCCATATAGCCAGAAAGTGCAGGTGAAGTTTGCATAAGCAATTTAGATAGAAATAAAGGGACAACTGCCGTAAACAATCCTAACACTGCGAACCCCGCAAATCCAGCAGTTGCAGCTTTTATGAAAATCGATCGCATTGATAAAGGAATAGCCAATCTCACTATGCTAAACTTTAACCTATTTTTTGTTAAAATAGGTTCAGGTATTACCCATAATCCAATAGTTGCGAATAATAATAAGCCCAAATGAAATTTGAACGGCAACAGCAATGGTGATGGATAATATTCAGCGAGTAAACCAGCCATTAATGGACCAAGACCGAGCCCTCCCATATTAGCTAATGTGGCAACAAGCGACGCGTGCTCTGAACCACCTTGTTCAGTAAGATCAACAAGAGTGGCAGTAGCAGTTCCTGTGAAAATGCCTGCCGATAATCCAGAGAAGACACGACCAACAAATAGCGCAGTAAGTTCATTGGCTCCTAAAAAGACGGAAGAGCTAAGAAATGAACAAACAAGTCCCAAGAGCAAGATAGGCCTGCGACCTACCGTATCCGATGCTCGCCCAAATAGTATAAGTGCAACGAGTACGCCAAACGAGTAAGCTGAAAATATCATAGTACTCATAAATGTAGAGAAGCCTAACTTTCTCTGATAGAAGACGTATAGAGGGGTAGGTAAAGTTGTTCCGAGCATTACTACGATGAAGGCAAACGCAACAAACAAAAATGATAAATCGCGTGGTGCTACCCAACGCGGCGGCCCATTTTTAAATTCCAATTTTACTGACTCATATCCAAAGTCTGTATTCGTTTGATTAGTTGGCACGATATCCACGCTCATGTGAAAAAGGTTTATTAGTTATATTGCTTTCACCCGCTCGTTCGCCGGAGAATTCAGCGTTGGGTGTCATTTTGTGTATTGAATTATACAGAGAGTTTAAGTCTTCACTTGATGAAATGTGAGCTATATACCCATCTGGACGTATAAGAATCAATGTATCATCCGGTGGACTATAGACACTTTCAAAAGTGTGTTTCAAATCATTCAAAACATAATCAGCTTGAAGTATCCATGATGAATTCACTACGATTCGTTTTAATTGCGCACCATTCACAGGCCAATTAATACGAGCAAGATCTCTGGCCGCTCGGTTACCATATGCGATGAGAGTAAAATGAGATCCTCGAAAAAGATCGAATAACCGGACTCCTTTACCTTTCGAATCAAATAAGAAAGCATCCGGTGCTCTGTCTCCGCTCTCAAGAGTGTTTGTTCGATCACTAGCACTAGATGCCAGAGGTCCACCATGATATGTTAGTGTCAGCTGTTGCTCATCTTTTCCACGACGTATACTAGAAGGATCCAGGTTCGAAATTCCATTATACTTTTTCGTTGATAGCCCGAGTACCGAGGCGGCGATTGGGCGTCGTTCCATTTCATAAGTATCCAGAAGATCGTCGCTTGCACCAGCTAACACTTGTGCGAGTTTCCACCCTAAGTTATATGCATCTTGAATCCCGGTATTTAATCCCTGGGCACCGGCCGGTGTATGAACATGAGCAGCGTCACCAGAAATAAAGACACGCTTACTACGATAGACTTCCGCGAGACGAATGTTCGGACGAAACACTGATCTCCATTTCATTTCTTTGAGCACAATTCTCAGATTACGTGTGTGAGACTGGATCCTTCGATTAATGTCTATTAGGCTCTCCGGAGGCTCCTCTTCTGGCGCAAGCCGAATCATCCATTGGAATAACTGACTGTTGGGCAAAGGACAAGCGCCAACAAACTTTCCGTTTCTTCCTGGCCAAACATGCCATCTATTTCTTGATAACCCTGTCGTGATAGCATCTACGATTAATATTCGATCTTGTTCATCCGTTGATCCAATAAAATTCACTCCTAATTGCTGTCGCACTTCACTCGAGCCACCGTCAGCTCCAACTAGGTAACGGGATATAATCTCCTCTTCACCATTTGAGAAGGAAACACGAGAAACAACGGCCTCAAGCCCCTGCGTAAACCCTATGAGTTTTCGTCCGAAGTCTACATTACGACCAAGTTTCTTAAGCTGGTTGTGCAGGGCGCTATCCGTAGTATATTGCGGAATTAACCAAGTATTTGGATAAGGAGTAGATGCTGTAGCTCGTTTATTTTTAAACATCGGCCACGGAATCGTAATCGGACCAAGATGAATTCCCAATAATGGATAGAGACTGCCTTGTGAAAGAATATCTGTAATTACTTCAAAATCATCGAATACTTCTAAGGTACGAGGCTGAATGCCTTTTGCGCGTGATCCCTGAAAAGCATGTGGTGCCTTATCAATGATCCTTACATCAAGACCCCGACGAACGAGGTCAATAGCTAAAGAAGTTCCTGTTGGCCCAGCGCCAACGATCAGAACATCGATAATCTTATTACTTTCCATGAGATATTCCTTTCTGCGATGATAGTATGAATGAATTGAAATGTTCCGCTAATTGACCTGGACGTTCAAATGGAACCATGTGACCACAGTCAATAATTTGAAAACTCTGAGGTTGCAAGAGATGAAGAGCTTCTTGCATAAGGTGGATCGGGGTTACCAAATCATCCTTACCCCAAATTAATTGAATAGGTATTCCTAAATTTTTTACGCCACGATACAAATCACTGCGATTGGAAAGGCGAAAATTCTGCAATGTAGAAAATAGAGCAAACATAGATCCCTCTATTCGATAAGCATCTCGAGTCATTTTTGCCAAGATCAAAGCGTCCTTGGGATCACGAATATTGTGTCCCAAATGTTGCTCAAGCAAACGAGTCCCAAAATGCTTCGCAAGGAAGTTCGCGAGTAGATCATATCGTAGTATTCGATCTGGTGACAAGATAGGTCGCGCCAAACCCGCAGGACCAACAAACGTTAGCGTCTTAATGAATGACGCATGTTGCTTGGAAAATTCCATCGCAATAAGAGCTCCCATAGAGGCCCCAACGACATGATATACCTCGTCCAAACCCAGACACTGAATTAAGTCCGAAGCTTGACGCACAAATAATGTTAAATCATATTTTTCATTAATTCGGTCCGAATAGCCTCTACCGTATCCGCTGTAGGTAAGAGTACGAAAACCTTTATCATGAAGTTCAGTAGTTATTGCGTCCCAATAGAACAATGGAATCGTTAAACCACCGAAGAGAAAAACAAGTTCTCCCCCGTTTGGCCCTTTTAGTTCGTAATGCGTTATACCGTCTGATAGTTGAATAAAACTTCCCCGCATTTTTTTTCGAGAGGAGGAATCTAATTTTTGATTTTCATAATTTGAAATAAAGTATTTCATTTAAATTATTCCTTACTCTTCTTTTTAACAGTATGAAGGAACCTTTCGATCGCTTTAGATACCCAACTCGGATCTTCTTCTGGAAGCAAGTGTCCACCACCAATATGCACCAATTCTTGGCAATTCCGTATATCTCTTGCAAAATGTTGTCCGTCTATTTTGGCACTTCGAAGTACAAGAGTAGGAATAGATATATTTGCTATTTGAGAGCTTCTATCTGTTTGATCGGTATTAGCAAAATCAATGAAAGCTGAACGATTTCCAGGGAGACTCATTAATTGAAAAACCCTTTCTATCATTTCATCCGTTACAATATTAGATTCAGCTCCTACAATAGAACGTAGGTTACGCTCAACTGCACTACGAGGTGTCCAACGACGCAATATTGGCCGTAAAAAAGGATTTCGAGCCATTCGTAATCCTTTAGGTAAAGACTTCTCCGGATAACCGGTAGCGTTGATTAGAACTATCGCCTCTATATGTTGAGGATAATCCAATGCTAGGTTCCATGCAATATTCCCCCCAAGTGAATTTCCGACAACGGCATACCGTGGTATATTTAAGGTTTCCATGAAGCGAGCAATCGTTGAGGAATATGCTTCAATATAATAGTCTCGATCTGGCCGAGCGCCAGTCAGACCGAAGCCGGGCAAATCTATACGAATAGTTTCAAGATAATTTTCACTCAGCGTATTCGCCACCGAATCAAAACAATGGAGTGAAGAACCACTTCCATGCAAAAGTAACGCTATAGGCCCTTTCCCAATTCTTTTATAATGTAACTTGATCCCATCAACGGTCGAAAATAAAGAATCATGATCGGGTTTATTCCATTCTCTCATTATGGATACACTGTATCCAAATTTATTGAATGTCAAGCTTTTGCCTGGTATTATCAGAAAGTTCTTTAAATATTTTTGTTATCCCCGTTTACTTGGAGCTTAATTGTGCAACAATAAGCATTCTCGCTGTTCGCTTTCCCTCTCTTAAGCAACGGATTTAGCCTTTATGGTCCATAAATTTTTTAAAGGTGTTAGATATCGTAAAAGCTTACGTTTTATGATTAATAGAATCTCAAACTATACACAATCGACAAAAAAAAAGCAAGAAGTGAATCTTCTTGCCCACAAGAGAATAGTTTAAGAAGCAGATAGAGGTGAACTAAATCTCGTATTTATAACCTATACGATATTGTGTTCCGCCAAGTACGATAGGATAGCCAACGCTTGGAGCTAAACCTTCAGCCCCACCCTGTGAACTTGGATGTGCGATTCCGTATTTGAAAGAAAAGAATGTCTCGGCTTCCATAAAAGCATATCCTTTGTCCGAAACTCGCGCCTGAACTCCAAACAACCAATTAGGAGCAACACCGGATACATTGAATCGAGTATTTTCCCAGTTCGCGTTCGGATCAGTTCCATCCTCTAACAAATTTGTGATTGTATTAGTAGGCCCAAGGGTCTGCGCAAGAAACTGATGTACATCTTCCGCACGATTACTACCGGCTAATCCCCATCCACCTTTAAAATAATGCACTCCGGCACCTATATAAATCGCAGTATCTTCCGTAGGTGAAATTTTGATTCCCACATTCACAGGTATCTGAATAGCACTATAGTCCCATGTTATATCATAAAATTTATACTGTAGAAATTTTGCGTCAGATTCCCCACCCATAATTTTCTTTGTATAATTTGCTGACACTCTCCAGAAAAAGTTTTTACCAAAATCTTGTTCATAACCAAGCGATATAACTCCACCTGTTAATGGTCCTCCAGTATTAGCGTGGATTAGTCCCATTGTACTGTGCTGCAAAGAAAGGAGACGATTGTCTGGATATAGTACTCTGCGTGGTAATACTCCTGTTTGTCCGGTAGAGGAAACAGCATCATAATTACTTGAAGCATCCAATCCATCCTTCGTGATAACGTCTCCCAAGTTACCTAAATTAAATTGCGCGCCTAAACTTCCGAAAACGTAAGATTTTGCAGATAGAGTAGACGAGCCCAACAAAAACATAATCGCGAAAATTATTCGCATCATCGTGACTATATTCATTTTCTTAATGAAATTTTTTCTCATTGTCTTCACCGTCATAATATCGGCAACACTGTATCCATTAATGAAGAATATCAATCCTTTTTTATACGAGGGTCTAAAATTTTGAAAATTTATCTGAAAGAAGAAAGATGCAATGAAGGGGGTTGGGAAATTTAATGATGCCGATTCGAAAGATACCCCCAAAGAGATTCCTTTTTCATGGCTCAATTCATATTAAAAAGAGATGGCCTTTCGAATTTTGTGGAGTTATTCAAATTAAAGATAATCTTTACATTCAACGGAAATTTCTCGTTATTTCCCTTTTATTATTGTAAGCGCCGCGTAATCGGTCTCGTTGCCCAAGAAATTAAAGCAAATCCTAGGATTGCTATTATAGGAACGAGTTCACGAAATTCATCGCCAACTATAACATGAGAGAGAAAAGCTCCACTTAAATCAAAAAAAACACCAGCATAAGCCCATTCTTTCAATCGTTGGAATCCGGGAATAAGAATCGCAATTGAACCCAAAACCTTCCATACACCTAATATCGGAGCAAGAAATTTTGGATATCCAAGATGCGATAAAGATTCCAAAACAGAAGAAGCTTGTCCAAGATCTAGAACGGCTCCAATTGCAAGACACAACACAAGTAATAATGTAGAAATCCAATAAACAAAAATAGTATACATAACATTCCTCTTAAATAACTTTTCTATCCTTTCAAGCATCAATGTAAACATCTCATTTAAATTTATATTATACAAAGATGTAGGATAATAGAGTCCAATTAGCTAACTACCCTTTGTTGCTTGAAGCTTTCAGGCGTACTTTATTAAAAAATTCAATCACGATCGAAATAGTTCTATTACCACCTTCGATCATAACCATATGTCCGACATT
Organism: Leptospira andrefontaineae; assembly: GCF_004770105.1. Taxonomy (NCBI): domain Bacteria; kingdom Pseudomonadati; phylum Spirochaetota; class Leptospiria; order Leptospirales; family Leptospiraceae; genus Leptospira; species Leptospira andrefontaineae. The sequence continues at coordinate 221,037 of NZ_RQEY01000023.1, read as the reverse complement.
TGGCACCGATACAACTTCGGCTTTACCGCCAAGCCAATCATTAATTACATGAGCTCCCTCAACAGGAAGAATCCGATCATCTTCGCCCCATATAATCTGTATTGGGAAATCAGTCTTGCGGAGCTGGAGAAAAACATTTTCTAAATTAGTCGCACCAAAATTCTTAATAGTCTGAAAAATAGCGTTGTAATATCCTTCGAAGGCAGCACTACGACGAATGCTCTGTTCAAAGCGAATAACTTCATCTGGTTGATCTGAGGCGAAATGTGCACGGACCCGGCCAAGCGTTAATTCCTTTCGAAATAGCCAAAATAAATATTCCCCTACCAAAGGAATTCTTAATATGGAAACAACTAATTCTGAATCTGGGGCATAACCAGCACTACCGTGAATAGAGATTGCAAGTACGCGATCAGGATGCACCCCAGCCCAGTCAGCGACGATTCCACCACCTAACGACTGTCCAACAAGATAAATTGGTCCGTCGATGTTGAGTGATTTAAGCAACTCGTCGATTTGAAGTAAATACGTAGCAGAATTGTATTCAAATTCTTTCGAACGTTCTGAACCGCCTCGCCCTACTAAATCATACCGTAATGTCCTATAACCGGCTTTCTTAAACTCCTCTGCAGGCCTCTCGAAGTAATCAGTTCCTTCCGTAGTCAATCCACCAACGAAAAGGACTAAAGGGAAATTTTCCTTACCATCTAAAATATATCGGATCGTTCCAATTTTGGTTCGGACAAAACTACCTACAAAATTTTTACGGGCTTCATCATCTAATTTTCTCTCATTAGTAGTAAATAACCAAGCTCGTGTGATAGCAATGAGATTTAAAGAGACCAGAAAAACTATAGAAATAATGAATACACGTTTCATCTTATCGTTCCAATCTTGAATGCATAAAATTTTTAATATTAGGATAATCCAATTTAACTTCCCGGTAATTAGATTGAAGTAAGCAATTTTTCACAAATGAACTGAACTCCGAATTTGAGATCTTTTTCCCGAAGATTTCATAAATTCAGAAATGGCACTAGCTACCCAATTCGGGTCTTCCTCTGGAAGCAAATGTCCCCCTTCGGTATTAACCAATTCGCGGCAATTCTCAATATCTCGTGCAAAATGCTGTCCGTCAATTTTGGAACTCCGAAGCACAAGAGTAGGCACAGTGATATTTTTTATATAAGAACTTCTATCGATTTGATCTGTATTTGCTAAATCAATGAAAGCTATACGATTGCCCGATTGATTTGCAAAAAAATGTATTCGGTCAACCATAGATTCATTCACAATATTAGAATTAGAACCAACTGCAGATCGCAAACTTCTCTCAACGGCCCAACGCGGTGTCCATAGCTTTAAGAGCAATTTTAAAACTGGGTTCTGTGCCATACGTATTCCCAATGGAATCGATTTTTCTGGGTAACCTGTGGCATTAATTAAAACAAGATTGTCTACTCGGTTTGGATATTCTAACGCAAGGTTCCATGCTATATTTCCACCGAGCGAGTTGCCAACTACTGAATATCGCTGAACTTCCAAGCTTTCCATAAAGCGAGCAATTGTAGATGTATAGGTTTGAATCCGGTAGTCTCGATCTTCTCGGGAACCAGTTAGACCAAATCCGGGCAAGTCTAGTATGACGGTAGCAAATGAATTTGCATTAAGAGCTGACCCAACTTGCTCAAAAGACTGTAATGATGCCCCATTTCCATGTAAAAGGAGAATGATCGGTCCCTCCCCTTTTCGTTTATAATGGATTTTTATTCCATCTACAATTGAAAAACGTGAATCAGCAGAAGGCTTATACAATTCTGCAATATTTTCGGAAATGGAATTATTGAGAGAGTAAATGGAAATTGTGATAATTGCAATAAGAGTAAAAAAAAGAAATATTATATTTCTAACTTTGATTTTATCTTTTTTCATACCTTTCTCCCTTTAACAAAAGAATCTTCAATCTGAGCATAAATATCTACACCAACCGCTTCGACATAACGATTTGGGCGATTTATAATCTCATTTTTGAGAAGAGCCATTGCTGCCTATCCGAGTCTATCGTTCAAATTCCTAACTTATTTATTTTGGATACAGTGTATCCATTTTAATTCAAAGTCAAGCTTTTCAAATACTTTTTCTTCGCAAAATGATATAAAATTAGTCGTTCAACCTGATCCTCAACTGCTTGCACATTTAGAGCAGTCCTTGAAGTTTGCTTTATGACTAATAGGCAGAAATCCAAACCTGCACCGGGGCGGCCTCCTTTTCCTGTAGACCGTATCGTTTCTACTGCTTTACAAATTGTGAACGAGGAAGGTGCAGAAGCATTATCTATGCGCTCGCTCGCTGATCGATTAGAGTCAGGCACTGCAACTCTCTATCGACATTTCAGTAATCGTGCGAACTTGATTGCTCAAGTTGTTGATTGCATATTCGGAGAATTAAAATGGAAACCAGAAAAACTTACTGGACTGAACTGGGAAGAAATGTGTCGGGCCTTCGCTCTCAATGCTTTCGAAACACTTAGTCGATATCCAAATGCGGCTCCGTTATTAGTAGAAAACTTACCACTCGGGCCAAACGCTATGATTATACGCGAGAGTGTTATTTCTTTATTTTTATCGAATGAATTTTCGCCGCATCTTGCTGCTCTATCATATGCATCTCTATCACGCTATATTTTAGGCTTTGCTGTTCAATTGAAAGGGTCAGATCAAAAAAAGAATAAAAATGATTCGAACACATTTCGAAAATTGAATTCCGCTAATTTTCCGGCTACAGTAAAAGTAGCTGAATTTTTGCCTGTGCCAATTGAGAAAGAATTTAAATTTGGATTGGACTTACTAATCGATGGAATACGCCAAATACGTGATAAAGAAAAGTCACTTAAAAAACGCTAAGACTCTACTTAAATTTTCTTTCTTCATCTCATAAATGTTATTCAAAAATGATCCTTTGATCTTGATAATATGCACCCAAGATCTTCTTGAGCAAATAACAATATCATCCCGTTAGTTAATAATTCGGATTTACTTCACAGCCCAAACACGATCGAATGCTTTCTGACTCACGTTATTTGAAGCTTTACCGGATAAGCCATAGGCTCTCAATACCAGTGCTATCAACTCAATATCATGAGAATATTTCTTTGCTCGGCCTTCAAGAATATTTCGAATTCCATAATGTAAGGCTCCAATATAAAGACCTAAAGCCGCCTCTTCCGACTCGATTATAAATTTTCCTGCTTTCACAGCTTTTTGCATATCCTTCAACGGTTGCGCGCGCAAAATTTCACTCATTCTCGGTGCTGCAGCTGCAACTCGAATTAAGGCCCAACCCCAATTCATGTCCTCTCTTGCCTTTTTTAAAAAGGTCATCCCTCCGTAGGCCATCCTTTCTGCTCCGTCGGTAATTTCCGGAATTAGTTGAGCAGACTTCTCAACTAACGCCTCCGCCAATGCAAGAGCAGATGCTTCTAATAATTCTTCCTTTGTTTTAAAATAGTTGTAAAAAGTTCCATTGGCAACTTCGGCTTCAGCAGAAACTTCTGCAATTGAAGTCTCACCTGCATCCTTAACTGCAAATAATCGCAGAGCTGCGCTCATTATTTGAGCCCTTGTTCTTTCCCTCTTGGGAAGTAACACTTTCCGGTGTTTGATTCTTGCCATCCTTCGACATTTTGTTAGCAAATCCGGCTCAATCAACTACAATTTTGAGAGGAATCTCATTTATAATTTGTATTCAAGTATGAATCGAAATTTTCTGGATCAATGGGATCACTTAATTATAATACACCAGGATTACTCTTTCCTGCAATTTCCCTATTAATGTTGGCTTTTACGAATCGGTTCTTCGGACTTGCATCTCTTGCTAGGCATTTAATTCAAAAATACAGAGAAACAAAAGATGAGAATCTTGTTCTACAAATTGAAAATTTAAGCTTTAGAATTTCGCTTGTTAGATTTTCTCAATCTTTTGGAATACTTAGTTTAATTTTTTGTACATTTTCTATCGCTTTTATACCTATTCTAAGCCTTTTCGCATGGTGCTTTTTTGGCAGTTCTTTACTCTTTATGATAATTTCTTTAATCTTTTCTTTAGTAGAAATACATCTCTCAACTAAGGCACTGAACGTTGAATTAAAAACTGCCTTGAAGGAAAATTTAGAAAGTGTTCGTAAAGTTTAGTGCAATTTAATATTGGATTCCAAATTTTTTCTTCCCAAATGCACGTAAGTAATATCCTGCGTCTACAGCAGGTTCACTTACGCGGATTGGACAAGGCAATATATTTTATTTCATAACAGATATCCTAAACATAAAGGTTTGAGAACTTTTTAATTACTTCATCAGCCTGTTCGGCCTCGAAGGCGGCTCCTATAATTCTATCCGGTCGTACTATTACGAAACGATTCTTTTTTCCGAAAATATTTTGAAAGAAAAAGGTTACATCTTCTCCGAAACAAGTACAATCTTCAACGACTGATTTAATTCTTTGATCGGAAAGATATATCATGACTCCTCCCAGACGTTTCCATATTGTCTTTGACTCCTCATTCAAAACAAGCATAGGGTCATTTCCATATCCAACGATAGCCAACGAACTACCAAGCAGAGAATCTGACCAATCCCAAGTTCCGTTCTCTAATTTAATAGAAGCTTGCGGGAAGGTGGTTCCTGGATATAAAATAGTATTTCGAAATCGTTCCTTCTTTAAAAAAAGCCCTTTATTGAAATTGTTTAAAGGTTTTATCCTCATATCGGTGAGATATGATTTAAGAGGTGAGTAAAGTAGAATTTTGAATAACAAATCCCTTAATATAGCTGCGATTTTACTTCTGGTCATAATAATAGATCCAAGAAAAACTGCTAAGCGTATCATCTTTTTTGCATGGGGTCGTCTTTCTATATCGTAACTTTCTAATACTTTCGGACTTGCCTCCTTATTTAAAATCGCTGCTATTTTCCAACTAATGTTAAAGGCATCACGAAAACCGCTAACTAATCCTTGGCCTGCGAACGGAGGGGTTAAATGAGCTGCATCCCCAAGTAAATAGACTCTTCCCTTTCCCATACAATTGGCCGTTTTCGCATGAAATCGATACACCGCTTTTCTTTGTAAATTTCCCGCTAAAGCTTTGCTCCATGGTTTCATAAGTTCTGCTATTTTTTCAGGATTCTCCATTTCATTTCTAGTTTCTTTATTTCGGAGAAGAAACTCCCAGCGTTGGGATCCCTGCGGTCCAGGCACATGAGCAATTGGTCGATTTGGATTGCAGAAAAATTCTACTTTCTCCATGGATTCAGAAAAACCATCTATATCTACAATTAACCAATCTTCCTTATAAGAAGAACCCTGTAAGCTCCAACCCTGGTTAGTTCGAATAGAACTATGTGCTCCATCGCAAGCGAGAAGGTAAGAAGCAGAAAATTCTTTTACTACTTCATTATATTTCAATTTCACAGAGAGTCCCAAATCAGACTGGCTATGCTCTAAGTATAAACAATCGGTTAAAAAGCACACGCTTTCAAATCTTTCGACTCCCTTCCTTAGCAATCTTTCTAAATCTGGTTGGTAAAATGAAACCAATCGCGGATGACCGTTTACCAATCCAGACGAATTTATTTTAGCCAGAACTCCTCCGATCGGAGAGATCATTTCTACGCAAGAAATCAAAGGCATGTTTTTCATTGCTTCTTCCGAAAGGCCTACCGCTTGCAATATTCTCAATGCATCCTGATCCAGTGAGATAGCTCTAGGTATTTCCAATACTTCAGGATTCTTATCTACCAAAAGGACCGATATACCTTTCATACCCAATAGATTGGCAGCTAAAACTCCTACAGGCCCGGCCCCGACAATTATTACTTCAAATTTATCGAACCTTAGGTTATTTAATATATTATCAAAATTCAAAACTTATTCACCTAATTGAAAATTTCTCAGTAATACAAAATAGTTTAGCTACTTCCAAGTCTGCCTAAGCTGTGGTGGCCGAAGTTTAAACTTTAGGCGTACCGCTGCTGTAATATTATTTATCCCTGAAACCAAGAGTTGCATTTTACTCGGTGTTTCAGTAAAGCGTCGTATATTTCGCTCCAAGGCAATTGGTTCAGGTAGAATACGAGGAAAAGCAGCTCCGGACAATCCTTTGCCAACGATAGAAGTATGTTGATAGAATATGGGCATTCGCTTCGAAGAAGGTTCCCATATTACGTCATCTCCTGTCCAACGAAGAGCTAAAGCTCTTCTTCGGCGTGTACGATGATTATTCCCGTAGCTACCGTGCAACGTCAAAGGGTGAAACATCAGGATATCGCCTGGATTCATCACCCAATCGAGAAGATCATATTTTTCCGGATTTGCATTGATATCCGGAATATCATCCATCTTTTCATCTATAATAGCAGCAACATAATCAGGAGAAATTGCTTTAAAGCGTTGGGTCCATTTATGCGAACCTTTAACATACATTAGTCCACTGCTCTCTCTTGTTACTGGATCCAATGGGATCCAAAAAGAAGTGATCTGCTCCCCTCGAATAGGCCAAAATGAAAGATCTTGGTGCCAAGGGGTTGGTGCATCTGTTCCTGGCTCTTTTACAAACATTTGATCGTAAAAAAATCTAACCTCTTTAGCCCCCATCAATTGCTGAGCCCAATGCGCGAAAGGTCCGTAATAGATTGCATCACGTATTTCATCTACGCGCTTCCAAAGGAAAGTATCCATTTGATAACCCTGAGTTTTTCTGGACATAAACTTTCCGAGCAATGACATTTCCAAACGCGCCTTCTCGAGTCCTGCCTCAATAAGATGCAACCAATTCGCGTCGATTGCACCTTTGACCATTATAACGCCATCACTATCATAACGACTAATTTCATCCTCAGTAAGAGGTCGAACGGGAACAACAGAATATGACACAAAATCCTCCAAAAGAAATATATTCCATAAAATATATTTTAATCATTTTTGAGAGATATGTCAAATTTATTATTAGTATTATTTTTGATATTTTTTCAATATATGCCCATTTGAACCAACGTTATATTTATAGGCATTGCTAATTTTCTTACACTTAGGGTATAAATCGAACTTAGTTTTTAGTTACTTTCGATTGCCAAACCCTCTCAAAAGGGGTCGAATCGGCATCAAGGAAATTATAAAATTGGATTTTTAGAATAAGTGTTCATTTTAATGTTGACTTTTTATCATTTTTGATATATCTCTCATTTAATACAATGTTCCCAATTATATCCATCATCGAAAAGCAGCATGTACGCAATGCGATCGCAATCGGAGCTAATCCGACAGGACTCTTCGCTTCTTTTCTTTTAAGTCACATGGGAATTCCAACGTTAATTATCGATGAGCAAAGAATAGTTACTGAAGACAGACAAATTTTCCTTAATCAGAACGATTTGACTATCTTCGAGGAAATACTGTTAAGAAAAAGGGAGAATAACAAGGATTCGGTTAGAACAATCGCCGAGTCCTTTGAAGACTTACGCATTTTATACTCTCAAATCAAAAATAAAGATCTCAAAAATATATCCAAGTCTGTTTGCAGCATTTCCCGAAATAGTATAGAGTCTATCCTTAGGAAAAAAATCTCCTTTCTCGATAATGTAACAATTATTAAACCTAGTGCCTTCTCGCATAATTCCGGAGTCGGCAAAACGATTCTATTAGATCTGGAAATTGGGAATTTAAAATTTAAAATTCAAACAAGCCTACTTGTCATTTGTAATGACGACGACTCGCGTAAAACAGACTTTCATTCCCTATTCCTTCTCTTATTCGAAACATTAAATAATTGCACTCTAAATAAATCTGAAAACCAGAACGCAACCTTCGTCGATAATTTTTATGAAATTTATACTAATGACTGTTTTTCGGAAAAAGCTCGCCATGAATAAATCTGCTTCCAAAATTCCCACTCAAACGCACAATCCAGTGAGCAGTGCTCAGGACATCGCCTATGTTAGGTTAGGTCGAAGAAATCTGTCAGAAGCCGAACAGTATTATACCGATTTCGGACTTCGCGTCTTAAGTAAAACGAAGAACCAGATCCTATTTCATGGAAATAGCTCCAATTTTCCCTGTTGGTCAGTTGAAGAGGCCGGCAGGGATTTTTTACTTGGATTTGGATTTTATATATCTTCTGAAAAAGAATTTGATGCTCTTAGAAAACTGAACGGTGCTCATTTTCAACCTTTAGGTCGATTTGGAAACTTGCCATCCGTTACTTTGTTTGATCCTTCCGGTCTCCCTGTGGATGCAATCTTATCTGAAGTTCCAGAAGTATCTAATTCTGCTCAGATAAAAAGAAATTGGAATCGTTATGACTCGATCAAAAGAGTAAACCGACCGCAAGCAGCCGATTCTGGTCCGTCTGAAGTGATTCGCCTCGGACATGCTGTTTTTCTAAAACAGGAATTTTTAAAGAATGCCCAATGGTATTGTGATACGTTCGGAATGATTCCTTCCGATATTCAACTACTACCTAAATCTAAAGAACCGGTTCTCGTTTTTTTACGATGTAATCGCGGAAAAACTCTTACCGATCACCATACAATTGTTATAGGAGCAGGTGCTGATGATCACTTGGAGCATTGTGCATTCGAACTGAAGGATATAGACGAAATTTCGCAAGGAAGACAATGGCTTTTGAGCCAAGGCTGGAAAGCGGCCTGGGGTCTAGGTCGACATCTACTAGGTAGCCAGGTTTTCGATTATGAAAGAGATCCGACAGGCATGCTTGTCGAACATTATACCGATGGTGACAAATTCGATGATACATACCCTGTAGGCTTTCATGAAATCAGCCGTAAAAGCTTGTACCAATGGGGTGAAGATATGCCAAAGGATTTCCTGGATTCTAAATTGTCATTTCATACCTTAAGGGAACTTATCAAAGGATTATTTTCTGGAAGGGAAATCCGATTAAGTACTTTAATCGAGATGAAAGCAATGGTCGAAAGACCGCCAAGAGATTGGATTAAATATTAATACGAAGGGAATAAAATGGCAAAGAATTATATAAGATACAACAAGGAAAAAACCATCGATTGGGGCCAAATAGAGAACGGAATTGTTTATCCACTAAATGTAGGTGACTTGAGCACGAAAGAACTATTAGATTTCTTAAAAAAGAATCCTATAAAGTCGAATACAACGAATTTTTCCGTAAAGCAAGCTTCGATTCTTTCACCGGTCACGGCGCCTTGCCAAATCATATGTCAAGGCGCTAATTATAGACAGCATCTGGTCGAATCGGGTTTGGATCCGGATGATAAAAGTTATAATATGTTTTTCACAAAATCCGACGCATCACTCTCAAACCCTATAGGAAAAATTATCCGTCCAAATCATGTAAAACTTTTAGATTATGAAATCGAACTCGGGATTGTTTTCGGGAAAAGTATAAATTCTAAAATTGAAGTGAACTCCAAAAATGTTTCTGATTATGTGGCAGCCTTTTTCATGGCGAACGATGTCTCAGCCAGAGACATTCAATTGCCTCAGATGCAATGGTATAAAGGAAAATCGTATCGTACCTTTCTGCCCGCTGGCCCTGTCTTAGCTGTTCTTGAACCGGGAGATTTTGATCTATTGAATTCATTAGAACTAACCTTACTTGTGAATGATCAGATACGACAGCATGACACCGCTTCCAATCTCGTTTTCAAACCAGCCGAAACCATTTCCGAATTATCTCAATTTTGTAATGTATCTCCAGGAGATATTCTTATTACCGGGACTCCATCAGGATGCGCACTTAGGGCGCCAGGCAAATTGGTTCAAAAAATCGGCGGACTTCTCTCCGAGAAGAAGAAATGGAAACTATTCATTAAAGGCCAGAGTAAAAGAACGGAATACTTGAAACCGGGAGATATTGTAAAATCATCCATCCGCTCTGCAGATCGTCGAATCGATTTAGGCGATCAGATTTTGGAAGTCGTTCAGGAATCTTAGGGCAAGAAAAGAATATTATGAAATCATTTTACAATAATAAAGTTGTTTGGGTTACCGGTGCTTCTTCAGGAATCGGAGAAGCATTAGTTCAAGAATTGGCAATGCAAGGTGCAAAAATTGTTCTTTCCGCGCGCCGGAAAGAACAATTAAAACGAGTACAACTCGAAAATAATTTGAGTGATACCAATTCATTGATTCTTCCCTTGGATTTAAGCAAATACAAAAGTTTGGATCAATTTCCCAAAAAGGTATTAAGTAAATTCGGACATATTGATGTTCTGATTAATAACGGAGGAATCAGCCAACGTTCATTGGCTCATGATACCGATTTAAATACATATGAAACATTGATGAATGTGAATTTTTACGGAAATATCGCCCTAACACTAGCCACACTTCCGTTTCTTCAAGATAGAAAAAAAGGTTGGATAGCATCTATTTCAAGCGTGGCTGGAAAATTCGGAGTACCCTATAGAACAGGATATTCTGCAACTAAAGCTGCATTAACTGGATTTTTCGAAGCACTCAGAGCCGAAAATCGCGCATTAGGAATTAAAGTTACCTTGGTTTATCCGGGTTTTATACAGACTCAGATCTCCCAAAACGCGCTGAAAGGAGATGGAGCAAAGCATGGGTTACCGAATCTTCATACGAAAGCCACAATCCAAGCAAACGAATGTGCCCGTAAAATTTTAAAAGCGATTAGTGAGGAAAAATTGGAGGCAGTAATTGCAGGACCTAAGGAAGAATTTGGACTTTGGATGCATAAGTATTTTCCAACACTTTTTGCAAGGATCGTATCGAGAACGAAAGTTACTTAAGGAATTACTATCTATCTCTCCCTACCGATCCTCACAATAAAAGCTAACTCTTACGATCGTACTGAAGGTACGATCGCTTCATCCGCTAAATTCCGACATACTAATTGGCGACAACATGATTTAAATCGTGATCTGACTCCACATAACACTAGCTTCTATGCTGCTGTTGCCAAAAAGCTTTTGTCCGACTTCTATCCAAACACTGCAAGAATTGTTGCGATGTTATGGATAAAGAGATCAGTACGCGGCCGGATGTGATTCGATGCAAAGTCTGTCATTACCAGACTTCTCGTTTGAGCTACACTCCCCTTCATCATTTCAAATTGCCGTTATGGATGTTTGGATTTGTATTCTATGAATCTATGGTTCAGTTTCCAAAAGTTCTGACTGCTACCGAGATTTGTAAGAAGCTATGTATTAGTGGTAAGGCCGCTTCTTTGCTTAAGCGGCGATTTCAGCTATTCTGTTCTTAGCAGCTTCCTGTTTATAAGAAGTTGGCGTACAAGGATTTAGCTGTGCGGTTCCGCGATTTCGTGTTATCTGATGCTGATATTGATATTAGCGGTGAAATGGCGAATCGGCTTTATGTATGCGCTGATACAGCCGTTTTGTATTCGGCGAGTGAGCGCGCGAATAAAGGTCGTAAACGGTATCGTCATGGTGGTGCTACTGCATCTATATATCTTTCTGAGAAGCTGGGAGGTAAGCAAGTTGGAACTCTTGTACAAACTATTGCTGTTAAAAGTGGCACTGCCTTCTTTAGTTCTGTTCCCAATCAGAAAGCAAATACTCTCGGACCTATTATTAGAGAGCATCTTCCTACTTCTACTCCGCTATTCACAGATCAAGGATATCCGTGGCTTTGGAATATTTACAAGAATCATAGAAGTGTGAATCACAATGGAAAATCTGTGGAAGGCAGATATCGCTGGGCCAGGAATCGTTGGAGTAAAAATGGAGTTCATAATCAAGTCGCGGAAGGAAATCAACGTCTTCTCAAAACCGCATTCGCATCTTACGGATACATTCGGCCGCAAAATTCTACACTCTATTTGAATGAGTTTTCTTTTATTAAGAATGCGCGAGTCTTTGGACTCGATGCTTTGATGTCGAATTCTATTCAAGAGCCGAAAGCGGCTCCTGTAAGGATTGGTGCGAAGGGATTTCTATCTATCTCTTCCCCCGAATCCGAACCGAAACCCTCACCTACACTAAAATTAGAAAAAGTGCAAGTAGAAATTTCCTTCAGACAACATGGACAAAACACTACAATCCTGCACTCAATACAACCTACTTCACAGAAATAACCAAGAAGATACTAAATGACTTCTATCCAAAACACTGTCCAACTCCTGAATGTAACAATAGAGTCTTAGACAAAGAGATCTCAACAAGACCTGACTTAATTAGATGCTCTCAATGTAGATATTTAACTTCAAGACTTAGCTACACTCCCCTTCATCACTTCAAACTACCAATATGGATGTTCGGATATATACTCTACGAATCTCTAGTCCAATACCCAAAGGTAGTAACAGCAACAGAACTAAGTAAGAAGCTAAGAATAGGATATAATGCAGCGAGCTTACTAAAGAGAAGATTCCAACTCTTTGCGTCAGACCAAAACCCAAAGTATAAGAAGCTCACATACGAAGCCTTAAGCGATCAGTTCAAAGACTTCCTACTACCTCCTAATGAGAATAGAGACATTACCAAGATCATGGCAAAACGGCCCTACGTTTGCGTAGACACTGCTGTATTATATTCTGCGGGAGAAAGAGCAAGCCAAGGTAGGAAAAGATACAGACATAGTGGTGCAACTTCTTCGATTTACCTTTCAGAGAAACTAGGAGGGAAACAAGTCGGAACCTTAGTCCAGACTATAGCAATAAAGCAAGGACCAGTATTCTTCTCATCAGTCCCTAATCAAAAGGCAGATACTCTCGGACCTTTAATCAAAGAACATCTTCCGACTTGCACTCCCCTTTTTACAGACCAAGGATACCCTTGGCTTTGGGGAATATACAAGAACCACAGATCAGTTAATCACTCAGCAAGATCAAAGGATAATAGATTCAGATTTGCTCGAAATAGATGGAGTAAGAATGGAGTCCACAACCAAGTAGCAGAAGGTAATCAAAGAGTCCTGAAGACTGCCTTTGCTTCTTACGGATACATAAAGCCAAAGTATTCCCAATTGTATCTGAATGAGTTTAGCTTCATTAAGAATGCAAATGTATTCGGACTCGATGTGTTGGTTGAGTCGTGTGATAGTGATGCCAGTGCGGGAATGAGGTGTAGAGATAGGGATGCTTTTGCTGTCAATCCGAGAGCCAGAAAAGAGGGGCGGTTCGGATTGAGAGGAAAGGATTTCTATCTTAACACATCATTCAGAAGTTTACCTAACATCTGATCTTGAGTTTGGACAGTCTTCTGATTTGCTTCGTAAGAGCGGTTCACTTCTATCATTTCTACCATTTCAGTCACGACACTTACATTAGAAGCTTCTAAATAACCTTGGAGAAGATTTGGTTCTTCTTCCAAAAGAAAAGGTCTTGGTTCACCGGACTCGGGAGTATCATTGTAAAAAGAATCCCCTTCTTTATCTAAATGACGAGGATTTTCCACAGTGCGGATCTTGATACGATCCAAAAGAACAGGAGTTTCAAATTTATTCTTATCCGCGCCGGTAGAATTGCGAGGATCGTTACCAATCTCACCGTTGATCCAAACTTCCCCATTCTCTCTAATTAAAAAATTACCGCGAGCAACTTTGATCGGACCATTCTCTCCCATCAAAGGAAAACCTTGAGGGGTCACCAAATAACCATTCGTATCTAAAACAAATGCACCTGAGCGAGAAAGCCTTTCTCCTCTATTTGTTAAAATGCTAAAGAAGGCAGGATGTTCTGTGCCAGGTCGATCTTGTAACATCATATCGAAAGGGTTATCTGTCTTCTTCACGGCCCCTTGTTCGAATCTTGTATAAATTTCATTCACCTCGGCGCCTAACCCGAGTTTACCGACCACAGGAGCTGTATCAAACGAGCCCATAGGCACCTTGCCTACACCGTCTTCGCTGAATCTATGGATCAAAAGTTCAGGGAAAGTTTTGAACAACGTTGTATCCCTTTTGAAAGCGGTTTTGTCCACGTTCGCAAGATTGTTGGAGATCACGTCCATGCGCGTCTGCTGCACGATCATTCCATTAGATCCGGTGTACATTCCTCTTAACATTCTACTTTCTCCTGCTCTTTTTAAGGATCGGAGTTTTTCAAAATTCCCATTACGCTTTTGAAGACATAAAAAGAAAAAATAAGAAGGAGTTCCTACTAATCTCAAAAACAAGACGAGTGACGGCCGCCTCCCGCCCGACGGCGGGACCGGGCTGCTACGGTTTCGGCGAGCCCGCCTCATCCCACCTTCGGTGGGACAAGCCCTTCACATCCCTGGCGGAACTGTGATTCGGAAAATTTCATTCCGGCCAGAAGGGCAACGGAATCCAGAATCTACATTCCATCCCGAAAGTGTGGAAATCGGAGCTGAGAATTTGAAAATTTTCTGATATAGAGTCTGGAAGCAACCTCCCACGGGCCCTCCTCCTCCACCCGAACCAGGGTGGGGGCCGCCTTCTACAATCCTGTTTGAACTCCCACAAAGAAGGCGGATTTTGTCTCATTACTAAAAAACCTTTGACATCTCTTGTTCGGAGGGCTATTTATCCAGGGGATGAAGAAAAAAGGGTATTTTCTCTCCTTAGGAGCCGGCAAAAACCAGGTACCCTTAATCTCTGCAGCAAGAGCGTTAGGCCTAGAAGTAGCCGCAGTAGACAAAAACGATAAGGCCCCAGGCTTTGCCTTAGCAAGCATGAGGATCATTGAGTCCACCTTCGAATACAGAAGGATCTTAAGAGCGGTTGCCGAAAATCCTTTACCTACCCCAATCGTAGGAGTCGGAACAAGATCCTTCGGCAAAGCTACTTATAGCACAGCCTACCTTGCAGAAAAACTAAAACTCAAGTATGCAAGCACAGAATCTGTATTAAAATTTTCTGATAAACACATTTTGAAAGAAACACTGGCTCCCAAAGGTATCAGAGTTCCGAGAGAGATCCCTGTCTCCGAGATCAAAGCAAAGTCTAAATCTTTTCCTTATCCATGGATCTTAAAACCGAGCCAAGGTAGCGGCAAATCGGGGATCCAACTCGTAGAATCCGATTCTGAGCTGAAATCAGTTGCGAATATAATTTCTCCCAAAAAACAACCCAAATCAAAAACTACTGCAAATTCTCCTCATCCTGAAACCTGGCTTCTAGAAGAGTATATTCCAGGTCCTGAATATACTGTTTTGGGATTGGTAGAAGGTTCCGAATTCCATTTGGTGAATATTTCCTTAAAGGAGACTTCTTCTTTTCCTCCTTTTTTAGAAGCGGCTCATAGACTTCCCTTCCCTAAATCCGAATTGGAAGGCGAGATCAAGATGTTATGCAGAGCGATCGTTAAGGCAACTGGTCTGAAAAATTGTCCTTTTGTGGCCGAATTCAGATCGGATGAAAATGGGGATCTTGTTTTAATCGAAGCCGCTCCAGAAGTTGGCGGTGAATACCTGGCAGATATTCTTGTACCAGGTTATTCCGGTTATGATTATTTCACCAACCTGGTAAAACTTTTGGTAGGAGAGCCGATTACACCTCCTCCTTCCAGTTTAGAAATTCCTAAAAAACTAAAATCTCAAGTTCGTTTTGATATTCCACCCAGAGGAGTTTCTGTTCTGAAATCCTGGGAAGATTTTCCTACAAATTATGGTGAAACAATTCTTTTAAATCAAAACTTAAAAGAGCCTGGTTCTAAGCTGGATACCTCTTTGGGGAATGAAACAAGGACCAGAGTTCTTTGTTTAAGATCAAAGGTTTCTTCTTCCGAAGAAGAATGGAATGGTTCCGTGAAAAATCGTTTGAAGGCGGAATATGAAGCCCGCTGAGCATCCTTCCAAAGAGGCCTGGGAAACTCATTACACCAGACCTAAAGCTAAACTTTCCTATCCCGATGAGAATTTAGTTCGTATGATCTCTAAATTTCCTTCTTCTTCCAATTCTCCTAAAGCTTTGGATTTTGGGACAGGTTCCGGAAGACATTGTGTTCTTCTAAAAGATTTTGGTTACGAAGTATCCGCCGCAGACTATAGTGAAAATTCTATCCAGTCGGTTAAGGAATCTTATCCTTGGGCCAAAACTTTTCTTCTAAATTCTCCTCCTTATCCGTTTGCGGATGAAGAGTTTGATCTTATAGTAAGTTGGGGAGTCCTACATTATAATTCACCGGAACTCGCAAAATCTATGTTAGATGATACCTTTCGTATTTTAAAAAAAGGCGGTTATCTAGCAGCTTCTGTCAGAGCAGAAGGTGATACTCATCTTAAGGCGGAAAAAGGTAAGATAGGAACTACGGATCTTGCCGGTGGTGCCACCTGGTTTTATTCCAAAGAAGACGTGCAAAACCTTCTTCAAAATTTTTCTTCTTTCGAAATCGGTTATACGGAGAGAACTCCATTAGGAAAATTGGATGAGAGGATTTGTCATTGGATCTTTCTCGCCAAAAAATAATCCAAGAAGAATGCCCTCTTACTGGGGATTGTGATTGGGAACCTTTATACAGATCCGAATTTAACGGTTTCAATCTTCCTATCCAAATTTGCAAAACCTGCGGATTCCAAGCACAATTCCCAAGACCTGAACCTGAGTCATTATATACGGAAGAATATTATACCGGTAATCAGGAATTCACTTATAGAGACGAAAGACAGACGGAAAAATTCGATCGATATGTTTGGTTTGCTCGTTTAAAAAATATTTCCAAATTCAAATCTTCCGGAAACTTCTTGGATATCGGCTGCTCCTTCGGTGGCTTTTTAGAATGTGCTAAAGAAAAAGGATTTTCGCCTTACGGTGTGGAAATTTCCCCCTTCTCCGCTAAACAAGCTGAGGCAAGAGGTTTCAAAGTTTGGCAGGGCCAATTCTTGGACGCAGAAATCCCCGAAAATTTTTTCGATGTGATAACACTAATCGAAGTGATCGAACATTTAGAGAACCCAAAAGAAGTATTCAATAAACTTGCAAGGATCCTAAAACCAGGCGGATTACTTCTTATTCAAACCGCAAATTTCGATGCCTGGCAGGCAATGGAAGCAGGTAAAAATTATCACTATTATCTTCCTGGCCATGTGTATTATTATTCTGCAAAAATCCTTCGGAAAATTCTTGCCATAAGAGGATTCGAAAGACAAATTACCTACCTCGGAGTGGACTTCCCTCTTTCCGCTAAACTTTTAAAATCAAGGGGAAGTTTTTCAAGCTGGAAGGATTATTTAAAATGGTTCAGGATCTTTTTCTACCATTTCAAAAGTAAACTTTCCCAAAAAGGAATACCACTCACTTCTTCTATGGTGCATTACGCGATTAAGAAATGAATTCTCATCCGAATACAAAGTATAGTAGATTTTTTGATTATATTCCCGACGCAGGTTTAGGAAGAAAACTGAACTTTACGGTCCGTGTTTTAGCGGCTTCCGCCTATCGTTTTGCCAAAGACGAATGTCTTATCAAGGCCTCTGGTATTTCTTATACCACAATCGTTTCTTTGATCCCGATGCTTGTAGTAGCACTTTCCCTTTTAACGATCACTTCAGGATTGGACAATCGTAAAGAAGAAATATTCGATAAAATTAATGCATTTTTCTTAGTAAGTAATATCAACTTAGATATCAATCCGTACCTGGATACCCTGGGAGAACTAATAGATGCTGCTAGACAGATCGGCGCAATCGGTTTTATTCTTTTAGTCTTCTCCGCAACCACTGTACTAAGATCTTTAGAAAACTCCTTTAACTCCATCTGGAGGATAGAAGAAAAAAGATCCGTTCTACAAGAATTCGTATTTTACTTTTTTGTTCTTTCTATCGGTCCTTTGCTCTTAGTGATCGGCGACAATCTTGCTAAAAAAGTAACGGATGTATTTCGCCCGCCTCATTATCTGAGTATGGACAAGGACTCAGAAAATCATATTTGGATCGCTGGTGAGAATGGCACATTATTCCGAATGGATTCAGGTCTCAAAAAGGACTATTATCTAGACGAGAAAGACATAGATCTTAAAAATATTCGCTGTCTTGATTCCTTCGGTGTCCGTGTAGACTTCTGCGAAAAGCCGGACATTTCCAAAGAGAATTTTGTTAGAGTTTCTATCAAAGATGGAAAAGTATATGCACTTTCCGAAAATGGATTATTCCTTTCCAAACCGGTAGATGGTTCCGTATGGAATGCAATCTATTTCGATAATTCTAATTTTAAAGATTTTGAATATATCAACGAAGGCAATTTCTATTTAATCTTCTCCAACGGGGAAGTCCTACATTTTTTCACCCAAGGAAGAAGTTATAAACCGGTATTCACAAATGTTCTAAAAATACGTGCAAACCGTGTCTATTTTCCTGAACCTTATCTCGGATACATAGTGGATGAAGATGGGAATGTTTGGAAAAGTGAAGACGGTGGATATACTTGGAATGCAACCAAGATCACGGGCCACGGCTTAAAAGATATTCATCGGATCAGACCGGGAGAATTTTTTGTAACGGGAGAAAGAGGTTCCGTTTTCAAAACAGAAGATGGCGGTTATTCCTGGAAAAATCTCAGCCATAAAAGATACACATTTACTAAAGTCTGGTCCATAGAAAACGAAGAATCAGCGGACATTTTCCTTTTGGATGCTCTCGGGAATATCCTAGTCTCCATTGATGGCGGAGAACATTGGAATACTTTTTATATCCCGGCTAAAGGAAAAGTTTTCGCCTCCGGACTATTGGACAGAAGTGAAAATGGAAGATTCAGATTATTGAATATAGGAGAATATAGAAAGATCAGTCTTTCGGAATATAAGGATGTTAAATACGAAACGATCATCCTACAAGGAGGAGAGTCAGTATTCTCACCTTATAATATTCTAAAATTCTTCTTTCCATTAATAGGGATCTGGCTTTTCTTTTTGGCTTTATTTACTTTGATCCCGAACACAAAGGTCCCAATCAGGGCATCTTCTTGGGGAGCAGGATTTACGAGTGTGATCTTTTTGGCCTTCCTGTATGGCTTTCAGGTGTATATCACCTCCTTCTCCGAAACTACAATGATAGTGTACAAGGCACTCGCTTCCATACCTATTTTCCTGATTGGAGTGTATTCATTATCATTGATCGTTCTATTTGGCGCAGAAGTTACCGCCTGCGTTCAATATCCGGAAAGATACTACGCACCTTTTCAATTGATAGAAGAACATCATACTGCATTTAGCTATGAGTTCAGAAAGTTGATCGGAGTCTTGAAAGCAGTCTACTTGGTCCAAAAAGAAAGTAAAATTTCCCCTCGAAGCGGAGACCTCGCGATCAAATCAGGCCTTCATGCAGAAGAGATCCCAAGGCTTACTAAAACATTATCCGAAGCAGGCCTACTTGTAGAAACAAATGAAGGTGGTGCCTGGTTGCCAGTGGTATCGGGAGAAGATCTGACCCTGGGAGATTTTTATCGCAGAATACCTGAGCCTCTATTAAAAGAAGATCCTTCTTTTCATGTGTATCCGGACAAAGTTCGAGAGAAAATGGATAAGGCAGAAACTTCTTTGCAGAAAGATTTGGATTCTGTCTGTTTTAGGGACCTGATTGAATAGTAATATTAGAGGTAACTATGATATTTGGATTTATAGGTAATTTAAGCATTTTTGAAATTGTGTTCCTTCTGCCTTTTATTGGGATGTATTTTCTTCCTTCTATCGTGGCAATCGTCAAAAAGAAGAATTTAATATTAATCCCTGTCCTCAATTTATTTTTAGGATGGACAGTTATAGGATGGATCATCCTTTTATTTCTTTCCGTAAAAAAACCAAAAGTCGATTAACCTTTAAAATTTCCTAAGGAAGAGTAAATACTATACTCGGTTTTCCTTCCTTAGGAACCACAATCCTTACGGACATTCCCTCTTTAGAATCCACAAGAACACTTCCTCTTATCTGCAGGACTAAACTTTCCACAAGTTTCATCCCGATCCCTTCTGTCTGGTTGGTTGAATCTTCGATCCCTTTCCCCGAATCGGAAACGGACAATATTAGATTTTTATCATCCTGTTCCAATCGAACGGAAATCTCACCGCTTTCTCCTTCACAGAATGCATGTTTCAAGGAGTTTGTAACGAGTTCATTTAAAATCAGGCCGAGAGGCATAGCAGTATCCGGATCCAATTTAATATTCTTATCTATTTCAATATTAACTGAAATTTTCCCGGATTTATTCTTATAAGTATTTTCCAGATTTTGAATTACAGGATCTAAAATTGATTCGGCCCCGATCTGCAAAAGATTATTAGAATCATAGATAATCTGATGGATCTTTGCGATAGACTGGATCCGATTCTGTGCGATCCTAAGAGCCTCCGAAATATTCTCGTCTTCCTTATTCGCTCTTTGCATTGAAAGAAGGCTCGAAACTATCTGTAGATTATTATTTACTCTATGATGGATCTCAGTAAGCAAGAACGCTTTTTCCTTAAGCTCGTTTTGTATTCTTTTTTGATCCTTCTCTCTTTTTGCCTGTTCCCTATGCATCGAATCCACATATAAAAAGATCAGGAGAAACATTACAAAAAGATCTCGAGCAAACCCTTCATAATCATCTAAAATATCACTGATGCCCGAATGTTCTAAAAAATTAGAAACACATACAAAAAATCCTGTAGAAAGAGCCGCGGCCGCAAATACTCCAGGCCCGAACATAACATGATTTTTCAATATACTTCTGATCAATAGAGTTAAAGAAATCGCATATAGGAAAAAAGTCGCCAAACTCATAATCGATATAACGTTCATTTCAGACTTCCCGCCTTTTTAAAAAATAAACGTTTATCCCGAATAGAAAGAAGGCTCCAGATAATAAGAAAGTGAAATGTTCGAGGAAATTCAAGAATACAGGCCAGAAAAAACCTTCCAAAACTGTAAACAGGCTGCTAAACCAGACACATAGGAATCCAATAAATAGATATTTATATTTTGGTATGAGTCCGATCCGATAAAGAGCGACTATCGTAACCAAACCTATGGAGTCAAAAATTAGATTTAGAATTTCACTGATTTGTATCATACAAACCGGAAGATTAGTTTACATAACGAACCAGGTAAATGTCAATAAAGTTTAGTTCGTTAAGTCCAAAGAAAGAGACCAGGAGCGAATAAACTTTATTAAACTTTCGAATTCAGTTTAGAGATCGGCGGAAGATTAGAAGACAAAGATTGGTAGATCTGTTCCGCCAATCCCAAAGAAGAATTCGCAGATAAATTCTTGGAATATTCGTCATAAAGCATATCTTCGAAAATTTCTTCTGCGTAACCGCCGTCTATAAGTCCGGACTTATGGACTGTGGATTTCATTTCCTTCAACATCATCTTTACAAAGATGGATTCAAATTCACCGGAAGCATCGAATAACTTCTTACGATATGGGTCTGCAGCGATCTCTTCTTTAATATTATGAGGCATTCTCACCTCAGAAGAGGAAACCTTTCCGGATAAAGTATTATTAAACTCTTCTCTTAATTGATCCGGAAAACTTTGGCCCGGTTTTGCATTTTTTTCTTCACGTAAAAGTTTTTGGACTTCCGGCCTTTCTGTAAGATCCAATTTAGAACGATAGTCTTGGATTTTATCTATCATTATTGTATCTCCAGTTCCGCATGAAGTGCACCTGCCGCCTTCAATGCTTCTAAAATTGCTATGATATCTTTTGTAGAAGCTCCTACTTTATTCAATGCTTCCACTACATCGGAGACTTGAGTAGCCTCTTCTATCACGAAAGATTCTTTTGTGGGAGGTTTTTCCCCACTCAGTCTTGTAGGTCTTCTGTTCTTATCTGCGACGGAAAGACTTAAACCGGATCTGGCAACTGCTACTTCATCGATTGAGATGTTTCCGCCCATTACGATGACACCGGATCTTTCGTTGATCACAACTTTAGCTCTTGGATTTGATTCTACGGTGATGTTTTCCAGATCGGAGAGAAGATTAAGTAAACCTGGAGATTTCGCAGAGAAGCCTGCGCCTACTTCTATCACAATCTCAGAGGGAGTTAAAGCTTGGATGGAGTCTGCTTTTAATCCGAATTTTTCTGGAACAGTTTCTTTGATACGATTCACTACATTATTCATCAAAGAGAAGTCTTGGCTATTCAAACGAATGACTACTCTTTGGTTGGAAAAGAAATCTTCTTTTAATTCAGTTTCTACGATTGCACCTGCATGGACTATCCCCACAGTTTTTTTGGAAGCTCTACCGAGGCCTCCTGCACTGTTTTCTTTCCCGCCGAAAGAGATAACTCCGCTTGCTACTGCATAAATTTTGTCGTTCGCAGTTTTTAAAGGAGATTGAAGAAGAACTCCTCCTTCCAAAGATTTTGCGTCTCCTATAGAAGAAACAGTCACATCCAATCTATCCCCTTTTCGAGCATAGGATGGAATATTAGCAGTAATTAATACGGATGCGATGTTCTTAGTTTGTTCCGGTTTAAGATTCGCATCCACACCCAAATTTTTGAGGTAGTTTTTCATACTCTCAGTTGTCATTGGAGTTTTAGAATCTCCCGTTCCAGGAAGTCCAACCACAATCCCGTAACCGGTGATCTGATTATCTCTGATACCTTCTATCTTAGCTAAATCTTTGAGGCGAACTTCCGCCCCGGAAATAGATAGAGAGAATATTATAAAAAGTAAAATTGCTCTTTTCATTTAGATTCTCCTAACAAACGATTCAACTGATCCAGAATATATCTTTGTTTTTCTTCTTCTGAAAGTTCCGCCTTAACGGTAACAGTTCCATCAGGATTATTGATCGTTTTTAAAGTGATAGGAGGTTGCAGATTTTTAGGTTCAATTCTTCCGGTAAATTGGATCTGCAAATCGGCAATTCGATCCGCATCCACAGAATTGTCTCTGGCAATGAATTCAGGAGATAGTCTTCCGGTCAAAAGAATTTGGGAAGGTTCACCATTATAAGTAGAAGAACGTTGTCCTTGTAATGTCAAAAGGCCAGTGTTTGTATCTATCGCAGTGACTACAGCTGTGAGATTCCCTTTCAATTTTCCTAATGATTTAATCTTACCTTTATTCTTACGAACTATTGTGCGGTCCGTATTATATGCGGGATTATCCGGGATCACTTTTTTATCTGGAACAGCCTTGATAGTGATATTTTCATCTGCAGTAGATTCAATCTCGAATTCTGCCGTAAAACCTTCTTTCAATTTTACGAATATAGTAGTTCCCACTCTAAGATTTTGGCTTCTGGAGTAAGGATTTTTATCCTGCCATTGGGATAAATCCTGAGCGAATAGAGCGATCATTCCGGATAAAAATAAACTAGGAAGTATAAATTTCAAACTACGGATCATATCAATTTTCTAAAAGGACTGTGCCCTTCTCCACGACTCTTGCGGAAATTTTTCCTTCTTTGGAATGAGAAGAAACATCCACGATCTCTCCAATATTACCGGAACTTAATGCTTTTGTCTTGGATTTTACAACCAAATTTCCCTTGGTATAAACAAGGTTCACATCCCCGCCTCTTTGTACGTCGAATAAGAACCTAAATTGTTTTTTGCGGAGAAGTTCTCCTGGAAGTAGGTCCTTAAGTGCAGTGGAACCAATATCCTTACCGGAAATCCCGTCGGTAAAAGATTCTTCCATATAAACAGTTCTTTCTTCCAGATCGTCTGCCTGTAGTTTTTGTCCTTTGCGGATCTCTTTTTTGGCGAAAAGTGCGTTCGTTCTTCTTTCTAATTTGAATTTGATCCTTTGGGTATGAACCTTTCTGCTCTCAAAATAAAAATCCAAAGAAGCTACGATCTGTCCCGGATGAACGACTTGAGGCAGACCTGCCCATTTCAGTTCCACACCTTGGCTTGGAACAAATCTTTCTCCGCTCAAATAGGAAATTTTAAAATCCCCTTCTCTATCTTGAGGAAGTTTAGAAACTTCCTTTTTAAGACTTTCTTCTAAGTCTTCCGGATCCAATTCAGAATCCAAAGGTAAAACTAATGTTTCCTTTCCGGAAACAGGGATACCTGCCAGAACTTCTTTTAAGTTTTCAGGACGGATCACAACAGGAGCATTCAGATTCCGTAATACAACTTTGTCTTTCATCCCATCCGGAAGTTTTGCGATCTCGGAAAGTAAAACTTCTTTCTTTTGGGTTAGAAGTTTTCCACGCAGGTATACCGCTTCCATTCCTTCTATCTTTCCCAAACCGGACACAAAAAGCCCGGTTAAGATACAGGATGAGAAAAAGAAGCGGAGACTCATATTAATTAACGTTTCAATCCGATCGCGGTAGATAACATGTTATCCGAAGTTTGGATAGCCTTCGAGTTGGACTCGTACGCTCTTTGAGCAACGATCATATTCACCATCTCTTCTACGATTTTCACGTTAGACATCTCCAAGAATCCTTGCAGAACATTCCCGAAACCTTCCATACCGGGAGTTCCGGGAATTTCAGGACCGGAAGCAACAGTTTCTTGGAATAAGTTTTTACCGATCGCCTGAAGACCCGCAGGGTTCACGAAACGATATAATTCCACCTGACCGATCACGGTAGGACGGATATCCGCTCCAATCTTTACTGTAACTTCTCCCTGCTCGGAGATCATCAAAGTGTTTAGGATCGCTCCTTCTGGAAGGATCAGAGGAGGCTCCAACAAATAACCGTTAGATGTTACCACTTGTTGGTTAGAATCGATCTTATAAGAACCATCACGAGTGAATGCAAAACTTCCGTCAGGCATTTGGATCTTGAAAAATCCCATCTCACTTGTGATCGCAAGATCCAGCTTATTGCCGGTAGCCTGGAAGGAACCGATCTCGAATAATTTCTGAGAAGCAGCCGCCCTCACCCCGTGACCCACATTCACACCTGTAGGAATTTCACTCACGGAAGTAGCAGGAGTTCCTGCCAAAACCATATGTTGGTAAACTAAGTCCTCAAAATCCGCGCGGTTCTTTTTAAAACCGGTGGTATTCACGTTTGCCAAGTTGTTGGAAATTGTATCTATATGAAATTGCTGAGCGATCATTCCGGTCGCGGCAGTCCAAAGGGAACGCATCATTTGAGTTTATACCTCGATCCCTTTACCTATCGGCCATTCCCAAAAAATCCTCAGGGGTTTTAAGGATTTTTGAGACAAAATACCGGTTTTTCGGAAGAAGGAGACACAGAGGATACTGAGAATTTATTGATGTAGGAACTCCTACAAAACAGCTCTGTGCTCTCCGTGAGCTCTGTGCGAAATAAACTCTTACTTCAGATTACGAAAAACCACGCAGCGATTCGAGTTTGTACCCTTCTCATTATTCGAAACATTCCAACAATTGGCAAGTTTCGTGAACTTCTGGTCATTGATATACGTATTTTCCCAAACAAGACCAGTAGATTCAGCACATTTGATCACGTATTCGTCCAAATTGAAAACGGTTTTCCCTTTTCGAACTTCTCCCACTTCCATGACCACAGTTCCACCGGGTTTTACCACTCTGGAAAGTTCCGCCAAGGTTCCTTGGATAAATTCACACCAACCGGCAAGAGTCGCGAAAATACTCGGCTTCTGGTCCTTCTCCAGTTCTATATCTAGAAACCAATATCTAAGCCAATTATCCTCTTCGTAATTCACTTTGTCCAAAAATGGAGGGCTGGTCACTACGAGATCCACCGAATCATCTTCTAAACCAAAAAGATCCAAAGAAGAATGATTTGTGTATTCGTTTCTGGAAGAAAACTCATGATAAAAAGGAGTAAGAGATTCTTTCAGGTCCCTTCTCATCTTTTGAAGAATTCTAGGTTTAACCTCTCTATAATCAGGAACGACTCCCCTTTTCTCATTATTTCTTTTTTGCGCCAAAGGAGGAATGGAAATCTGAGGAAAACTATAAACGGAAAAAAATCCGTTACTGTGACCGTGAAGTCTGGATAAGGCAGTCAGACCTAAATATCTAAGTTCAGAAGAATCCGAATCTAAAAGGATCTTTTTCAGGTTTTTGATCTCTTTTAAAGTATCTTTATGATAAAAATGTAAAAGACCCTCGTCTTCTTTTTCTTCCCGGATCTTGGAGCTTAGATTGAGAGAATCAAGTGCCCTTTCCAGTTTTTCGATAGAAGGTACAGTTTGTCTGGACTTCGCCAAGAATAAGGACATAGGGCTGATATCATTATGGATGGCAGCATAACCTTCTAAGTTTGCCTGGACAGCTGTTGTCCCTCTTCCACCAAAAGGATCGAATACGATTCCCTTTCGATTTTCTAAATATTTCCCAATGAAGAAGGCCGGTAATTCAGGTTTGAATGAAGCTCTATAACTAACCACATAATGGATTGGATGAGACTGTCTTTGTTTAGATGTCCAAAATTCACCGGTGAGTATCTTTCTTTCTTTTTTACGAACGGTACTGCTCATCCGCTCCGCCTTTTCTTTTTTCTTATTTTCGGAAGAAGGAGCGATTTTCAGTTTTGCTTTTTATAATCTTGCCTGAGACATAAGAACAGAATGGCGGAAGTGAGATCAGAAATACTTGTCTCCCTGTCGAATCCAAAAATCGTAGCATTCAGATCCGGAATTTCGGGAAAGCCCAGACTCGGATTGCTAAGAGAATGAAAACTGTATCCTCTCAACTGTACGAAGAATTCCTAAAAGAGAAAAAAACGAATCGAAGATTCGAACTCGCCGGGTTATATATAGGATACGGAGCTTATGTGATAAGTCTAGGGATCGTATTCTGGTTCAAAAGAGAAAACCCGCTCTTCTCAGCTATGTTCTTCCTAGGATTATTTACTAGAGCCTCGAGCTTAATGATTGGAAGAGTGTTCTTAGTGCCTAAAGTTTTTCTTCAACTTCTATCCACTAATATCTCCGAAAAGGAAGACGCCTGGGACTCCATTCAAGCTCATAAAGACGAGATGATAGGAAGACTCGCAGGGAATATTTTCGGTTGGAATGACTCGAGTGAGTTATACTCCATGAATCAGGAACAAATGATCGAATTCGTAAAAAAATATACGGTTACGAATTGGAGAAAGATCGGAAAAATTTTCCTGATGTTCTACATCCCACTTTCACTATTCGTTACGTACCTTACGATTTACGCCTGGTTCCAATGAGGCGAATATTCCGTTTTTCTTTTGCGGTCCTTCTTCTTTCCTGTTCCGTAAAAACTGGAACAGAATCGCTGGCCATACAGAAGGAAGAACTCAATCTCTCCGACAGAAAAGTCTGCTTATTCCTTGCCGAAATGGAAGAAGGTACACTTTTGAAAGTAGGAGAAGATAACTGCAAAAAAAACTCCCCTTCTATGTATGTATTCCAACCGGTGCTTGCTTTAGCTGCATTGGAACTTGGAACATTAAAAGATCCTCATGGATATTTTCCTTGGGACAAAACCAAATTCCCTTATATCAGATGGCAGAAGGAACAGAATCTTAGGTCTTCTTTAGAAAATTCAACGGTCTGGTATTTTCAAAAGATCTGGACCGATACTGGAACTATTAAACTTAAACCTTGGTTGTCTTCTGTTGGACTTCCTACATCGGTCCCTTTCGAACCTTCTAAATCCTTTTGGATGGATGGAGGATATTCTTGGACTGCAGAAGAATTCTATTTATTCTTATGGAGACTATTCAACGGAGAATTAGAGGTCCGAAAAAAGAATCTAAACTCAGTATTAGAAGGTTTGGAAAGAAATCCAGGAGAGATCAAAAATCCAACGGGCACTCATAGATTAGATGGTAACTTCGGGAACTTCTCCGGTTTTTATTCCGACTCAGCAACAGGATACGCTCAAGGAAGATCAGTCTCATGGTATTGGTTCTTCTGGAAAGGTCCTAAAAGATCTTATCTATTCTTATCTAGAATAGAAAGTGAATCCGAAACCTTATCTCCCTTAGAGGCTGCAAAGTTTGGCATGGAATATCTAAGAGAAAAAGGTTTTTGGGAAAAATATTTCTCTTCATCAAACTAAGTATTATTCTTTTCTCATTCTTTCCATTTTTATAGTATGGAGGAACTCCAACATTCCGAGGGTTTCCGATTCTAAGGATGAAACGAAACGCGATTTTCTATATCACCCTATTAGTATTTTCTTTCGGGGCCTTTGTCTTCATAACGAAACAAGGCAAGTCATTAGAAATAGGTAAGGTTGCAACCGTCCAAGCGGAGTCCTCTACCTCGGTCGAGTCCACAGAAGATCCGATAGATACTTGGAAAAAAGCTGGAGCAAAACTTTGGAAAGGTTTCCATGAACCTCTTCCACTTCTATTATTACAAATCGGAGTCGTAATTGCAGCCACTCGTTTAATGGGTAAACTTGCAGTAATTGTAAGACAACCATTCGTAGTAGGAGAGATTCTCGCAGGGATTTTATTAGGCCCATCCTTGTTCGGGTTATTATTCCCGGAACAGTATCAATTCTTATTTCCGAAAGTTTCCTTAAGTTCCTTACAACTATTAAGTCAGATCGGTCTGGTATTTTTCATGTTTGTTGTCGGAATGGAATTGGATCTAAAGTTCCTTAGAAACCAAGCCGACTCTGCAATACTTATCTCACACGCAAGTATTCTTCTTCCTTTTTTACTTGGAGCCATCTTAGCACTTTCCATTTACAAAACATTGGCTCCTCCTGAGGTCACGTTTTTGTCCTTCTCCTTATTTATGGGGATAGGTATGAGTATCACTGCCTTTCCAGTGCTCGCTCGAATTGTCCAAGAGAGAGGACTTACTAAAACGAAACTTGGTGGACTCGCACTTACATGCGCTGCTTCAGATGATTTAACGGCTTGGTGTTTACTTGCAGTAGTAATAGCACTTGTGCAAGCCGGCGGACTTTTAGCCGCGTTATTCACCATCGTCTTAGCAATTATTTATGTTATCATAATGTGGAAGATCGTTCAACCTGCAATGCATAGAGCAGGAAGGATCTTCACAAACAGAGAAGCATTTACCAAAATGGCGGTTGCTCTGTTTCTACTCTTCCCGATCGCATCGGCATGGATCACTGAATCTATCGGGATTCACGCTTTGTTTGGAGCATTTTTAGCCGGGGTTGTTATGCCTGACAAACCCAAACTTAGAACACTTCTCGCCGAAAAGGTAGAAGACTTAAGTACTGCGATCTTTCTTCCATTATTCTTTGCGTTAACCGGGATCAGGACCCAAATCGGTCTATTAAACCAAGGCAATCTATGGTGGGATTTTCTAATGGTGCTTACAGTCGCCATTATAGGAAAATTCGCGGGAAGTACGATTGCTGCGAGAGCATCCGGAAATAACTGGAAAGATTCTTTATCCTTAGGTGCACTCATGAACACCAGAGGACTCATGGAATTGATCGTACTTAATATCGGTTATGATATAGGGGTATTATCCGCTGAGATATTCTCGATGATGGTGTTAATGGCATTGGTCACAACATATATGACTGGACCAAGTTTGAATTTAATAGAGAGAGTTTTCTCGGTTGTCAAAGACAAAAGAGAAGAAGGTATACTACTCGCTTTCGCGTTACATTCGAGGGGTGTGGATCTATTAAGATTGGCTTCCGGACTATTCCAAAACGGAAATAAAACAAAAGAAGTAACAGCACTTCACCTCACTCCCGATTCCTGGATCTCGGGCAAAACCGCTCAAAAATACGAGAAAAAAAGTTTCGAACCTTTATTCAAACTTTCTAAAGAACTAGGGATCAAATTAAAAACTCTATATAAACCTTCTGATAATGTAACAAGAGATATACTTAAAACAATCCAATCAGGAAATTATAATATATTCCTAACCGGTGGAGCAAGATCCTTATTCAGTGACGATGTGCTTGGAGGGAAGATCAGAACACTTCTTTCCGAATCGGAAACAAACGCAGGGATCTTAGTCGCAGAAAAATTAAAAGAATTAGATCGTTTTATCTTAGCGGTTTACTCGGATAAAGACGTAAAACTACTGGGATTTGCTCTTGCAATGGCGAAGAAGATAGGAGCGAAACTTTCCATCTGGGATCCAAAAGGAAAAGTTCCTCAATTCTCTCAAAAGGAAAGGAACCTTCTCAAAAAAGAAAAAATCACCATTCTAAAAGGGGAAAACCCTCAGGTACTTTCCGAAGCGGACTTAGTGATCTGTGACTTAGAAACCTGGGAAGAAGAAACCGAGTTTAGAAATTGGGAACTTTCAGACGGTTCGGGATTATTTTTGGTCCGTTATAAAGAATAGAAAAATTATTTTCACGCAAGGACACTAGGACGCGAAGGAATTTATAAATTTGTAATACAAACTTTCTTTCCTTGGTGGCTTGGCTTGATCTTCATTCCGTTTTCAGAAAATAACCTACCCCGGGCTCAGTGATCAAAATACATTGGATCCAACTAGAAAATACCGTAGGATTTTCAAAAGGATGAGTAGAATTTACTCCGAAAAATCCACCACCGTTCGTTCCCAATTGTTTGATCGCAATTTGAGATGCAGCGGGTCCAAGCGGGATCTTGACAGAAAGACCTTCTATCCCGATCGAATCCACATATTTGGAAAAATCCATGACGACACCTTGGGAGACCAATACAAATGCAGCCAAGATAGAAATTGGTAAAAGAATATATAATATACTTCTGGTTAGGTCTACGTAAAAGTTCCCGAACCCGGAAGACTCACCAGGTTTAGAGGTAATTCCCCTGGCCATAGCAGCAAGTATTGCAAGTCCAACTCCAGCGCTTACAAAATTTTGTACTCCTAAAAGTAACATTTGGCTAATATAAGAAAGAGAAACTTCTCCCGAATACGCCTGCCAATTCGTGTTCGTTACAAAGCTGACGGAAGTATTCCAAGCCAGATCCCATGCAACTCCAGACTTACCTTCCGGGTTTCCGGGAAGAATATCCTGAAAATGGAGACCTAATACGACGATCCCTAAACCAAGGATGGTAAAGATCCCGATATCGAATAGATATCCTTTCCAATCAGAATTTTGATCTTCTTTTATTCCAGAAATCTTATATAGAAAAGATTCGAATTTGGAAAGAAATGTTGATCGTTTGGAAACTTCTCCCTTAAGGACATCTGATATATAAATACCTAAAAAAGGAGAAAGTAAGAATAAAACCGCAAAATATAAAAAGAAGAAGATCGAGTCGTTTCCGTTCATTGGTATCTCCTAAAATTTTTCCGGTTTTAAAATGGAGAAGGAGAGATAAGCACATAATGCGATGACTAAAACGATTAGAAATATATAAGACAAGATTCCTCCCAGGCAGAAACATTCCGTCTATTCCAAAAACCTAACCTGTTTTTAGGAATCCGTCAATGCCAACCCGCATGAGAGGAACCGGTAAACGCGTTAATTTTGCGTTAAGATTTATGTATAGAATTTTACTAAATCGGAAACCTCTTCCCTGGGTGTATGAAATTTATTTAATACGGAATCCGGTTTA
This sequence comes from Leptospira andrefontaineae, assembly GCF_004770105.1. Taxonomy (NCBI): domain Bacteria; kingdom Pseudomonadati; phylum Spirochaetota; class Leptospiria; order Leptospirales; family Leptospiraceae; genus Leptospira; species Leptospira andrefontaineae. The sequence goes on along the minus strand of NZ_RQEY01000023.1, from coordinate 189,701 downwards.
GGGTATCCCAAACTTAAACCGCAGACTATCTTTTCAGATTCTGCCAGACCCAATTCTTTTCGGACTACTTCCGGGAAGGCGGATAATGCAGCCTGAGGAACAGTCCCTAGTCCATAACTTCTGGCAAGAAGCATAACTGTGTTCAAAAAACAACCTATGTCCAATGCGATATAGAAATTGAGTTCGAATTCAGTGGTTATAAATACTGCTGTAGGAGCTCCAAAAAACTCAAAATTCCGAAGCATGAACTTATCTCTTGCTTCCTTATCTTTTCTTTCAATCCCGGCAGCACCGTAGATCTTCATACCTAGATCGAACATTCTACGCTTTGCATCAGATGGAAAACCGGTAGGCCAAATTGTATCAGGCACAGGAGTCTCCGATTGTTTTGCCCTCTCTTGCAGTAATTCCGCCATCCTGTCTCTTTTCGCACCGGTTACTACATGCACTTTCCAAGGTTGGCTATTTTTCCAACTAGGGGCTCTCAGAGACTTGGAGAATAATTCTTTTAAGACTGAATCCTCTACGGGTTTAGAAAGGTAATCCCTGATACTATGACGGGTAAAAACAGCCTCTTCTACACTGGAAGCAATTCCTGATATATCGATTGATTCGGTTTCTGGGGATAAAGAAGACATATAGACCTCCGATTTAGACTTGCATTTTAATATATTTCAGTCTTCCTGGAATAAGAATAAACCGAACAGACAAGTCTGTCTGTTATTCAATCCCAGGAAGAAAAAAATGTCAACCAAAGAAAAAGGGGTAAAAGACAGGATTTTGGAAACTGCAGTCAGGCTTTTCCAAACCCAAGGTTATGGGAATACAGGCATTAACCAGATCATCCAAGAATCCCAAACAGCAAAGGCCAGCTTTTACGATTATTACCCTTCTAAGGATCTATTAGGAAAGGCATATATAGAATTTTACGGGAAAGAACAACTTATCTTATTAGATAAATTAAGATCCAGATCCGAAACAGCTAAAGAATTTATTCTTGCTTGGACACAAATTCTCCGAAGGCAAACCAGAAAGAGCGAATTTGCAGGTTGTCCGATGGCAAATACTGTCGCGCAAATTGCTTCCAACTCTCCGTCCATATCGGAAGAAGTAAAAAAGATCTCAGAAAGAACGATCAGCTATCTCGCCGATTTTCTAAAACAAATGCAGAAAAAAGGACAGGTCCCGAAAGCTGCAGATACACAAAGTTTAGCACGTAAAGTATTTGCTTGTTATGAAGGAGTTTTACAGATCTGGAAATTAACCGGAAAGGTTTCGGCTTTGGATGATTTACCGGAGATGGTGGATTCTATTATTAAAAGTTCTGGGAAGAAGTAAGTTGTCCCTCCATCAGAAAAACGGAGGGACTTAATTTTCGGACTAAAGATTTACACGTTGAATTGTTGCAGCTGGAGCAGAAGTTCCTACAATATACAATAAGAAATAATAAGAACCAGGAGCGTTATCGTTCGTCCATACAAATGGTCCAGCGCCGCCTCTATTAGTACTATTAAACGGAACAAATCCATCTACGATTGTAGATTCCGCTAGAGGACAATCGGCACTTTCATAGACAACCGGTTCGTCGCCACCAGTTTCAGGATTTGCAACCACATCGATACCAGTAAAGGTAATTTGATCACCATTCTGCATTCCCAAAGCTTCTACAATTGCAATCGGGTGATTTACAAATGGAATTCTTCCCCAGATTACGCTAGTTGCACCTGCTCCATCGATTGCACGAGTGCGGTTTACCCCGATAGATGCTTTACCAGGGAAAGAGACTAAACAATCTCCTCCTCCACCCAGCGCATTCAAGAGTGCCAGATTTGTTAGGTCTTCCCCTTCGTCTTTTTTACAATCAACGAAAGAAGCCGAAAGTAAAAGCACCAATAATAACCAAATAGCTTTTTGTTTCATTTGAGTTTGTCTCCACAGAACAGTCGTTCCTTATACTCTTTTCGAAGAACGGGTCTGAGTTTCAATCTCAATATTTAAGAAAAAGTTGAAATTGAGATATAATTCTGTCAATATGACTGGCAATTTAGAAAAAAAGTCAGGTTTATAGCAGTTTTTTCTTAGGCAATGGAACCACCGCAAGAAGAACCTGCTCCCGCGGTGCATCCGTAACAATGTTGGTGTAATAAGATCTCTCTTGAATCCAATACGGATTTATTAAATTCGGAGATTTTGTTTACCTTACCTTCTATCTTCATGTCCAACATCTGATTAAAATCGCAATCGTATAGACTTCCGTCCCAACCTACACTTAACGTATTACGACACATAACGCCTGTGGCAGCAACCGGATTGAAGGCTGTTACGAGTCTCTCTAAATAAGTATCTATATTATCATTTTCGATCAAAGATTCCAAAAAACGGCTAATAGGCATATTAGTAAGTGCGAATAATGAATTAAACTCTACGCCATGGACTTGTTTTAATTCCTTTTTGAAATCGTTCTCTAATGTGGACTGTCCGCCTGCAAGAAAGGCTCCGACCGGATTATAAACTAAATTTAATATAAGTCCCGAACCCGGAACACCATATCCGATTGCATTCAATTTTCTTAATGCTTCCATAGAACGATCGAATACACCTTCTCCTCTTTGGGCATCCGTTCTTCTTTTCTGGAAATAAGGAAGACTAGAAACAACTTCTACTTTATGTTCTGCAAAAAATTCAGGAAGATCTCTATATTTTTCTCCTGCAAGAAGAATGGTAAGATTGCAGCGGATCATGATCTTCTTCCCTAATTTGGAAGCTTCTTCTACGAACCATCTGAAATTAGGATTCATCTCAGGAGCACCACCTGTGATATCCAAAGTAGTCACACCAGGAGTGGCTAAGGCAACTAAACATTCCTGCATAGTTTCCTTGCTCATACTCTCTCTGCGGTCCGGGCCGGCATCCACATGACAATGTCTGCAAGTCTGGTTACAGAGTTTCCCCACGTTCACTTGAAGTATGTCCACCCCTGTTGGGCGTAAAGGATAGAGTGCCGCTTCTTTTAATTTATCGGAAAAACTAGGCAAACCCAGTTTTCCGGAAACTTCCGTAAGAATTTTCAATTGTTCTTGGGAAGAAGCAAGCTCGCTCCCTCTGGCTAATAGGGATTTCATACTTTAAAAATTCCTTATACTCCGAGCTCTTTTACCTTGTTGAGGGCTTGTACACTATGAACTAAACTTGATCCACTACGGATCGCCGCACCTACGTGGATTGCTTCCCACATTTGTTCTTCTGTCACACCCTTTTCTAAGGTGTCAGTGGTGTATGCATCTATACAATAAGCGCATTGCACTACATGCGCTACCGCAAGAGCGATCAATGATTTTTCTTTAGCAGACAATGCTCCATCTGCAAAAACTGCTCCGTAATAATCGAAAAACTTTTTTGCCAGCTCCGGCTCAAATTCTCCGATATTCCCGAATTTTTTTAGATCTTCCGGTTTGTAATAAGTTGTTTCCTGTGCCACGAAAGGCCTCCATCGTTTTATTTATTCTTTAATTACGAATTGCAGATTATTGCATTTCTCGCAGACCTCTTCCGGGATCCATCCCCATTTTATCAGAAATCCGAAAACAAAACAACCCGCACAAAATCCTAATATAGATTCTAAACTTGCAAAAATCACAAGAACTCCAAGCACTACTTGGAAAGCAAATATCTGTCCCAAAAATAGCAGAGCAAACGCTGTCCCGCTGAAGATCACTCCTACGAATTGTGCGAATCTTTTAGGAGGTCCTGCTACCGTTTTGGACCCGAGGCCGAGTAGAGGCACGATACCGTGTATCGCAAGTTTTGCGAATAGTGAAAACTTAGGTCCATACAATACCCTTGCTGAAAATCCGTAGAAAAGTGCCCCTACCAACCAAAGCGATTGCGTAATTATTGCGGCCAAACTTAAAATGACAACCAGGCCCGCAACGGTCCTTGCCGCATATTCATTGACAGTGTCTGGAAAATTACCGATTCGAATCATTCTTTCTTGCCCGATACCCTTTCGCCTAGTTAGACGTTGACTCTCAAGAATTCAAGAATATTTTCGCTATATTGGATAAAATGGTTAATATAATTGTACAGAGTGCAAATAATTGGCGGAGTTTTGTAGGCACTTCTACAATTTTACTCTTCTGGGCACTTCCACTCGCCTTGTTTCCATTATTTTTCGGAAGAAGCGATATCTGGCAACTATGCGGAGCATTCTTCTTTAGCCTTGGCCTTTATTTCATATTTTTAAAATTCTTTTCAAAAGGTAGAGAGAAGATCGGAATCTGGGCTGGCATCTTACTCAGGCTTTGGTTCATATTTACACCTGTATTTTTGTCGGAAGATACATTTCGTTTTTTATGGGACGGACTTTTATTTTCAGAAGGTTTGTCTCCTTATTCGGAACTTCCTGTACACGTTAGTCTAGGCTTAGACCAAGGTTTGGAGAAGGAACTACTCGCCAAAATGAATTCTCCCAAGTATTATTCCGTTTATCCTCCTGTCTTGCAAGTCCTGTTTTTAGTTCCTGTATTCTTTCTAAAAAGAGGGCTTTCGATTTTCTGGGCGATCTCGATCTGGAAGGGAATTTTAATTTTATTTGAATTAGGAATTCTTTATATATTTTCAAAAAGAAAAAAAGAAGAAGGGTCCGGAAATTTCCTAAAATACTGGCTCCATCCTCTCGTTCTTTGGGAAGGGATCGGAAATGGTCATCCGGAGCCGATCTTATTCTTCTTTCTTTTTTTAGGGATAGTATCCTTAGAAAAAGGAAACGTTTTGAGAAGTTTTTTATTTTATATAACTTCTATTCTAACTAAAATACTTCCTTTATTAGCTCTCCCCTTTTTGTTTTTTTATTGGTGTAGAAGGTCCGCTATTCGTAAGATTTTTCTATTCTTAGGTGCCGGTTTTCTGGTATTTGGGTCTGCACTCCTTTGGTTTTTATTTTCAGAAGCAGGAGAAAAAATTTTAGAAGAACATTGGAGAAAAGGGATCGGAGTCTATTTTACATTATTTGAATTTCATGGAGGATTGCATTATCTTATAAAAAATCTGATCCGACATACTTGGTATCCTTATTCTACAGGAATTGTATTAGGTATTTTGAGTATCTTCACGATCTGTTTTTATTCTTTTAAAGTTTCTAAAATCGAAACAAACAACAAAACGGTTTTTCTATTCACAGTATGGATCCATTTATGTGGAATTTATTATTTGTTTTCTAGCACCGTACATCCTTGGTATTTTCTTCCGATTTTAGCAGCATCCGTATTTACAAAAACGATTTGGCCCTTGGTCGCATCGAGTATCTGGATATTATCTTATTCTACTTATTCTTCTTTTCCATTTTATGATAGGGACTGGGTCCTGGTCTTGGAATATTCCTTAGTATTTGGGACCTTCTTCTTTGAAAATTTTCTCTTGCTTAAAGAAAGAAGGAGACGAATATACTTCGAAAATTCGAGCCCTAGTTAGGAATCATACATGTTATCCAGACATTTCGAGACACTATCAAATACCTTGGAAAAAGAGATACTGGCCAGTGAACAAATCCGAAGTAAGATCCTCTTGGCAGCATTCGCATTTGCAGGAATTTCCTGGGGCATTCTATTTTTATTCTTAAAGGAAGAATTCAACCTAAGCACTGGGATAGATTTTCCTTTCGAAGTATTAATTGGGGCACTTACATTCGGCACAATTTATGAATTTGGATTTTTAAAATTACTGAACTATCTAAAGAAAAGGGAATTTAAACTTCCGCTATTACCCAGATTCGGAAACGCATTAATAGAAACTTCCCTACCAGGGATCATATTATTTATTTTAATCCAAAAACATTCCCATCCTGTGGTTCCCTTAAATTCTCCTATCTCCAACCTATATATGATTTTTATAATACTCTCTGTTCTTAGGATGGAGTTTGGACTTTCTTTTTTTACTGGGGCCATAGCCGCAGTCCAATATTTGATCACCGGATTATTTTTTGTTCCTGACTCTCCTTTGGGTGGGGAATCCGCATATAGCTTCTTCTATTCCAAAATCCCTACATACATGCGTTCCGGATTATTCTTAGCTTCCGGGATCGTGGCGGGACTTGTAGGTTTGAGATTAAAAAAGATCCTTAAAAATTCTGTAGAACGTTTAGAGGAGAGAAACGAAATTTTGGGAATGTTCGGACAATATGTTTCTCCGTCTGTAGTGGACAAACTAATGAGCCAAAAAGCGGACACAGCATCCGAAAACAAGGATGTATGCGTGATGTTCTTGGATATCCGCAACTTCACAAAATTCTCGGAAGACAAAAGCCCTTCCGAAGTGATCTCTTATTTGAATACTTTATTCGAAGATATGATAGAGATAGTGAATAAACATAACGGTATCATAAACAAGTTTTTGGGAGATGGGTTTATGGCAGTTTTCGGGGCTCCTCTTTCGGATAATGGAAAGGATGCAAAGAATGCGGTTTCTGCCGCTTTAGAAATCCAAAAAAAAGTAATAGAGATGAATGTCTCCGGCAAGATCCCTGAAACCAAAATCGGAATAGGTTTACATTTCGGAGAAGCAATGACAGGAAGTGTAGGTTCTTCCCAAAGAAAAGAATACACAATCATCGGAGACACTGTCAATCTCGCATCTAGAGTGGAACAACTCAATAAAGACTTCGGAAGTGAAATTTTGGCGACGGATACTGTTTACGAACATGTGAAACATTTCTTAGAAGCGGAGTCCCTTCCCCCAGTAAAAGTAAAAGGAAGAGAGAAAGAAGTCCTAATCTACAAATTAACCTGATGCAAACTTCCAAATCACATTACGAAAACTTTTTAGAGGAAAAGTATTCCTGGATGTTGGGAGATCTTTCTGCAAAAGAAAAGGACCAACTGGAATTATTCAGATCTTTTGGAATTTCTCCCCAAGGAAACGGAGTCGCTTGGGATCTAGGGGCAGGAAGCGGTATACAATCCATTCCGTTGGAAGATTTAGGATTTCAAGTTTTAGCAATCGATTTCAGTGAAAAATTATTATCAGAGATCAAAAACAGAAAACCGGACACGAAGATCAGGACCAAGGTAGCTGATATCAGATCCAGGGATTTATACCAAGGAGTTTCTCCCGAAATCCTTTTGTGTATGGGAGATACAATCACTCATTTGGAATCGGAAAAAGATTGGGAAAATACGGTAAGCCTTTGGTCTAGTTTTCTTTCTTCCGGCAGTAAATTAATTTTAGGTTATAGAGATCTGAGTTACGGAACACCCGGAGACAAAAGTATTTTTGTAGTCCGTTCTGAAGAATCTCAAATTTTCAGCTGCCAATTACAATTCGCTCAGGACAAAGTAGATATTACGGATATATTTCATGAAAAAACAGATAAAGGTTGGACTGTTTCTTCCAGTTCGTATAACAAACTGATCCTTCCGGTAGAAGATCTAATTAGAACTATATCAAAGAAAAATTTTGAACTGAGAAGAAAGGATGATAAAAACGGGATGAAGTTTTTACTTTTTGAAAAGCTTTGATTAGACCCTTGTTCTTGGGATCAGTTCCTTTCTATAGTTACTTTTAAGAGATCCTTTTTCTCAAAAACCATTCGACAAGTCCGGACTGATTGGGAATTTGTACGTATCCTTGCCCGGAACCCTTCCATGATAGATAAACTGATACGTATCTCCATTAAGAACAGGATTTTCATCCTGATACTCACTGCAGGCGTGACCATTATTGGTTTTTATAACGCATATCAACTTTCTATCGATGCGATCCCGGATATCACAAACGTTCAGGTTTCCGTAGTCACTCAGTCTCCCGGTCTTTCTCCTGTAGAGGTAGAACAGTTCATCACATATCCGATTGAGATGGAACTTACCGGTGTTCCTCACGTAACAGAGATCCGTTCTATTTCCAGAACTGGAGTGAGTAGTGTTACGGTTATCTTCAAAGATGGAACGGATATTTATTTTGCAAGACAGCTAATCAACGAAAGATTGAGAGCAGCCGAGGCAGTGATCCCTAAAGGATATGGAAGCCCAGAACTTTCTCCGATTGCAACAGGTCTTGGGGATATTTACGAATTCGTTCTAACGAGTGATCGTCATAATCCGGAAGAACTCAGGACCTATATGGAATGGGAACTTGCAAGAGAGATCAAATCCACCGAAGGGATTATCGACGTAAATATCATCGGCGGAGAAGCAAGACAGTATCAGATCAAGATCGATCCACAAAGATTAGCAGTTCATAATATTACATTATCTCAACTTTGTGATAAACTGGAGACAGCAAACCAGAACACAGGTGGTGGTTATATCTCTAAAAGTGCGGAACAGATCGTGATCCGCGGCGAAAGCCAATTCAAAACCGTGGATGAGATCCGTAACGTTGCGGTCCAAACGGAAAGAGACGGAGTTCCTCTACTCTTAGGACAGATCGCAACTGTAGAAACAGGCCCCGCACTTCGTTTCGGACTTATGACCAAAGACGCAAAAGGAGAAGTTGTTGGCGCCACAGCAATGATGCTCATGGGCCAAAACTCTTTGGAAGTAGTAAAACGGGTCAAAGAAAAAGTAGAAGTATTAAGAGCTAGACTTCCGGAAGGAATGAAGATCGTAACATTCTATGATCGTTCCGAATTTATCGGAAGAACCTTAGGCACTATCTTCACAAACCTTGCTGAAGCCGCAGTACTTGTGATCATCGTTTTGATCTTTGCACTTGGAACCGTAAAAGGTGCACTCTTAGTCAGTTTATCCATTCCAATCCCGATGCTTGCCGCCACAATCTTTATGAGAATGTTCGGTATCGTCGGTAACTTAATGTCTCTCGGAGCCTTAGACTTCGGACTCTTGGTGGACGGAACCATCGTGATGTTGGAATCCGTTCTTCACGGTTTTATCTTAAAACAGGCTTTTTACGAACAACAGAATTCACAAGAAGATAGAAAACTCGCGGCAGAACAGATCATCACCGATTCCTGCGTGAGAGTGGCAAGAGCCGCAGCATTCTCCGTAGGGATTATCTTGCTGGTCTATTTGCCTCTCATGACCTTAGAAGGTGTGGAAGGCAGAATGTTCAAACCGATGGCGATGACAGTTGCCATCTCACTTGCTATGGCACTTCTATTCTCGCTTACAACATTCCCGGCAGCGGCGAGTATCCTATTCCAAACTCCTATATTCCATCATAGTAAATTCTGGGACAGAGCGGAAGAAATTTACATGCGACTTCTCGACTTTGGAATGGCGAACAAAAAGATATTCTTAAGAGCAGGTATAGGAGTATTTGTAGTTTCTTTAATATTAGGATCTACTTTAGGATCAGAATTCCTTCCAAGAATAGATGAGGGAGAATTCGCGATAGATATCAAACGACTTCCATCTACTTCAATAAACTATTCCAGAGATACGAATATGGAAATGGAAAGGGTCCTCGCGACTTTTCCCGAAGTGACAAGCGTTGTGAGCAAGATGGGTCGAGGTGAATCTGCAGCGGAACCAATCGGAACGGAAGAAGGAGAATCCATGGTGAAACTGCTTCCTCCTAAAGAATGGACAAGTGCTTCTTCCAGGGACGAACTCATGGACAAGATGAAGGACGCGATCTTAAAATCGGTTCCTTCCAGTACAATCTCACTTTCACAACCGATCGAGAACAGGGTAAATGCACTTCTCTCCGGATCTAAAGCGGATGTCGTAATTAAAATTTATGGGGATGATCTCCAAACTCTAAAGGAAACCGCAGCAAAATTTGCGGATAAGATCAAAAAGGTCCCTGGAGCAGCAGACTTACGGGTGCAAAGAGTACTCGGTCTTCCTTTAATCCAGATCAAAGCAGACAGACAAAAGATGGCGCGTTACGGCGTAGCTGCAGAAGAAATTCTCACCACTGTAGAATCATTACGTATCGGAAGAAAAGCAGGAAAAGTATTCGAAGGATTCAAACGATTCGACTTAGTAGTTCGCTTACAATTGGATGTTTCGGATCTGGACAAATTGGAAAATATTCCAGTCATGACTTCTACCGGTGTCACGGTCCCTCTTGGCCAGGTAGCAACAATAGAATTCGTCGAAGGTCCTGCCGCAATTTATAGAGAATCCTTAAAACGTAGGATCATGGTAGAAACAAACGTACGAGGAAGAGACTTAGTAGGTTTCGTAAATGAGGCGCAGAAAGTCACTGCAGATATAGAAAAAAATCTTCCGGAAGGTTATAGAACGGATTGGGGCGGCCAGTTCGAGAACTTCCAAAGAGCAAAAAACAGATTATTGATGGTGGTACCGATCGCACTCGGAATCATCTTTGTGATGTTAATCGCTGCATTCGGAAATATTTATTATGCTGCCGGAGTATTCATCGTAGTCCCACTCGCAGTTGCAGGAGGGATCATAGGACTTGTGCTTAGAGGTCTTCCTTTCAGTATTCCTGCCGGCGTCGGATTTATCGCAGTAAGCGGTATCGCAGTATTGAACGGAGTTGTATACGCCTCCACCCTCAAAGAAGAATTAGAAAAAGGGATTACTATCTCCAAAGCGGTATTATCAGCAGGACTTCATTCACTTCGTCCGGTAATGACAACTGAGATCATTGCTGCAGTCGGATTTATTCCGATGGCGATCTCCACTATGGCCGGGGCAGAAGTGCAAAGACCTTTGGCAACAGTGGTGATCTTCGGAGTAATCGTTGCGACTGTTCTATCTCGAGTACTTCTTCCTATCGTGATGGAATTCCTACTGAATATTTACCAAGACCAAGAAAGAAGAAAAGAAGCTCGTAAAAGAAAATTAGAGTCCGAGTTCCAAGCTTCCAGAGCCCGAGAAAGGCTTCCTGAAACTTTAGAAGAAGTCTCCTGGGACAGCGAAGAGTTCCAAGAGGAACAGGAAGAGGTTGTAAGTTCAAAATCAAAACGTTCCAAGAACGGAGTAAAAAAGAGAAAGTAGAAATGGGCACCTTGTTGGAACTCCAACATGGGCTAACACTACCGAATTTACTTCTTACTCTTTAACCCAGATAGAAGTGTATTCACAACGGATCGTAAAAATTCGATCCGGTCTTCTTCTATATTATCGAATACCATGCGTGGATGATGGAAGGCAGCGGTTCCTTCGAAAATGATTCTTGCTCCCTCTTTGGGAGTATTACAAAAAAATAATCCTTTTTGGATCCCTTCTTGGACCATTGCTTCCAGTTGCTCATACATTGTTTGGATATGTTTTTTAACGAACGGTCTTGTTTTCTCTGCGGAATTATTAAATGCGGTATAAATTCTTGGATCTGACTGGACCTTCTCTCTTTTCATCATATGAAGTGTCATAAGCCATTCTAGAATTCTTTCTTCTAATGGATTTTTTTTTGCGGAAATTTCTGCAAGAGCGATATCAATACGATCCAACCATCTTTTAGAAATGGAATCGAGTAATGCCTCTTTATCCGCGAAATGTTTATATAGAGCAGCGTGACTTAGGTTTAGATTCCTAGCCACGTCTGTAAGTTTCAAACGCTCGACACCGTTTCTTCTGATCTCAATCTCTGCGGCATCGAGCACTTTTTCTTGTAATTCTTCTGGCTTTAAACCTGTTTTAGGCATCTCTCATTTAACGACGAGCTGCATCGAATGAGAAGGATATCTATCTCCTTGGAAGGCGCCTTCCGGAAAAGAATCGTCCAGGGTCTTCACTTCTTCCGGACTTAAATGGACCGAAAGAGCTTCTAAATTTTCCCTAAGGCTTTCTCTTCTTGTGGAACCGATTAAAGGGAAAATATCTTCTCCCTTATGAAGCACCCAAGCGATAGCGAGTTGGGCAGTAGAACAACCCTTCTTCTTTGCAAGCTCTTGAAGCAGACTCACACGCTCCAAATTCGCTTCAAGGTTTTTTCCCTGAAAGCGAGGAGAAATGGATCTAAAATCAGCAACACCCAAAGCATTTTCAATCTTTCCGGTCAAAAGTCCTCTGCCCACAATTCCATATGGAACGATCGCAACTCCAAGTTCTCTTGCAGTCTCTAGGAGTTCCTTCTCAATCACACGAGTTGCCAAAGAATATTCAATTTCCAAAGCGGTGACAGGATGGACCTTATGAGCTCTTCTCAAATTTTCAGGAGAAGCTTCCGAAAGTCCAAGATAACGCACATAACCTTCCTTGATCAGATCTGCGATCGCACCCACAGTTTCTTCGATCGGAATTTCCGGATCAACTCTGGAAGCTTGGTAAATATCGATCACATCAACCCCAAGTCTGGTAAGAGAATGTGCCGCAAAGTTTTTCACAGAGTTCGGTCTGAAATCATATCCGATGAATTCTCCGGTTGGCTTACGAAGTCCTCCGAATTTAACGCTGATCATGGGCTTGTTCTTTCTCCCCTTAAGCGCTTCCGAGATCAAAAGTTCGTTATGACCGATCCCGTAAAAGTCTCCCGTATTCAGAAAATTGATCCCTGAATCCAAGGCTTCGTGGATGGTCGCGATGGATTCCTGCCTGTTTCTGGTCTCCTTTGTGCCGTAGAAGTCCGACATTCCCATACAGCCCAAGCCAACTTGGGAAACCTCTGGGCCATTTTTGCCTAATTTTCTCAGTTTCATTCGAAACCTCCATTTAGTTACAATTTACATTTTTTATAATTTGTAACTAAATACAAGCAATTTTCTAAACGGTTTTTGTAGAAGTTCCTACATTTCTTGCTTTTCGCTTACCGACATAATACCATTTTAGTTTTCCGGAGTAGCAGATCCCATGGAACACCAGAAACCAATCGTTCAACTTTTAGATGCGACCACAGAACCTTTCAACCTAGCCATCGCTTCTGCCAGAACCTGCTATTCTTCTAAAGGGATCCTTCTTCCAGAAGACATGATCCGCACGGAAAAATCCCTGGAGATCAGGGACAAGGTAGCCAAATCCACTAAAAAAGCGGGCCACCTCACCACAAGACAACATCCTCATTTTATATTCACACTGGACAAGGTGTCTCGTCAGTTCGTTTGGTCCTTTCTACATTCTCATCCTTATTATAACTCGGAACAGGTGAGCCAAAGATATGTAGAAGTTAAAAAGGAAAATTATTATATCCCACCTACTCTTTCCGGAAAACAGAAAGAACTTTATCTGGAAGCTGTAGAATCAGCGTCTAACGCGTATTTTGAATTTGTAGAATTATTACATCCATTTATCCAGGACGAATATTTCCTAGTATACAAGGCTCGTGCGAATTATCCGGAAAAATGGCAGCAACCTATCAAGAAGAAGTGTTTAGAAGTAGCACGTTATCTTCTACCTTTGGGAACTTATACTTATTTATATCATTCAGTCAATGGACTCACTCTTCATAGATACCATCGTTTGATGAATTCTTTCGACGTTCCTGAAGAGCAACGTTTAGTTGTAGAAGAGATGATCGAAAAAGTAAAAGAGATCGATCCTCTTTATGTGGAAGAAATGGATGATCCGATCCCTCTCGAAGAAACTGCAGAATATAAATTTTTCAAAGACTTCTACCAAGATGGTTCTTCTGAATATAGACCGGAAGCTGCTAAAAATTTCGTAAGAGAATTCGACGAGGATATGGACAATCGTTATTCCAGATTGGTTTCCTATTCCTCCAACGGTCCTGAGGTTCTAGCTTCTTCCGTTCGAGCAGTATTAGGATTATCTAAAAATTCTTTAAGTGACGAAGAAGCGATCCGACTCGTGATGGACCCTTCTAAAAATAAACATCTGACTTCTACCCTGAATGAGACTACAATGAGCCCTCTATCCAGAGCGATGTTCAATGTACATTATTCTTTCAAAAAAAGGATCTCTCATTCTGCGGATAGCCAAGACCAAAGGCATAGAATGGTGCCCGGCTCTCGTCCAGTGCTCATGAGCCAATATACTGGGATGCCAGATTATATCGTTCCTAAAGTTGTATTAAAATATCCTCAATTAGAAGAAACTTATAGAAGAAGAATGGATGAAATTTTCAAGAGCCTGAACCGTTTTATCGACGCAGGTGGATCTGCGGAGCATGCTTCTTATCTTCTTCCGAATGCATTCCCTATACGATTTTATGAAAGCGGGGATCTACTGAACCTTCATCATAAATGGAGAGCAAGAACCTGTTATAATGCTCAGGAAGAAATTTTCCAAGCATCTATCAACGAACTTGTGGATCTGACAAAGGTCCAACCTGAGATTGCAAAATGGATCAAGGCTCCTTGTTGGATCCGTCTGCAAGGCGATATCAAACCATATTGCCCGGAAGGAGATCATTATTGTGGAACCCAGGTTTGGAAAAGAGAATTGGACGAGTACGATAGAACTCTGTAATAGTCGTCCCTTCTTCAACTTCACTTCATCCAGATAAGATATTAAGCAATGGGAACGTAGAAAGGCCTGGTTTCTCTTTTCCCAAAAAATAAAAAAAGAAGGGACTAAAAACCGATTTCAGGGTAAATCATCCTAGATATATCATGAAAACAGTTTCCCCTACAAGGACCGAAGAATTGGTCCGATACCGCAGATTCATTCATAAACATCCCGAACTCAGATACGAGGAAGTTGGGACAGCGGATTTCGTTTCTAAACATTTAGAATCCTTAGGTTATACTTTTCAATCCGGAATCGCAAAAACAGGCATCGCCTGCCTTATTGATTCGGGAAAACCAGGCAAAACTCTTTTAGTAAGAGCGGATATGGATGCACTTCCTATCTTTGAAGAGAATAAGACGGATTACACCTCCGTTCATAATGGAGTCATGCATGCATGCGGCCATGACGCTCATACTTCCGTTTTAATGGGGCTTGCTTCCGAACTAAAAGAAAATCCAAGCGCTATCGTTCCAAAAGGAAGGGTACTGTTGGTATTCCAACCGGCCGAAGAAGGTGGACAAGGCGCAGATCGTATGATAGAAGAAGGAATATTAGAAAAATACGATGTTTCAGCGGCATTGGCTCTTCATGTGTGGAATCATATCCCCGTAGGAAAAGTGGGAGTCGTAGACGGCCCAATGATGGCAGCAGTAGATGAATTCCAGATCACCGTGCAAGGGATAAGTGGACACGGAGCAATGCCTCAACATACAGTGGATCCTATATTAGTAGGTTCTCATATAGTCGCCGCTCTTCAAAGTATCGTGTCCCGAAACACTGATCCCCTCGACTCTTGTGTGGTAACAGTGGGAGCATTCCATGCAGGACATGCATTTAATGTAATTTCAGAAACTGCAGAGCTAAAGGGTACAATCCGAACATTTACGAAAGAAATGTTCGATAAGGCACCTGAGTTATTCAAAAGGGTCGTAGAAAATACTGCCTCTGCTTTCGGCGCAAAGGCGATCATCCATTATGAAAGAACGAATGCTCCGACAATCAACCATCCAGAAATGGCGAATATCGTCCGAAAAGCTTCGGAGAATATTTTAGGTCCCGACTCAGTCACAGAAGAACATGCAAAAACTATGGGTGGAGAGGACTTTTCAGCATTCTTAATGAAAGTCCCAGGATGTTATTTTTTCGTGGGCTCCATGAATGAAGAAAAGGGTCTGATTCATCCACACCATAGTTCTAAGTTCGATATAGACGAATCTTCTCTTCCGATAGGTTTATCTGTGATGAAGGAAGCGATCCGACTTTATTTGGAGACTCATTAGAAAGATCTAACTTCGCCAAGATGAAGTTCCTGCGAATGGGATTTGCCCGTTTGTTGGAATTCCAACGTGGAAAAGGAGACCGCCCCCGCCCCTTCGCAACGACAATAGGAGTGAGAAGACGACCAGCTTTGCTTGAGTCGTTGACGAAAGTCAAACGAATCGGACCCTAAATCAATACGATAAGCTTGATCGAAAGCAAATTTGCAAAACCGGCCCCCACCCGAGTTCGGGTGGAGGAGGTGGGCTTGTGGGAGAAGCCTTTCCCCCTATACACTAAAACTCTCTAAACTTCAACCCAATTTCCATTCACAATCTATGTTGGAATTCCAACATAATGTTCCGAGCCTAAGCTCCCCAGGACAGAAACTGATCCTCGTTTTTTGAAATTTCATTTTTCAGATTTGAATTTTCATTTCGAAACGACTGAAACCCGGAAGTCAAGATCCACTCCATCCTTAAAAGTGAATTCAAAAAACTACTAGTAGAAACATTCCTTTCCTTAGCGTAACCTGTTGCTTCCCAATAATCGGCCCCATAAACTCTAATCCTTTTTCTGGAATCGCTACTTTTTACTTTTTCAAAATCGAATCTCAGAATTTTGCCCTTTTGTCGCCTTTCTCTAAAAGATGAGATCAGGAATTGTAGAATTTCCTTCGGTTCACCCAAACGTAAGACCCCGTCTCTCCAGATCGATTCCATTTCCAAAGGAATTCTCCAATCCACTTGGATCGTTCCTTTGTTCTCTAATATTTGTTTTCTAAATATTTCTTCCATATTCGCTCCCGAATGTTGGGATCGAATCCATAGCATGCAGTGGATATCAGCAAATGAAAAATGAAAGGAATATTAAAATTTTTGAATTTAGTTCGTCTTAGACCGGGATTAGCGACTAAGACGAAAATTTTAGAGACGTAAGCAAGAAATCGAAATCGCAGTCAAACATAAAACCGGCGGCCCCGCTCCATACGAAAGATTACTTGGAATGAATATTCCAGTCTACATTATAGAAATTGAATTGAAAATTTTCGTCAGGCTCTCATCGCCTCAATCTCATCCACTTCTTTCGCGATCATAGAAGTCAGAACTACAGGGCTGTCTCCGTTCACCAAAACATCATCCTCTATTCGAACTCCGATCCCTCTGAATCCCGCAGGAATTGTTTCATCCGTAGGATCAAAATATAATCCTGGTTCCACAGTTACAACAAGCCCATTCTGCATAGGTTTACTTTTTCCATTCTCGAAATAGCGCCCTACATCATGCACATCCATTCCGAGATAGTGACCTGTCCTATGCATATAAAATCTGCGGTATTCTCCCCTTTCTATGACCTCTGAAATATTTCCCTTCAATAACCCTATGTCAATCAATCCGGAAGTCAGATTTTTCACAGTCTTCTCATGAACTGCATTAAACTCCACACCTTGTTTTGTATCCAAGATCGCCTGTTTCTGCACATCCAATACGAGTTGATAAATAGTTCTTTGTTCTGAAGTGAATTTTTTTCCCGAAGGGAAAACGCGGGTAACGTCTGCGGTATAATAATCCTTCTCCGCTCCGCTATCCACTAAAATAAGTTCGTTATCTCCGATCTTTGCTCTGTTAGTCGTATAATGTAGAATGGTTGCATTTTTTCCTGCGGCGACTATATGGCCGTACCCTCCACCCCATGCGCCATGTTTCAAATATTCAGATTCCAGAATGGACTCTAATTCGAATTCGTACATCCCGACTTTCGTTTCTTTGAATAATCTCTCATGGCCGAGTGCAGTGATCCTGGAAGACTCTTTTAATTTATCGATCTCTTCCGGGGATTTTAACATTCTCATCTCATGGAGAAAATTAGGGATTTCCCATCTTTGGGGACCGAATTTACCTTCTCGGAGTCTTCTGTTCAAAGAACTGATCAGTTCGAGTAACTCTGAATCTCTTTTGGAGTCCTTTCCAAAAAAATGATATAGTGTGAATTGATTGGTGAGAATATCCGAAATTTTAGAATCCCATTCTCCAAGATCAAAACTTTGATCCAGCTCTAACCTTCTTTTGATCTCTTCTCTGCCAAGACGAATGCCTGTCCAAATTTCTTTTTCTTTATCTTTAGGAAGTGCAAAATGAGCGGAGAAGTCCCTACGTAAAACCAAAACACCATCTTCTTCCTCAATACCTGTCAGATAATAATAATCGGAGTCCTGTCTAAATTTATACTCCACATCTCTATTACGGATCTTTTGAGGAGCAGCAAAGATAAGTAGGACTTCCGACTCTTTCAAAAGATTCTGAACTTCTCGGATCCGTTTTCTAAAAATGTTTTGGTCCATAATTATCCTTTTATTAGACGAATTCCTTCTTCCACCATTCTGTCCGTATCCTGTTCCAACATACAACGAAAATGTTTTTTAGGGCAGACCCTTCCCCCATGAATACCGCAAGGACGACAGTCTAGGCCGTTTATTTCCGATATAAACACTTTGCTTGCCAATGGAGTATAACCGAATGCAGGGATGGTGGCGCCGAAAGCGGCCAGAGTTGGAATATTAAATGCAGAAGCAAAATGAATGGGAGAAGAATCATTGGTCACAAGAAGTGCTGCTCCACTCATCAGATAACTCATCTCAGGAAGGGATGTCTTACCGGCAAGGTTGATCCCGAAACCTTCTCCTACTTCTTCGCAAAGTTTAGAATCTCCTTTGCCTCCGGTCAGAACGATTTTTAGTCCAGTTCTTTCATGTAGAAGTTTACTAACCGTTTTGAATTTATCCGCCGGTAAACGTTTTGTTTCCCAAACAGAAGAAGGAGAAACGAGTATATAATTCCCCTTTTCCAAACCATTCTTTTTCATTTCGGATTGGATCCCTATAACTGATTCAGGTTTCCAAAACAGTTCGGGCCGCCTCGAAATAGTCTTTCTTTCTTCTTCCGAATAAATAAGAGAAAGAAGTTTGTCCACCTCATGAGGTCCTCTTAATAATCTTGGCTTTTTTTCATTTAATAAAAATGAAAATCCTGCTGTCTTATAACCTATCCTTCTTTTAGCTCCGCTTAAAAAAGAGATTATGGAAGAACGAAATGAAAAATGTGGAGAAATACAAATTGCAAAATTATGTTTTCTTAATTCTTTACAGAAATCCCAAAAACCGAAAAAGGAAGATTTGATCTGTTTTTTATCCAAAGGGATGATCTGATCTATCCAAGGATTCCCTTCTAAAACGGATTCGGTCCCCTTGTTCACGATCACTGTCATTTTAGATCCAGGAAACCTTCTCTTGATCTCCCTAAATAACGGAGTAGTTAAGATCAGGTCGCCTAAGAATGCGGTTTGGATGACTAAAATATTTTCGGACATTTATCTTTTCGCCTCTAGGATGGTTGCAAAATTATTCACTCCCAATCCTCCGATGGATAAACCGAGTGCAGTATCCGTATCATTCGTATTCATAAATTCACAAAGTTCAGCGATCTGCGCGAGACCTGAAACTCCCACCGGATGACCTCTTGTTTTCAAGCCTCCGGATGGATTGATCGGCAGCCTTCCTCTTTTGTCAGTGATCCCTTCTGCCACATTTGCAAGCGCCTTACCTTGGGGAAATAAACCGGCATCTTCTGCTGCAATGATCTCAAAGATCGTAAATGCGTCGTGAAGTTCGGCTACTTTAATATCGGAAGGTTTTTTGCCAGATTCTGCGTAAGCCTGTTCGAATGCAGATTTAGAAGCAGGAAAACTAAGTCCTCCTGGAACTCCATTTACCTGGCCCAAACCATGTCCCGTGCCGGTAATTTCGATTTTTTTGCGGTCCTTCTTCAGTCTTTCCGGATCGGTTTCCAATAGTAATGCGCAGGAACCGTCCGACAAAGGAGAAATATCATATAAACATAATGGACTGGAGAACATAGGAGAAGAGAAGTATTCCTCTTCGCTTAAGTTTTTTTGAATATGTGCGATCTTATTCTCAAGACCGCTATCGTGAAGTTTCTTAGATAATCTAAAAAGTTCCTTTCTAGTATATCCGAAATCCCTTAAGTACCTGGTTGCTGTCAGGGCGCCACCCTGGGCCATCGACATAGCCAGATTTCTTTGCTGGGAAGAAAGTACGGAACCCAAAAGAAGATTATTCTCTTCTCTAGGAAGTCTACTCATGACTTCTGTCCCGATCACAATTCCTCTTTTAAATTTTCCTGATAGAAGAAGATAACGGGCCAGATGTAGAGCAGAAGCCCCACTAGACGATGCAGTCTCCGAACGAATAGCGAACAAGGAAGAAAGTCCCAGATCTTCTTTGATCTTTGCCGGTAAAAAAATTTCCCCAGTATAACGTTCCGGGGCCATACATGCGAATATTAGAAATTCAGGAACGAAATCCGGGTTCCTTTTAAGTAGCTGATTTGCAGTCTCATAAGATAGCGATTGATAATCGGAATCAGTCTTGCCAAATTTACTTAAATGTGAGTCGAGCACATAGGCCGAGGTCATATTCCTACAAATTTTACTGCTCTCGATTTCGAGCAAAGTCAAAAACTTAAAGATCTACTCTGCCTTTTTTGGAATCTCGCTTTTCAAAATAGGCACTCTCGTTTATAGTGATCTGAGGTAGGAGAAACGACGTGAAAGGAAACCAAGAAGTCCTCGAAATCTTAGCGGAAGTGCTCTCCGCCGAACTCACAGCGATCAACCAGTATTTTATCCACGCTAAGTTGAACAAGAACTGGGGTTATGACAAGCTTGCTTCTTACATGAAGAAGGAATCCATCGAAGAGATGAATCACGCAGACCAAGTGATCGAGCGTATACTCTTCCTGGACGGAATTCCTGATCTGCAAAGATACATGAAGATCAATGTAGGCAAGGATATCGAAAGTATCCTAAAGAATGATTTAGACGTAGAGTATAATGCCGTAGAACGTTTGAATCGTGGGATAGAAATTACCACCAAGAATAAAGACAACGGCACACGTGAATTGCTCGAGAAGATCCTCGTCTCCGAGGAGGAGCATATCGACTGGCTCGAGGCCCAGCTAGAGATCATCAAAACCATTGGGGTCCAAAATTATTTGGCCCAACAAATCGCCTAAGCATTGAATTCCAAAAAACCATCCCCTAAAAAATCCCCTTCTTCCGGTTATGGCAAGAAGGGGCCTTCTAATAAATCAGGTTCTTCTTTTTCAAAACCGACTCGCTCCAAAAACTCGAGCGCAGATAAAGATTCCGATCGTAAACCATATCGCTCTAAAGAAAGAGGCGATTCAGAAAGACCTTACCGCTCCAAAGACGGAAACTCTAAGTCAGGATATTCTTCCGACAAACCTAAAGATAGATCCTTCAAAAAGCCTGACTTCAAAACGAGAAAAGAAGAAGGATCCGAAAGGCCTTATAAAAGAAGAGAAGATAGAGAATCTTCCGATTTCAAAAGAGAAAGAGGAGACTCTAAACCTTTTCGTTCCGGCAATGATAGAAAGCCGCCTGCTCGATCCGGAAATCGTAAATTTTCAGACGATGACAAAAAGCCTTACCGCGAAAAAGATTCCGATCGAGGAGATCGTAAACCATTCTCCCGTAATTCTGATCGTGGAGAAAGAAAGCCATACTCTCGTGACTCCGACCGCGGAGATAGAAAACCATTCTCTCGCGACTCTGACCGTGGAGAAAGAAAACCATTCTCTCGTGACTCCGACCGTGGAGAAAGAAAACCTTTTTCTCGAGATTCTGGCAGAGGTGAACGTAAACCATTCGCTCGCAACTCCGATCGAGAAGAAAGAAAACCATTCTCCCGCAATTCAGACCGCGGAGAAAGAAAGCCATACTCTCGTGACTCCGACCGCGGAGATAGAAAACCCTTCTCTCGTGACTCTGATAGAGGTGAACGAAAACCTTTTTCCGGAAATACAAGAAGAGAAGGTAGAAGTTCCTACGGTGAAAATTCTGACCGCGGCGAACGGAAACCATTCTCACGTAATTCAGATCGCGGAGAAAGAAAACCTTTCTCTCGAGATTCTGACCGCGGCGAAAGAAAACCGTTTTCTCGTGACTCTGACAGAGGTGAACGTAAACCATTCTCCCGTGACTCAGATCGTGGAGAAAGGCGTCCTTTTTCTCCACGCGGAAAAGAAGGATTTCGTTCCGAACGTCCAACTCGTCCTTACGAAGAAGATAATTTCAGAGAAGGGATTCGTCCCGGTTGGCAGTCCGGGAAACTTTCTCTTTCCGAATTCGATAGACCGGAAGCACTCACATATCACGCGTCATGTGGAGACGGCCTTGCATTCTTATTAAAAGAAGAAGTGAAAGAAGCAGGTCTCGAAATTCTTTCCGACAATAGAGGAGGAGTTTTCTTTAAGGGACCTTCCAAAAAAGTCAGGGACTTCTGTTTGAGTTCCGGGATTTCTTCCGGGATCAGCTTTGAATTATCTTCTTGGTCGGATATACAAGGACCGGACGATCTATACGAAGTCGCGGCAATGTTCCCTTTCGAGAAATTACTTTCTCCAGGCACCAAGTTCAGAATAGACGCTGCTACAAAAGATAGCCTGCAAGATTCACGTTATGCGACTTATCGTTTAAAAGACGCGATCTTCGACAGATTTAGGGCCCAAGGCCTGGAATTGCCGGAAGCAGATCGTGAAGAACCGGAAGTACTATTCTACCTTCGTTCCAGAATGAACCAGGTTAAATTATATCTGGCATTACACGCTCAACCTTTACAGAGAAGAGGCCATGGAAGAGAAGGTGGAGAAGCTCCACTCAGAGAAACTTTGGCTCAAGCGCTTCTCCGTTTTTCAGGCTGGAAACCGGGAGAGGCATTGTACGATCCATTCTGCGGCTCGGGAACTCTATTGATAGAGGCAGCACTCAGAATGAGAAATGGTGGCTGGGTGAATTACAAAAGTTTATCTAGATCTTCTATCTTCACTCGACTTTTTGGACCTTGCAAAGCGAAAGAAGAATGGAACTCCAAGGAGACTCTACTGTTCGGTTCTGATATTTCCGAAGAAGCTATTGAACTTGCAAAGAAGAATGCTAAAGAAGCAGGAATCGCCGACCTGATCCGTTGGAAGGTTGCTTCCGCAGAAGAACTGGATTCCAGCCTTGGATTCAAAGAAGGGAAAATTGTGACTAATCCTCCTTACGGAGTTCGATTGGGAGATAAGGAATCCGTTTCCGAACTTTATTCCAGCTGGGGAGAGGCTTTGAAGAAGAATTTCTCCGGATCCTATGTGGCTTTAGTAGCAGGAGATCCTTCCCTTTTAGGTTTCTTAAAACTGAAGTCTGACAAAGAACAATCCGTCACCATAGCAAAGTTGAAAGGAAAATTAGTTGCCTATCAGATCGACTAAATCAGACTCCCGGGAGAGATGAATCACCAGGAGATCCTACTCAAACTTCTAGAAGTCACAGAAAACTCCAAGGACAGTTTTCAGTTCCTGAAACTATTCCAGTCCTTGGAGCCCGAAAAATTCGCGGTCATCCATGCAAGTTCCGAGACCTTAACAGAGTCCGCTGAAGCGTTCTTATACAATTTAAAATTATTACAAAAATTACAGCTATTCCCTGTAGTCGTTCTGGAGAAGGACGGAGTCTCTTACGCAAATCTATTCTATCGCTCCCCTGCTTCTAAGATCAGTTTGGAATCCATCAAGGACTCATTAGAAGAAGGACAAGAACTTCCAGGTTCCAGGAACCTTCCAGCAAAATGGTTCAGAAATCCGAGCCAAGCATTGGAATCAGTTCTTTCATCTTTAAAAGAGAAGAAGATCCCAGTGTTTGTAACAGACCAGGGCGGATCCGAAATTTATCCCTATCTATCTAATTTATGTAAAGAGTTAAAAACTAAAAAGTTAATTCTTCTCACAACCAGAAGTGGACTTTATAATTCGGAAGATAAGAAAATTTCCATCCTGGATTTCGAATCGACTGAAATTCTTCAAAAAGAAGACGAGTCGTTATTCAAAGAATGCAAAATGATTTTTGAATATACTGGAGATCCGAATCTTCAGATCGCGATCACTTCTGCGCCAGGGTTATTAAAAGAGTTATTCACTATTAAAGGTAGCGGAACTCTATTAAGAAAAAAGAATAAAATAGAATTTCATACGGACTTCCAAAAGATAGATCCAAAAAGATTGAACGGATTGATAGAAGATTCTTTCGGAAGAGGATTAAAACAAGGTTTTTGGAATAAAGAATTCTCCGGGATCGTTTTGGAATCCGAATACAAAGGATGTGCACTTCTACAAAACACTCCTTGGGGCACCTTTCTTTCTAAATTTGCAGTGAACGAGATAGCAAGAGGTGAAGGTGTAGGAAGAGATATCTGGGACGAAATGTTAAAAAAGGCACCGGTTCTTTTTTGGAGAGCCAGAGCGGAGAACACGATCTCCAAATGGTATACAAAAGAATGTAGCGGCCTTCAGAAAGAAGGTATCTGGATCTATTTTTGGATCGGCGTCCAAGAAAAAGAAATTCCATCCGTTTGTGATTTTTTAAGAAACCTTCCGGAAGATTTGGAATCTAAATAACGGATCGATCCCTAATGAAACAAAATGTTTTTTTGTATGATGGAGATTGTAATTTTTGTTCGGGTCTTGCTTCCAAACTTTCAAAACTATCCTTGGATAAGAATGTAAAATTTATAAGTTTTAGAGATCTATCTTCCGGTGATCTAAAGGAATTACATCCAAGTCTAGAACCTAAATTAGTCGCGGGTAATGTACAATATATCTCAGGAAATATGAGATATCCCGGTTTTTTCGCAGTCCGAAAACTTTCTCATTCTTTAAAAGGATGGAGATGGGCCTCTCCTCTCTTATATCTGCCTCTGGTCCCATTACTCGGAATGGTCTTTATGAGCTTATTAAAATCGATCCGATCTAAGGTTTAAAAAGAAATCGGAGAAATTACCTTTTTTAAACCTTCATAAAATACTAAACGTGCATCCAATGCTAGTTTGGACCCTTCTCTTACTTTTTGCATTTTTTCAGGATCTGTCGCGACCGTCTCTATCAATCTAAACATTTTTTCCGAATGAGATTCATCTGCCTCCAGATTCACCTGGAAAAATTTACCTTCCGGAAGGGAAATCCTGGATTTTAGATCAGAATATGATTTATACATTCTAGAATATTCTAATTTTAGAAGATACTCATTCGCAGGCCCGAGAGCTCCAAGAGCAGAATAAAAATCAGTGGTGGTAATCCTTTTCATTAAATCCAAATAAGCTCCCGTCTCAGGAAGTATATCTTCCTGATTCACCACCTCCCCCATTTCGGAGAGAAATTTTCGAAGGATAGAAACATGTGAATCTTCTTCTTTACCTTCTCCCAGTTCTTCCCAAATATTTTGCACGAGCACGATCTTAGAAGGCACAGAATTAGTGAGAGCCGCAGTATTTAAAAACCAGTTCACAAATTCTACAGATACGAAATATTCCTGTTTCAACCAAAGAAGAAGATCGGAATGTTCCATTCTTTCTTCTTTTTCTTCCAACCATAAATTTGCAGTCAATACAGGATGATATTTGACCTGGTCTATCAATTCTTCTCGAAACGTTTTCATCCTTCGATCCCGCTCGTTTGTTTTTCTTTTTTCTGTTTGGAATAGTGAAATCTTTCCGTTAAAAATTCTTCTCTTGCGATTTCCAATAGTTCTTTCATCAAATCCGAATAAGTTCCGAAACTTTCGGAATAACAGATCGGAAAACTGCTATAATAAGAAGATAATCCCGGAGTCAGATTCCATTCCAGGAACATTGGCTTTCCTTCCGAGTCAGCCTTCCAATCCAAACGGACTGCCCCAGAAGTTTTAAGTAATTTACATAATTCTAATGAATTCTTTTGGATATATTCCGACCTTTCTTTGTCCAGATCGAAATATAATTTTTCAGGCATACTTAGTTTGGTCTTAGTAATCTCACCGTATATTTTTTCTGTAGAATTTTCCAAACCGATCCTTGCCACCTGGCTTGCCTTGTATCCATACTTTGGTGAACCGATTACTGCCAGCGTCCATTCTTCTCCTGGCAAATAGGATTCGTAGATCCAGGAGGAGTATTCTTGGAATTTGGATTGGATAAATTGATCCAAGGCAGCCGAGTCTAAGATCAAATTTTCTTCTCCTACTCCAAGACTGGAACCTTCGAATCTAGGTTTAAAGAAAACTGGGAATTCAGATTCCAAAGGAAGTCGCGAACCGAGGAATGCGGAATCCAAATTCTGCCCTTTATTCTGATCTACCGATGTAGTATCTTCGACAGAATCTTTCTCCACAAGGCCCCAAGGACTGGTAGGAACACCTGCAGACACACAGAACAATTTAGAAAGATGTTTATCCAAACTCAAGATTTGCGCGTACGCGTCGGAGCCAGTATGAGGAAATCCCGAATATTCAGCGAGCCCTGGAAGAAGAGCTTCTCTATTCCTGGAGCGGAAACCTTCTACCAAATGGAATAGAACAGGTCGGTTTTGCGGTTCTAAATTAGAATAATCTGAAAGTTTTTGTAGTAACTTCGACGGAAATTCAACGATCTCCACCTTCTCTCCCAACTCTTCCAGGCAACGTTTAATCTCTTCGACAGAATTCCTATCTTCCCATTCTTGAGTATCTTTTGGATCCAAATCTGGGTTTTGGATATCTGCTACGATTAAAACAGATGGAGAATCTGAATTCATTTTCCAGAACCTCCTAAAGGACCAAGGCCTTTAAATGCTGAATAGGAATTCTGTAGTAACTTCGACCAAGTTTCCTCACTGATCTCCGGATAAAATTCCTCGTATTCACTATCCACAGGCTCCGGGCTCAGATGATAAGTCCCTCTAACTGCGGATCTAAATACATGATTTCGAGAAGGTTTATGAAATCCAAGATACCAATTCGGACCAAGGCTCACCTTTCCTCCACCCCCAGGAAGATCATTCACAAACTGAGGAATTCCCATACCTGCAACTTTTCCGCGCATATATTCAATTATTTGAATACCTTTTGCAAGAGGAGTTCGGAAACCGCGAGAACCAGGGATCAGTTCCGGATCGTACATATAATAAGCACGAATCCTAAGTTCCAAAAGTTTTCGATGGAGCCTGAGCATCGTTTCCCCATCATCATTGATCCCTTTTAGGATCACACATTGGTTTCCAACATTTACACCGGCTTTCAGAAGTTTTAGGATCGCTTCTTTTGCTTCGGAAGTACATTCCTTTTCATGATTGAATTGAGTATTACAAAAAATGGATAAACGATCCGTATTATGGGATTCTATAATCTTACATAGATCAGAAGTAACCCTCATAGGGAGAGTGACTGGGTTTCTCGTTCCCAATCTGCAAATTTTTACATGAGGTATTTTTTCTAAATTTTCCAAGATCCAATCTATTTTAGGATCGGAAAGATTGAGAGGATCTCCCCCCGAGATCACCACATCCGAAATTTCAGGATGATTTCGAATATAATCAAAACATAATTCCAGATCCGCGGTCTCCATTCTTTCAGAAGAATCTGAAACCTTTCTTCCTCGCATACAGTGTCTGCAATAGACGGAACATTCATGATTCGAAAAAAGTAATACTCTATCCGGATACATATGAGTAAGTCCTTTCACTGGAGAAAGATCTTCTTCATGTAAAGGATCTAATGTTTCTTCCGGAGAGAAGAAGGACTCTTCTCTTCTTGGGACGATCATTTTTCGGATAGGACAATTCGGATCTTCCGGATCGGAAAGAGAAAGATAATAAGGAGTAGTTCCTACATTCAGTCGAATGGTTTCTTGGATCCCGATTTTCTCGGATTCGGTTAAATGGAAATATTTAGGAAGGTCTTCTGCCCTTACTCTTTTTTGGAGTTGGGCTTTATAATCCGTCCAGACAAAAGAAGAATATAAACTCTTTCTAGAATCTGTAGGCGACTCTAGATTCGCTATTCCCCGGTTTTTCCCCAATCTCTCCATCCGGAACTCTTTTCCCATCCTTATGCCGACGCGGGGAAAATCAAGCGAAGGAAAAAAGGAATGCCTCGAATTCACCAGCCAAAACTATTGTCTTGCTAATGGATTGGAATCCCAAACGGGTCCGCGCACTTGCCTTCGATGTGGACGGAACCCTATTTTCTTCTGAAGGAATCATCTTAGAAACCTACGCGGAAGCAATCCGCAGATTTTCGGTCAATTCCCAGATCCCACTCGAGGTCCCTGACAGAGAAAGGATCATGTTGGAAATCGGAAAACCGGTCAAAACCATCTTCTTGAACCTGGTTCCACAGCTCAAAGAGTCCGAAAGAGACCAGATCTCGGACTCAGTCCTCGAACTTTTAGTGTCTAAGATCCGACATGGAGAAGGTGAATTCTACCCTAAGGTTAAAGAGACTGTTACCTCCCTCAAAAATAAAGGGTATCAGATCTTGGCCGCTTCTAATGGTAGAATGCCCTATGTGAAAACCATCCTGGAAGTTTCCGGAATTCTGCCCTTATTTGACCCGATTGTAGTCCTGGACAATGAGAAGATCAAAACCAAGCCGGACATCGTCGCAAAATATATCCGAGATTATTCTTATTCCCCGGAAGAGATCTTGATGATCGGGGACAGAAGTTCCGACCACGAGGCTGCCCGCAAAAATGGGTGCCCTTTTGCATTCTGCGCTTATGGCCACGCCCCAGACGGAGAAATCCCGGATTGGGAAGTGAGTCTGGCACAATTAGAAGACCTATACCGCATATTCTAATCTCTTTTCCTCGGAAAAAGTGAGAAGGCAGTTTCCGGATCGGCCGAAAATTATATTGTGCCCGAATCGGATAAACTTAAATCGCTTCTTTATATCCTGACAGGGGCTCTATTTGTTCTAGTTTTATTGGATAAGTCTATGGGGAATAAGAGTACATCTTCCCCCGGACAAGAATCCCCTTCTTTCTTTTCAAAATTTAATACGATCGGAAAAACAAATCCATTATCCCCTTCTTCTTCAGAGAACAAAGGGAAACAAACCCATGAACAGGTAATGGATCAGGCAGAAGACGAAATTTTAACCGAGTTAATGCAGAATGGAGAGAACTCTTCTTCCGAAGAAACTTCCTCCGATTCAAACGATCCGGAAGAAATGTTTATCCCTATCGTGGAAATGCCTAAGCCTGGACAACCATCCGGACCTTCTCCCAAAATCCGTTTAGATCATTCTCCTGGAGAGATCAAACTGTACTTTTTGAAGTTTTATGGAAGAGGAAACAAAAGTCACTCCAGACTGGTTCAGCTAAAAAGAAAATTCGATCATGGGGATAAGATCCTTTTTATACTGAAGGAACTTACAAAAGGACCTTCTTCGGAAGAAAAAACTCAAGGTGTTCTGAACGCACTACCAAATAGAATGGAATATTCTAAAGAATACTCCGTGGAGAATGGAATACTAAAACTTTATCTTGGCCCTGATTTCGAAGCAGGTGCCGGCCCTGAACTTCTGAAAGATAGAGTAGATCAGATCTGTTATAGCATTCTGGAAAACTCAGAGCTAAGAGGGATCAGACTATTTATCAATGGAAAACAAGTCCGCTCTTTAGGCGGTGTAGGACTTCCAATTCCCGAAGTCCTGACTAAAAATCCAAGAAAGATCGCTACTCTTTAATTCAAAAATTCTCCCATAGTTTCGTTTATTTTCTTGAAAAAATAGCACGATCGGTCGTTCTTTTTATTTAATGATCTCGGGTGGAAAACTTAGCCAGGAAACTAGGAACCGTATTTTAGATAAAGGACTCGAAGTAGTAAGCAAATCCGGCCTTGAAGGTTTAAGTCTTGGTCCTTTAGCAGAACTTTCCGGTATGTCTAAAAGTGGATTATTTGCTCATTTTGGCTCCAAAGAAGAAATCCAAATTTCTATTCTGGATCATACTGTAGAATTCTCTAAATCAAAAGTTTTGGAGCCCGCATTAAGATCGAAGGAAGGACTCCCAAGACTACGCTCCTTGGTAAAACATTGGATGGGCTGGTCCAAAAAAGCAGGTCTTCCAGGAGGATGTCCGATTGCAGCAGGATTATTCGAATTGGATGATTCAAAAGGCCCGGTTCGACAAAAATTATTGTCTATGGAATCTGAATGGAGATCCCTTTTAAAAAAATTCACCAAGGAATCCGTGGATCTGGGGGAATTAAGATCCGATCTAGACTTGGATCAATTTGTATGGGAACTTTGCGGGATCTATTTAGTACATCATACTTCCTTAAGATTCCTAAAAGACCCGAAAGCGGATTATAGAGCGAATCGATCATTCGAAGATCTGTTAGAAAGATCTAAACCAACAAGAAAAAGGAAAAAATAAAAAAGGGATTATGTATTCATATTTGTTAATATTCCATTCATTCACAAGGTGGATCGTTTTATTCTTACTTTTATTTACCTTGGGAAGATGTATCCGAGGTTTAGTATTCAAAAAGAATTTTGAAAAATGGGATAATTTAGGAAGAATACTTCTAATTGCATTTTCACATTTTCAATTGATCATAGGATTTTTCCTATATTTCAAAAGTCCGATTGTTCAGTCTTTTTTCCATGATCCCTCGGGATCCTTGCAAGTTTCAGATATAAGATTTTTCGCAATTATCCATATCTCTGTCATGATCCTTTCAGTAATATTTCTTACAATTGGATCGGCGATCTCCAAACGTAAAAAAGAAGACTATGAAAAATTCAAAAGTTTATTCATTTGGATCTTAATCTCGATAATCTTAATTTGTATCGCGATCCCTTGGCCTTTTTCTCCATTTGCACACAGACCCTATATCAGAGAGTTTTAGAAATGACAAAATTTTTTACAACAGAACTTGGAAGGCTTAGGCTTTTAGGTTTTTTAGAAGGAACATCCCTACTTCTTCTTATATTTATTGGAATGCCTTTGAAATATTATTTCGGATCCCCCGAGCTAGTAAAACTTGTAGGTCCAATCCATGGAGGATTATTCCTTTTATTCCTTCTTCAAACATTCCATTTTTCGATAGAGAATTCTTGGAGTTTTAAAGAAAGGACCTGGAAAGTGGCACTTGCCTCCGCCTTTCCCTTTGGAACTTTCTATATAGATAGCACGATTCTAAGAAAATTATGATCTGCTCCTAAACTTATCCCTTTGCGGATAAATTTAGATTTCCAATCTTCTGACAAAGTCGACACAAACTTTGTGCCGGATTTTTTTTGACTTACTCCGATTCTTTCTTGCCCCAAGGCACGTTATGCGCGAACCGTGGTCTTATTATGGAGGTTTTTTCCAAAAAGCCTTCCATGCGGAAATGAAAACATATGTTCAAGTGGTTCCCAGGCATAGACCGAAGAATTCGCTTACTATCAAAGCGGATCTTCTTTAATCGATATCCTCAAGGATTTTTAGAGACCAATTGGAGCGAAATTCGCCAATCCTTGGTGGCCCACTATTCTCTTTGTATCGTAATTAGTTTAATCACCTATTTCTTACCGAATTCGAGAGACTTCGAAGACGAGTCTCTAATCCTTCTTCAATCTAGCCGAATCACATTAATCGTTCTTTCCCTGGTATTTTTATGGAGACATGCTCGTAAAAAGGATTGGGTCCCTAAAAAACTCGAGTTCTACAAGGTATGGACTTCTTCTACCCTACTCATCTCATTCTTTCCTTTCTTATATTCGGATAAGGTTCACTATGATGTCTATCTTCATCAGGCATCTGCGATCTTACTCAGTATGAACCTTCTTCTTTGGCTAACTACTACAACTGCGGTTGCCACAAACCTAGCATTCTGTTTGTTGTTTTTAGGTGTATGCTACCTGGGAGATTCTCCTGTAGAAGCAATGCAAGAGTTCCCGATCCTTCTAACTTATTTGTTTGTAGGGACTTTCGGTAATGTGATCATGAATTACTGGAGAACCATGGATTACCGTGATAAAAGAAAATTATCCGGTGCGGTTCTCAGATTAAAGGCAAAAAATCTGCATATCAGAATGATCTCGAATCTGGATGATCTGACTGATCTTTATAATCGCAGATACTTAATAGAACAATTCGATATCTTCAAGAAGAGAGCAAAACGTCACAGTTTCCAAATGGCACTCGTAATCTTGGATCTAGACCATTTAAAAGAGATCAATGATAAGTACGGACATATGGCAGGGGATGACGCTCTCCAAACTCTTTCTGCAGTTATGAAGTCCAGGGTGAGATCTACCGATATTTGTGCTCGAATAGGTGGAGATGAATTCTGTGTCCTCTTGGATTCAGTAGATCCTAAAAGTTTAAAAACTTTATGCGAGTCATTGCGTAAGGGTGTGGAATCTCATGCACTTTCTATCCGAGATGCGAACGACAAGCCAGTGAATATCACCGTATCCATAGGCGCTGCCATTCTTTCTTATGATGAGGATTTTACTTTCGACGATCTATACCAATCCATAGATTCAGGATTGTATAAATCCAAATCCGCCGGTCGAAACAGAGTCACAATAGTAGAAGCTACTAAGCTGAATACTAAGGTTGATCTTTCTGCTTCTTGGCCGGAGGAAGTTCGTATATATAAGTAAGTTCGCAGTATTCTCCGTCGCCAAAGTATTTCTGTTCTTTTTGTTCTAAGAAGAATTGTCTATGTTTCTGGTCTGCTTCCAACTCATCCAATCTTTGGGTGACTTGCAATTTTGCAGCCTCGCAAGAAGTCTTTTTCATTTTGAAAAAATCTTGTTCTTCTACAGAAGGAACCGAAGCTTTTCCGATCGCTACGAATTGGTATTTATGAGGACCTAAGGTCTTTACACTGACTCCAGTATCCATATGGATCCTTTCTCTATGAGAATCCAAACAATTCGATACTAAGAATAGAAATCCACAGATCGCGGATAACTGTAGTATTTTAGAGCTCAAAGATTTTTTCATTCTTCCCCCGTTCGAATCTATCTATTTAGGAAAGTTTACGGACTAAGTCATCCGGATTTTTGGAAAAAAATTACAATCGAAAGAGAAAAAGATCAAACCGCAGAAAGTTCTCTTCCCTCATATCTTTCGTAATTATAGAGAAGGTCTCTTCTTTTAGGAGTAAATCCGCCTTCTTTCAGGAACTTAATAGCTTCTTTTTCGGTTTTCAAGCCGAAGGAACGTAACACATTCTCCTCGATCACCACTGAGGAAATATCATCTGCGCCGCTTGTTAGAGCCAACTGCCCCACACCTTTTCCAAGAACCATCACAGAAGTTTCAATATGTTTAATATTATCTAAGAAGATCCTGCAGATACCAAGAACTTTCAGATACTCTTGTGTAGAAACTGCTCTTACTTTAAATCTTTTAGTTTGAGGTTGGAATGTCCAAGGGATAAAGGAAAGAAATCCTCCAGTCCTATCCTGAAGATTGCGCACTACTGTGAGATGTTCTATTACTTCTTCTTTCGTTTCTTCCGAACCGAAAACAATATTTGCACTTCCAAGTAGTCCGGCTTCATGGCAGGTTTCCATCGCACGAACCCATTCTTCGGTACTTGCTTTTTTGGGAGAGATGATGTTTCTCATTCTATCCGTTAAAATTTCTGCGCCGGCTCCTGGAACGGAATCCAAACCGACCGATTTAAGAATTTGTAAAACTTCGAATAGAGATTTTCCTGTGATCTTTTCTAAATTGATAATTTCCACAGGAGAAAATGCACGAATATGCATTTCAGGATATTTGGATTTTACAGTAGAGATTACATCCAAATAATAATCGAAAGGTAGATCGGGATAAACCCCACCTTGCAAAAACATTTGGTCCGCTCCTTCCGAAACGGCATAATCCATTTTTTCTAATATTTCTTCTTTAGAAAGTACGTAACCTTTTCCATTCCCAATCTCGTCCATGAAGGAACAAAAATTACATTCAACATTACAATAGTTGGTATAGTTGACTACTCGGAACATTGTGTAGCTGGCACTAGTGTGAGGGAGAACTCTCTCTCTTAATGTCCTAGCAGTTGCCATAATTTTAAGATGGTCGCCAGACTCGTACAACTCCAACGCCTCCCCAGGAGAAATACGTTCTCCATCTAGGGCTTTTTCTAATATAGAATCTGTGGAATGATTTGGGAATATTCGGCTCATCTGGATGGAAAGTTTTCTTCCTTAACTTCTTCAAAGTTTTCTATTTCTTCAAAAATGCACGTCCTTTTTAAATCATATTCTCATTTATTGCGATTGAGTCGCAGTTAAATATGTACACGATTTGAAAGAAGAAGGGACTGAACCTTTTCTGAATATGTAGGAATTCCTACAAAGAGACTAAGTATCTTTTTTCCTGGACAGGGCGCCTCCTACTCAGTAGCCTGCTATGAAAGACCATCCAAATACAAAGGGTAACCTGAAAAACTATGGCCATTTCTCAAATCGCCTTCCACGTGATCTTCACGGCTCTATTTATAGTAGCAAATGTTGTATTCGTTCGTGCCGTTCTCTACAGATTAAATCTTGTATTTAATGCTAGAAAGGCGAACGGAACCGAAAACTTCCTGGAACATAAAAACTGGGGATTCCGGATCAAAAGTTTCGTATTAAACGTAATCTTACAAAAAAAGAACTTTAAAGAACCACTACGCGGTATCATGCACGCATTCGTATTTTACGGATTCGTCACTTACTTACTGCATACTACCAGTCAGTTCATCTCAGGTGTATTTGGATATGCAATGGATGATCCTTACAAATTCACCTTAGTAGGAAGTTTATTCGGTGAACTTGCTAGTCATTATTACGAAGCAACCGTCCAAGCGGTTTCCATTTTGGTATTAATAGGACTTGGTTTCTTTGCATGGAGACGTTGGATCCAAAAAGCAAAAGGTTTAGATGTTCATTCTCCTGCTTCTGCGATCGTAATTGGAATGATCTCCCTACTCATGATCTCCACCCTATTAGGTGAAGGTGCAAGAGCAGTTGGAGCAGATTATGCGAACCCGTTCCATGATGCAGCACCAATCGCTGCAGGGATCGGTGCTTTCTGGGAAGCGATCGGTGTAGAATATTCTTCCGCTGACTTAGTTTTCCAGATTATGTGGTGGACCCATATTCTTTCTGTGTTCGCGTTCATGTTGTATGTTCCAACATCCAAACACGCGCACTTGATCTTTGCGCCATTTAACTATTTCTTACAATCAGATACTCCTAAGGGCGCTCTTTCTAAATTAAATTTAGAAGATGAGACTGCCGTTTGGGGAGTTACAAGAACCGAGGATTTCCCTTGGCCAAACCTTTTAGACGGACTTTCTTGTATTGAGTGTGGTCGTTGCCAGGTGCAATGTCCTGCAAACCGTACTGGTAAAGTTCTGAATCCTAAAGCGATCATCGTGGAATTAAAACACGCGCTTATGGATAAAATGCCGGAAGTTGTAAAGATCAGAGAAACAAATCCGGAAGGAGCTGCAGACGCGGTAGCTGCATTAGATACTTCTGTGATCGGAAAATACGAAGGTCTTTCCGAAGAAGCTCTTTGGGGATGTACTACTTGTTACGCTTGTGTAGAAGCTTGCCCTGTTGGAAACAACCAAGTGAACGCGATCATGGAAATGAGAAGACACTTGGTACTTGTTGATTCTAACTTCCCTGCTGAATTACAAGGTGCATTCGTAAATATGGAAAACAACTCCAACCCTTGGGGAGTTGCTGCACACTCCAGAGCGGATTGGGCAGAAGGTCTTGGCGTTAAAACCATGGCAGAAGATTCCAATGTGGATGTTCTATATTGGGTTGGTTGCGCTGGAGCTTTTGACGATCGTAACAAAAGGATCGCTCAATCCTTCGTTAAGATCATGCAAAAAGCAGATGTTAAGTTCGGTATCTTAGGAACTGAAGAAGGATGTTCCGGGGATTCTGCACGTAGAGGTGGTAACGAATATCTCTACCAAACATTAGCACAATCTAATGTGGACACAATGAACGGATACAATGTGAAGAAGGTTGTAACCGCTTGTCCTCACTGCTATAACACAATCAAAAATGAATATCCTCAGTTCGGCGGAAACTTCGAAGTGATCCACCACTCCGAGTTTATTAACGAACTTTCCAAAGAGGGAAAAATCGATGTAGCTGTTGCAGAAGATGCAAACGCTGGAAAGTATACCTACCACGATTCCTGCTATATTGGAAGATATAACGACAACTACGAGAACCCAAGAGACCTGGTCAAAAAGGTTTCCGGTGGAAAACTCGCAGAAGCTTCTGACCATCACTCCAAAGGACTTTGCTGCGGTGCAGGTGGAGCTCAGATGTGGATGGAAGAGCATGGCGAAAGGGTCAACGTTAAGAGATCCAACCAGCTTCTGGATACTGGAGCAACTACGATCGCAACCGCTTGTCCTTTCTGTATCACAATGATCACAGACGGGGTAAAACAAGAAGGAAAGATCGAAGAAGTAAAAGTAAAGGATATCGCGGAGTTAGTCGCGGAAAACTTGAAATAAGAAGAAGTTACTCTTCTTTGAACGTAAGCCTCGGCGGTAACGTCGGGGCTTTTTTATTTTAAGGGGTTTCGCACGGAGAACACAAAGTTCACGGAGAGTTTATTGGAGTTCCTATATCGAACTTTAACGAAGGGAGAAGGCAAAAAAATAGCGGAATGTTTCCATCCCGCCCTGAATCATCTGGTGCAAATACATTATATACGACGCCGGGAACTTACGCCATACTACAGGAAATTATTTATTTTCTTTATAAAGAAATTTCAGCCCAAAAAACTAGGCTGAAAGGATTAGATTACCAGGCTTCCGTGGAGTTCTGCACAGCCCTTGGAGGATATCTCAATATTCCTGATTTAACTCAGAAACGTCTTGTGTAGGATAATCCAATAACCTGAGCTCAGGATTTTTCTTTTGGAAATAACCCTTCTCCCATTCAGAATCGAATAGAAGAGCCGCCCTGCCAAGACTATCTGTCACAAGATTAGAACCTGGAGGAACCTTAGCGATATCTTCCTCAGGTAGCCAACAAGAGACTTGGTAAGGGAGAATATTGATATTCGTAGGAGCAGAATATTCGTCCTGGAGTCTTCTTCTAAACACCTCGAATTGTAACTGGCCCATTGCACCTATCACGGGCAATCCACCACCCACAGTTTGAGAAGTGAATAAATGAAGAATACCCTCTTCTGCCAATTGTTCTATTCCCTTTCTGAAACTTTTGAGAGCACCTGTTTCCACGCAGGAAAGAGTTGCGAAAATTTCGGGAGCAAATACTGGAAGAGGTTTTAGATCAGGAACTTTACCAATCGCTAATATATCTCCGATAGAATAAGTGCCCGGGTTCACAAGACCGATGATATCTCCAGGATAAGCCTCATCTACAGTATTCCGATCTTGTCCAAAAAATGCAAAAGAAGAAGAAAGTTTTACGCCTTTTCCTAATCTTCCATGATTCACATTCAGTCCTCTTTCGAACTTACCTGAGCATACTCGTAAGAAAGCGATCCTATCCCTATGAGCCTTGTTCATATTGGCTTGGACCTTGAACACAAACCCGCTGAAAGGAGTGGTAATAGGATCTAAACGATCTCCATTCTTTAATGGAAAATACAAAGGAGGAGGAGCGATCTTTAAAAAATGATCCAAGAATAATTGGATCCCGAAATTATTCACAGCGGATCCGAAAAAAACAGGAGTGATCTTTGACTCTAAAAATTCATCTAAAGAGAATGGAGCAATCCCTTCTTCAACAAGTTCTACTTCTTCCCTAAATTGTTTTAAGACCCAGTCCTCAAACATAGAGTCCAGATTTGTATCTTCTATCCCTGAACTTTGGAATGCAGATTTTTGGGACCCACCGGGAGTTTTATCGTATGTGTAGATCTTCTTATCCACACGATTGTATACTCCGCTGAAATCCACTCCGGTTCCGATAGGCCATACCATTGGAATTGCAGTGATACCCAAAACTTTTTCGATCTCATCCAGGAGCTCGAACATCTTTTTAGTCGGGCGATCCATCTTATTTACGAATGTAACGATAGGTATCCCGCGGTCCCTGCATACTTTAAATAATTTGATTGTTTGAGGCTCTACCCCTCTACCAGCATCTAACACCATCACTGCGGTGTCCGCTGCGATCAATGTGCGGTATGTATCTTCGGAGAAGTCTTCGTGACCTGGAGTATCTAATAAATTTAATACATGATTTTTATATTCGAATTGTAGAGCCGCAGAAGTGATTGAGATCCCCTTCTCTTTTTCCATCTCCATCCAGTCGGAAGTGGCAGCCTTACGATTTTTACGTGCCTTTACTGCCCCCGCAAGTTGGATAGCGCCTCCGTACAATAGAAGTTTTTCGGTCAGGGTGGTCTTACCCGCATCCGGATGGGCTATGATTGCGAAGGTTCTCCTACGTTTGGTTTCCTCTTCTACTATATTCTGGCCTGCAACGGTTTCCGACACGGTTTGCCTCTCTAATAGGAAACGTTTTTGAAACGATGGCCCTTGTCAGCATGAAAACAGGACTTAATTCTTCACAGATTCGTATTCCTTCGGTAAAACAAGCGTAACCAAAAGGTCTTATTCTTCCCGCCGGTCATTTCTTATAAAGAAATTGGATCACGCTTTTTTCCCCGGAAAACACTTAGGGAGGGAGATTTATATCCCTCCCCTTTTTCCCAACTTTCTACCTTTAGTTTTGAGATTGTCGAATCTACCAGCGCTGATTTTCTAGACTGTAATAGTTTAACGGTCTATGGAAAGCCCTAAAATCAAACATCTCATCTCCTGGCAGGATTGGTCGGACGCAGAAGTCCTGGACCTTCTACAATTTGCTGTTCATGTTAAAAATCATAGGGCCAATTATCTGGGACATATGACCGGCAGAACTCTTGCTATGCTTTTCCAAAAGACTAGCACTCGTACCAGGGTTTCCTTTGAAGTAGCAATGACCGAAATGGGAGGACATGCAATCTATTTGGATTGGATGACCTCTAACTTCCTTCTTTCTGATATTGATCTAGAGGCTGAATATCTTTCCAGAAACGTTTCCGTTATCATGGCTCGGATGAGAAAACATGAGGAACTTTTACTGTTAAAGTCAGGTTCTCAGGTTCCGGTCATAAACGGATGTTGTAATAAATTCCATCCTTGCCAGTCTCTTGCGGATATTCTCACCATCGTGATGGATAATCCTAAACCTTTGAAAGAACTCAAGCTCACCTATATCGGTGTCCATAATAATGTAGTAAATTCTCTCATAGGTATCACCTCTGCTTTGGGAATGGAGCTTACTCTTCTTACCCCGATTGCAGAAACTGAAAACATAGATCAGGATACTGTCGAAAGGGCTAAGAAGAAGGGCACGATCCAATGGGAGACTGACCTTATCCGTTCCGTGAAGAATGCAGATTATATTTATACTGATACATGGGTAGACATGGAGTTCTTCAACGATCCCGCTTTTGCGGATAAGAAGAAGGAACGTATGAACCTAATGATGCCTTTCCAGATCAATGATGCATTACTCAAAGAGACCAAGGCAAAGGTTATGCATGATATGCCTATCCACTCAGGATACGAAATTACTAGAGAAGTAGTCAGAAGTCCTAGATCCATTATCTTTCAACAGGCGGAGAACCGCTTGGATGCACAGAAAGCGGTCATTCTACAACTCCTAGAGGCGTAGGTCTACCCGCCAAAAATCCGTTGCCGGGAAGGCCTTTCCTGAAAACCCTGTTCTAAGACAGCCGAGCTAGGCTAAAATCGCAAAAACTTAAAAGGTACTTTTATGTCCAAATTACCACATCCTAAGGATGCATTATTCGAAGGAGAAAAACCTTTCCCTATCATCCCGGCCTGCGAACATTTTGCTGGATCCGAAAAACTGATCACTAAAGCTCTAGAGTTACAAAACAAACTCGGCGGTCTTTTCGACATCACCATGGACTGTGAAGACGGTGCTCAAACCGGAAAAGAAAAAGAACACGCGGAAATGATCGTCCGTATCCAAAACTCCGAGCTCAATAAACATAATATGAGCGGTGTAAGGATCCACGATTATACTAATTCTTTCTGGAAACAAGACGTAGACATTATCGTTCCAGGCGCAGGAAACAAGATCGCATACATCACCATTCCTAAACCTACAAAAGCTTCCCAAGTGGAAGAAATGATCACTTATATCCAAGGTGCTGCTAAAAAAGCAGGGATCACTAGAGAAATCCCGATCCACGTTCTAATCGAAACTCATGGTGCACTTGCTGATGTAGACAAGATCGCTGCTCTTCCTTGGATGCAGGTAGTTGATTTCGGTCTAATGGACTTCATCTCTGGACACCACGGAGCAATTCCTGCTTCTTGTATGAAAAGCCCAGGACAATTCGATCACGAATTATTAAGAAGAGCAAAAGCTTCTTGCGTAGCTGCTGCATTGGCTCATGGAGTAATCCCTGCTCACAACGTTACTTTGGACCTTAAAAACCAATACCAAACTTATAAAGATGCAAAAAGAGCTCATGATGAGTTCGGATTCCTTCGTATGTGGTCCATCTATCCAACTCAGATCCAAGCGATCTTAGATGCGATGGCTCCAGACTATAGCGAAGTCCAAACCTCTGCTGCTATTCTTATAAAAGCACAAGATGCAGAATGGGGACCGATCCAACACGACGGAGATCTTCATGACAGAGCAACTTACCGTTACTTCTGGGAAGTTCTTCAAAAAGCAAAACTTACTGGTATTGCAATTCCTGAAGAAGCAGCAAAAAGATTCTTCTAATCTTTTCACTATACTTCAAAACGAAAAAGCCGCAGAATTCTGCGGCTTTTTTTTTATGGATTCCGATCTTTCGGGCCTAAATCTTATTTATGAAACTTCTCGTTTAGTTTGCCAATTAGTTCCGACAAACTTCTCTCTAGATATTCCCATCCTTTTTTATTCATCGGTTCCAAAGGCATTTTTTTCTGTAATTGTTTGAAACGATCAAAAGACTCTCTGGCGAATTCCAAAAATCTTCTGGGAGTAATACCTAATCTGTCGAATTGGCTTTCGTTGCGATTGAATAAGTCAGCGATCTTATCCCCGTATTCTCCTTCCAGAAAATAATATCTGAGATCAGAAAGAGATTCGTCTATGGCCTTAAAAATTTTAGAGCCTGGCCCATCTTCCTTTCTGGGATCAACTTCAGATCCGACTTTGTCAGACCCTAGTATCCTGGCTGCTTTTGCTTTTTCGTTAAGGGCGATCTTTTGTAATTTCTCCCTCATAAGAACGTCGGGGAGAATTGTTTTCTTTTTATCCGCCAATTTTACTGAGGTCCTCAAAGCCGATTGTCCGAATTTTCGGACGGAAACTATTCTATGGACGTATTCGATTTATGTCCAGAAATTTCCGCCCTATACTTGTTATAACAAGATAGACGAAAAACTTCTCATAAATTCTTTCAAAGTTCCGGGTGATCTTTCTTTAATTTTCTCAATTCGCAATTCTGGAGCCATTCACAACGAAGGCAAAACATATCATCCGAATTGTAGTCAAAGGGAGGACATAGATTCGTATTCTCCGCTTGTATGGGCGAAAGAATATTTTCCTTCTCTTTTGCGTCGGAAATTCCATACAGTTGACTTAAGAGTTCTCTATTCTTCCGAACCTGTGTCTCGAAAGGGTCTTCCAAATTTTTAGGGCGAACGATCACCCTTTCCTGATTTTCTTTAGGCTTTTCCCACCTTCTTACAAAAATTGGAGTTCTAGTTTTTCCTCCGAATTTCTGTAAGCCAAGAAGACTGAAAAGACCGAATACTGCTCCGCCCAAATGACCGGAGTTGCTCATCATTCCAAAAAAACTTTGGGTCATGACACCGCTGGCATGGAATTGGAGAAGATAGTAAGCATCCACTGAAAATCCAAAACCGATCAAGACCCAAGGAGCGAATTTTGCTCGAACCGGAGGAAATACAAATCTTGCTTCAGGGAACATTAAACTGAATGCAGCAAGTACTCCAAAAACTCCACCACTTGCACCAACGGTTGCAGTATGATAACTATCCCATATAGAATTTTCCGGAACTAGCCCAGTCTTCCAACCTATATAAGAAAAAGACAAAACGAAAAGTCCCCCGCCTAATTGGGATAAAAGATAAACACTTAAAAATTTCCAACCGCCAATATATCTGCAGAGCCAAAAACCAACTGTGAATAGTCCGAACATATTCATCCCGATATGGATGAGAGAAGAGAAAAAATCTCCACCTACTACGTGCAGGAATCCGTAAGTGAATACCTGCCAATACATTTTCTTCTCGATGACGAAGCTTGGATTTAATCCGAAAAAATAGGTAATAATTCCTCGCCCACCTTCCAACATGAGAAGTGCCCAGACGAAAATATTGAAGAATAGGACCAGATTCAGTGGGTGAGTCAGCGAGAATCCGAAAAGCTTCGGACCTGAGGTCGGATTTCTCTTTGCCATTATGTAAGGATTAAAGGTACTGGTATCCTAGTCAAGTAGGCAAAGCCGGGGCGGGATCTGCCCCGGTTCGTCCTCATCCGCCGGGGAGTCGGTGGATGATTTCAATCACAGTTTTATCATCGAAAAAACGAAAGGCCTGCTTTAGCCTCGGAGAATAAAAAAATGAAAAAAGAGAACTTAAGGCCGATTTTTTGGGAAAAAGAAGGACTTAGACTTTTAGACCAAAGACAAATCCCAGGCAAGAAAGAATGGTTCATTGCTAAAAACTCCGAGGACGCAATTTTCGCCATCAAAGAAATGGTCGTGAGAGGAGCTCCTGCAATCGCCATCACCGGGTTATTCGGTGCGGTTTTAGAATTAAAAAAATTTTCTAAAAAACCGGATTACCAAGAATTCCAAACTCTACTTTCTAAAATCCTGGAATCAAGACCTACGGCTGTAAATCTTAGAAGAGCATTCGAAGAACTTTCTTCTATTTTTCCAAAAGAAGAATATGATAAGGTTTCGTTGTCGGAACTCCAACAGAAATCGGAAGAATTCGCAATTTATGTTTTCGAAGAAGACATCAGGAATAATTTAGCTTTAGCGAAAAATGGCGTGAGCCTTTTTCCTTCTTCTCCTTCTAAACTAAAAATTATTACTCATTGTAATACGGGTGCTCTCGCAACGGCAGGACATGGCACTGCTCTTGGTGTGATTCGCTCTCTAAAAGAAGCGGGACATGATCTTACTGTGTATGCGGATGAGACACGTCCTTATCTGCAAGGTGCAAGACTAACCGCCTGGGAACTAATGGAAGAAGGCATCGAAAACTATCTGATGACGGATAGTATGGCCGGCTGGCTCATGTCCTCTCAAAAAATAGACGCAGTCATCGTGGGTGTAGACAGAGTTGCTGCTAACGGTGATTCTGCGAATAAGATCGGGACTTATCCTTTGGCAGTTTTAGCAAAATACCATGGTATCCCATTTTATATTGCAGCTACAGAAAAGAGTTTTGATTTCAAAATTAAGGACGGCTCAGCGATCCCGATTGAAATGAGGACCCAAGACGAGGTTACTCGTCTAAACTTTTTGAAAAATGAAAAGGGAGAAGCAATTCTTTCCGAAGGTGTGATCGCGCCTGTAGGAGTAAAAGCGCTCAATCCATCTTTTGATGTGACTCCGGCAAGTCTCATCAAAGCATTTATCACGGAGAAAGGGATTATTCCTCCGGATAAGATCAAAGAGGTTTTTGGCTGATTACTTTTGGGGTTTGATAGCAACCATGGCAGCTTTGTCTTGCCCTGGTTGGAAACGCATCATAAACGCAGACTGGAATTTTTCAACCTTCTCCACCTGCCTTCTATATTTGATGATACTTCCCTTATAAGCACCTTTACGAACTACAATCTGCACTTCCCCTGAATTAAATCGGGAAGACTTTAACACTTCTAGTTTTTGTTTCACAAGTTCTATAAACTTGTTCTGCTTGTTGAATTCTTCGAAAACCTTGCGGTAACCTTCTTTTTTATCCTCAGGGATCTGGCCTCTGGATCTTTGGACCATCTGTTTGATCTGCTGGACCTTAGGTAAGACCTTCTCTATTTCCTTCTCCGCAACTTGAAGACGTTTGGTAAGATCTTGGAAACTTTTTTCATTCCTAAAATGAAATCCTAATTCTACAGTTACATCTAACTCCGCCTGCGAACCTAAAGTTGCACAGGTTAAACCCATATAAGTAGAAACGGAGGAAGACACCAAGTTTCCACTCGATCCATTCAGGATTACATTTCCTAAAGAATGGATCTTGGAGTTAAGAATAAAACCTTCGACAACAACATCTCCATCTACTTCTATCTCTGCGTTCTCAATAAACTTTGCGTAAAGATGTCCGCCGATCTTGATTACATTCTTTCCATCACCTTTGATCCCACCACTCACTTCTAAGTCGCGAGCGATGACTAGATCGGAAGTCTCCACATTTCCTTTTACCATCAAGTTCCCTTGGGTCTTGATAGAAGTGGCAGCTTCCACATCTCCTTTTACGAGTACGTTTCCGTCGTAATTGATATTTCCTGTTCCGAGACCAACGTTAGAATCGATCTGCAATTCTTGGGAAACAGTGATAGAAGATTCTGTAGAGAAGATCGCACCGTTGCAGGTAGCAAAATATTCTATTAGAGGTTTATTCTCTTGGACCAGCCCCTTCTCTTGTACATTCTTACCTATAGTAAGTTTTGGCCTTCTGATCGGAGGAGGAGCGATCGGTTTTCCGAAAACATCCATGCCAGGTTTGCCAGGGATCCCTTCGAATAGAGTCGCAAGCTTCTCCCCTGCTTTTACATAAATATACCT
Organism: Leptospira andrefontaineae; assembly: GCF_004770105.1. Classification (NCBI taxonomy): domain Bacteria; kingdom Pseudomonadati; phylum Spirochaetota; class Leptospiria; order Leptospirales; family Leptospiraceae; genus Leptospira; species Leptospira andrefontaineae. The sequence goes on along the minus strand of NZ_RQEY01000023.1, from coordinate 145,394 downwards.
TTCAATATTTCTATAATCAGCATGGCCGTCTTCGCCGATCTTGACCCTCTGAGCTTGGGGATGATAAAATTTTACCCAGCCGTCTTCTCCTTTTACAGGAGGGAAACCTTGGGCCACAACGAAAGAAATCGGAGAAAAATCCATCCGAGAGGTGGATGTTTGTAATTGTTTTAAAGCACCGTAGATATTGTCCCCGATGATACGATCTTGGGAAATATCCTTATTATGAAGATATTCTATAACTATGCTAGTGGAAAGAGCCCTTCCCTTGATCATCCCGGGACGAATAGTTAGATCGGCGCCCAGATTATCCGAACTGATCTTAAGAGAGAATACACTCTCCCAACTTGTCTCTTGATCTGATACACCCGAAGTTTGCTCTGTACTCACAACCATACTACCTAGCTAACAATTCAATAAGAAGTTTCCTCCGCCTTTTTTTATCACGGAAGAAATCCTTTTTCGAAACCTTCTAAAAAGTCCGAAAAAGATCGTATTTGAACCCCGCCGGTTATTCCTTTTCGCGTTTTTAAAGATAGACCACTATAACCTTTCGTTCCGAATATACAAGGGTCCGGAGACCAAAAAAAGACGCAAGGGGCCTATCTCTAAGGACGGAATATTTTCAGAAAATATAACGTAAACAATATTAGAGACCAGAATTTTTTAGAAAAAATCCCCAGAGTCCAGCGAGCTTTGGGATCTCGCCTAATTGAGTATAAAACGGAAGATGGTCCCCATGAGTGATCAATTTGGACCTTAAGATCACCTTCCATTCCTCCTTACCGTTCCCCAAAGAATCGAATAATTGCTCTGATTCGTCCGGAGAGATCACCGGATCGTCTGATCCATGCAATAATGCAATAGGCGCCTTCCAATCAGAGAGGAAGTTTTTGGGAGAATTGCGTAGAATGAAGTTAGGCGGTAATACGGATAGAATAGGCTCTACTAAGCTCATTCTAAATCCTGGATCTGATTGGACCCCGTATACGAAGTCCCTTTCCTTCTGGTTTAATTTTTTTAGAAGTTTTGGGGACTTCTCCTGTTCTCCAGATCTTTTCAATCCGTTATCCAAGGCGGCTTCAAAATAGAACTCTTCTAATTTGGAAAGTTTGGGTCTAAGCTTAGAAATATAATTATATAGTAAAACATGAACCGCATAAGGATCGACTTCGTAGTTGGATAGAATAAAAGGAAGAGTATCCGCGAAATCGGAATATGTTCCAACAAGTAGAGCGGATTTTAGATTTTTCTGCTCCTCCTTTCCAGACAACGCCACCATTCCCATTCCTGCGGAGAAACTTGCGGATAAGAAGGAGATCGCACGACCTTCTCTCTTTACAATCTCTTGGAATAAGGACCTGATATTCGGGACAGTATCGACTGAAATTTCAAGCCCTTTCACTTCCTTAAGTTCAGGAAGATATACGGTTGCGCCTGTATTCTTAAGATGTTTTGCGAGTGTTAGGATCCTAGGATCGTCTATGCCTCGATTGCTCATCCCATGTTGTAAATAGATCACAGGAGAATTTTTCGAACCTGGAAATATTTTGGTTCGAAAGGAAGACTTCTTAGAAACTTTTAAATTTTCCTCCCGGATCTCAGAATCGGGAGAATCTATCATGTCTGCGTATTTGAGTAAGAATGGGAGTCCCTGGAACGAGTATCGAATCATGCAAAGGAAGCCTTTTATATATATTAATATTTTTGCATCAGAAGAATGAGATAGATCCTGCCCAGATATTCTTTGGCATCCTCGTCTTTCAGGAAATAGATCAGAATATACTGTCTTAAATTTTCCAGATCGATCGGGACCAATTTATTGTTCAGATTTTCAGGGGGAAGAATATCTATTTGGAATCTTCCCAATTTCATTTCGGAGATAAGTTCAGCACAGATCTGGTTTGCAAATTCCAGCATGATAGAAGCCGCATGGCTTCGGATCGTAGGATCTATATGAAAGGATCTGGCAATTTTCGGTAAAAGTTTAAGTTTAGTATAACCGTCCATTGCAAGAAAAAGTCTTCCTTCTGCCTCTCCTTGGAATTCCACCGCTGTACAATTCTCGTAACATAGGCCTTCATTTTTAGAAGGACCAAATGCCTCACGTACAGCATGAACTCCCAGGTTTTTTTGCAAAAACTCCGGAAAGATCTGGGAAATTGTAAGTATGAATTTTTCATCCAATAAAGGATCTATGTTCAAAGACATACTAAACGATTCGGTCCCTCTTCTTTAGAAGAATGTAATGCTTTTTTGGCTCTAGGTTCCCATTCAGAGTCTTCTTTTCTGACCCGAACGGAAGCACCAATATTCAGCCTGGTTTTTTCCGGGCCTAAAAATTCCATGAGCCCCGAAAGAGAGTTTTGGAGCTTCATCCAATCTTCTGCATTAAAGAAAGTAGCTAAACGGTTTTTTCGGATACGATAGATGGGAGAATTTTCCCCAAATCTAGATTTCCACCAATTACCTAAACTTCTAAAATCAGAAACTAAGTCGCCATCCGACTCGAATTCCATAAAAACCAAAATTTTGGTATCTGTTCCCTCGAATTTTTCCCTTTCTAATTGTTGGGAAAATACCGGGTAGGAACTCCAGCCTGTCTCTCCGTCCTGGGATTCTCCGGCAAGAACCAGTCCTTCTACGAGTTTATCCAATCTAAAAGAAATTTCATCAAGGGAAAATTCAGATGCAGAAGAAGTTTGTCTGACTTCCCCCAAGGAAAAAGAATCCCATTCCAATTTCCAAACGATTGCCCCCTCTTTTGGTTCTGAGGCTCTTTTTCTTTCGGATGGAAATACTGAAATACTTCCGGTCTTACTCGCTACAATTTGTAGATCCCCTCTGGAATCATGAAGTAGAACTTCCCAATATTCTTCTCCAGTTCGGATAGATTCTAAGAAAGATTTCACTGCCTCATACGTTTTTCCACGGACCGGAAAATAGAAGGACTGGAATTGTATTGTCTCCTTGGGAACTTCTTCTTTGAAAATGTATGTGGGTTGTTCTGAGGAGAAGGTAGGAACACCTTCCTCTAAAAGACCCTTTTCAGAAGCGACCGCCTTTGGGACTTCGGGAACTTCTTCTTTTGAAAAGGATTGAAAGAATGGAACCTCTGACTCAGCGTCCTTCTCCTCTTTTCTGTCCATTGTAGTATGTACTACGTAACCGAAAAGGGACAGAAGGCAGAATGAAATCCCTCCTAAGGCCAAAACCTCCCCGTCTATCCAGGTAGAAAGAGAAGCGGAAGCGATTGGAAAAACTTCTGAAATTGGAAAAAATTCGGGGAAAAATTGCATTTTGTAAACTTCAGTTCCGTTACTATATGTAACGGGATTTCCCCGGTCCGGCTCAAACGATTTTTCTATGAAACTCTACTCGGAACTGGCAGAATATTACTTCGATATTGAAAAGAACGCTCGAAAATTCGAGATGGAAACCCAGTTTATAGACAGGCTTTTCCGAAAACATAGGGTCCGAAATATTTTGGACCTGGGATGTGGAACAGGAGAGCATGTCACCCATTTCCAAAGCCTTGGATACAAATCCAGAGGGATAGATTCCTCCATCAAAATGATAGAGGTCGCCAAAAAAAGATATTCCCATTGCAAATTCGAAGTGGGAGCAATGCAATCCTATAAGTCCCAGGAAAAATGGGACGCGATCATCAGTTTATTCGGTTCCTTTAATTATTTATTATCTAATGAAGAAGTAGAAGCGGCTCTTAAAAATCTAGAGCTGAATCTGAAACCGGCAGGCATTGCAGTTTTAGAAGTTTGGAATGCGGAACCTCTTCGTAAGATCAAAAGAAAAGCGATCGGTCCGGTCGCTCAGATAAAAGCCAAAAATACTACCATCCAGAGAAACAGAGGATTTCGTCTAGTCAGAGCGGACCAATCCACAGTAGTAGAAGTAAATTATATCTATAATCTAAATGCAAAAGAGATCAAAGACAAACATTTAATGAGAGCCTACTTCCTGGTAGAACTCCAAAGAATGCTCGCAAAACACAGGATGGAGATCCTACATGTCTACTCCAACTACAACGAATTAAAATTCAAAAGTAACGCGAGCAGAATGATCTTGGTTTTAAAGAAGAAGAGCGGTTAATATTCTCACGCGAAGCGACGAAGAACGCGAAGTTTCGCGCCTTCTACATAAAAAAATTCTTAGCGATCTTTGCGCCTTTGCGTGCTAAAAAAACTTAGAAAATCTTCTTCCCAGAGTCGGAATAAAAATCCAAAATTGCCATCCGGAGGAATGAGATGGCGGAAAACTACGACCTGACTGTGATCGGCGGAGGCCCTGGAGGATATGTGGCCGCCATTCGAGCTGCCCAACTCGGATTGAACGTATGTCTAGTGGAAAAAGAAAAACTAGGCGGAGTATGTTTAAACTGGGGATGTATTCCCACAAAAGCACTTTTAGAATCTGCACATTTATTAGAGTCCATTCGCAAATCAGAAACCTTCGGCCTGAAGGTAGAAAACGCCTCTCCGGATTTTCCGAATATCATCAAACGTTCCAGAGGTGTTGCAGACACAATGTCTAACGGAGTTGAATTCTTGATGAAGAAGAATAAAATTTCCGTAAAGAAAGGAAGTGCAGTTTTCAAAGACAAAAATACGATCTGGCTTCCCGACACTTCTAAAGAAGAGATCCAATCCGAATATTTTATAATAGCAACCGGCGCCAGAGCAAAAGAATTTCCCGGACTTCCATTCGATGGGGAAAAGGTTCTATCTAGCAAACATGCAATGATACAGGATTCTCCTCCTAAAACCTTGGCGGTGATTGGTGCAGGAGCTATCGGAATAGAATTCGCAGACTTCTATTCTAGTATGGGAACCCAAGTTACAATCATAGAGATGCAGGACAAAATACTTCCATTAGAAGATCCTGAAATATCAAATTTACTCAATCGTTCCTTCACAAAACGAGGCATCCAGATCCTTACAAGTGTAGGAGTTTCGGAACCAAAACTGGAATCGGATGGAGTTTCTATTCTTCTTAAAGGAGAAGGAACACCAGCAGAAGGAGAAAGAAAAAAATTCGATAAGGTCCTAGTCGCCATCGGTGTTACTCCAAATACGGAAGGTATTCATTTAGAAGAGATTGGGGTATTCCTACAAAAAGGATTTATCAAGGTAGATACTAAATTTAAGACCAAGGTCCCGAATATCTACGCGATCGGAGATTGTATTGGAGCTCCATTACTAGCACATGTTGCTTCAACAGAAGGAGTCAAAGCTGCGGAAGCGATCTCTATCCAAAACAAAAATCCTCATGGATTAGTTTTTGAACCTCTGGATTATCTCAAAATCCCTGCCTGCACATACTGCCATCCGGAAGTTGCCTCGGTAGGTTTAAAAGAAGAAGAAGCCAAAAAATCAGGCATAGACGTGGTCGTAGGAAAATTCCCATTCAGAGCGAACGGCAGAGCCCAGGCTTTAGGCGAAGTAGAAGGGATGGTAAAATTAGTTGCTGATCGCAAAACCGGAGAAGTACTGGGAGCTCATCTCATCGGACCGAACGTGACCGAAATTTTAGGAGAGATCAATTTGGGAATGGGATCCGAACTGACCCTAAAAGAAATTGCAGGAAGGATACACGCCCATCCTACACTTTCAGAATCCGTAATGGAAGCAGCAGGACAGGCTCTAGGCGAAGCGATTAATATCTAACGGAATTTATACGGAAGCGCTGGATTCTTCCAGGGATCCGGTGAATAGGATATCCATCTTATTCACTTTAAACTCTTTAGGGAGTTTAGAATCAATTGTCAGAAGTTCCGCATCCAGGTCATGGAATTTGCCCGACTTTTCATCGAAGAAATGGAAATGGTCGTCGATATTGCTATCGAATACCGATTTACCTAAACAGGAAAATTTAAACTCTCTCAATAGACCTGCAGATACTAAAACGTTTAAAGTATTATAGACAGTTGCCAAACTCATCTTTAAAGAACGTTTATCTACCCATTCTTTTACTTCTTCGGCGGTCGGATGATCCGCTTCACAAAGAACGTATTGGCAAATGGAAATCCTTTGCATAGTCGGTTGTATTGAAACCGATTTTAATCTACTCTCTATTTCGTCCGGAGTCAGGCAGTATTGTTTGTGTTTACCTAAAACAGTCATGGTCGTCGGTTCTCTCTATGGGCCTATATATCTGACGGTCCGAAAGGGCCGAATATAAAGCAAAATGTCTAGAAGGTATAAATTCCTATAAGGATCTTGCAAAAAAGGAAGGATTTATGCAATCCAAAAAAGGAGTCCAAAAAACGATAGAAATCATGGATTTTCCTTTGAAACTTATCGGAATCTCTATAACCTGACGAAAAATCTTTGAAAAGCAGAGAATGATGAGAAACAAATTTTTTACTACCCTACTCTTTCTCTCCCTGATCCTAAACGTTTCCGTTTGGGCTGAAACAGGGGCCTCCCCTCAAACAAATACATTGGCTCAATCCGAAACGGATACTGGTCATGGGGAACATGGAACTGGAAACGGGCACCAAGAGACTGCATCGGCTCATGGTGAGGCAGGAGACGATCTTCCTCTTTGGTCGGTCATTCCTTTCGTTTTAATCCTACTCAGTATCGCACTTCTACCTCTGATCTCTCATACAACTGAGCATTGGTGGGAGAATAATAATAACAAACTCCTTCTTTCCCTCGCTCTTGGAGGAGTTTCTTTCGGTATCTTAATGGCCCATAGCTGGGGTGGAAAAATTTTCCACACTATGGTGTTCGATTATATTCCGTTTATCATTCTACTCGCGTCGCTATTCTATATTTCGGGTGGGATCGTTTTAAAGGGAGATATAGAAGCTACTCCGGTAAATAACACAATCTTCTTGGTTGTGGGAACTTTCCTTGCTTCTTTTATTGGAACGACTGGAGCTTCTATGCTTCTGATCAGACCTCTACTCAAAACAAACTCGGAAAGAAAACATGTGGTCCACACAGTGATCTTCTTCATATTCTTAGTTTCTAATATTGGCGGTTCCCTGACTCCTCTTGGAGATCCTCCTTTATTCCTAGGTTATCTGCAAGGTGTTCCATTCGTTTGGACATTTAAACTATTCCCTGAAATGATCCTCGCTTCCGGAATTTTACTCGTGATCTACTTTATTTGGGACACGATCATGCACGGAAAAGAAACCAAAAAGGACATCCGTTACGATCATTCTCACAGACAACCTATCGGGTTAGAAGGGCAAGTAAACCTACTCTGGCTTTTAGGAGTGATCCTTTCGGTAGCTTTCCTGAACCAAAACTATATTCCTGCGATCGAAAAATATCCTTTCCTTGGTTTCATCAGAGAGGCGGTTCTAATCGGACTCATCGCACTTTCCAAAGTGACTTCCGATCCTAAACTGAGAGAAAAAAACAAGTTCACCTTAGGGCCTATCCAAGAGGTAGCTTACCTGTTCATCGGGATCTTCTTAACTATGATCCCTGCATTATTGCTTCTGGAACACCATGGAAAAGAATTAGGAATTACTGAAAGATGGCAGTTCTTCTGGGTAACCGGTGGATTCTCAGGAGTATTAGACAATGCTCCTACTTACCTGACATTCTTATCCTTAGCGAAAGGACTATTAGGATTCTCTAATGTGTCTCAGATCTTAGCGGATCCAGTGGGCGAAGAATTACTAAAAGCGATTTCCGTGGGTGCGGTCTTTATGGGTGCATTAACCTATATTGGTAACGCTCCAAACTTCATGGTAAAATCAGTGGCCGAAGAAAATAAGATCAAAATGCCAAGTTTCGGAGGATATGTAGTGTATTCCTTCTTACTTCTGGTTCCTACCTTCTTACTTTTAACCTGGATATTCTTTATCTAAGGCCTCTTCCTTCTCCGCTTCATTCGAGGCGGAGAAGTTTTACTCTTCTTTAACAGGAACAAACACCACTGAGTGGATCGTTTTGGCTCCTGGACTTCCATCTTCCGTTAATTTTTGGGTGTACATCACTTCTGCCTTAGTATTTCTTGCAGGTTTGTACATTATAATTTGATTCACATAATCAAATACTGAAACAGAATAATCGATCACAGTCAAGGCCGCCTGCAAAGGAAGAAACCTAGATCTGCTCAAAGGTTTCATTTCCGTTTCCTTAGGAAGTGCGAGCCATTTGTACATTCTAGCGGATCTTCCTATACTTTTTATATTCTCCCATTCCAGTTTAGTTTCCGGAAAAGAAGCCTGGACCTGTTTGAAATTCACTCTGACCGGAAGATTTTTCTCTTTGGATTCTCTGAGAGCAGTGGATAATTGAAGATCGAATGTATCTTCATCCAAATATTCAATTTCATTGCAGGAAGAAAATACAGTCTCACAGATATCACCGTATCTTTTATGAACGAAGAAGATCAGATTGATCTTTCCACTTCCTGGATGATATAGGACTTTTGCGTTATAATCTCCTGTCCTCTTGAAATATACATATCTGTAAATTCTTCGAACAAGTCCCCAACCGATGAGACCTACGTCTTTTAGAAGAGGAGGATCAGCGATTTCCAGTCCTCGGATCGCAATATGGAGTTTTTCGATGGCGACTCTTCCATCTCTTTTAGAAATTTCTAATAGAAAGTCCCTGAGATCATCCAGTTCATCATCTGCCAGTTTCAGATTTTTTCCGGAAAGATCTACTAATACCTTTCCCGCATTCTCTTCTAAAAGTTTTCGGACTTCTGATTTTCCACCTTTGGAATTTAATTCATCCAAAGTATAACGAATACAATCCTCCTCGTGGCAAGAGATTTGCTCTTCGTATCTATCAATTCCGAAATAACCTGTGGTGGGATCGGGCGCTTCCGAAAACAGAAGGCCCGGAGTGAGAAATAAACTTAGGACTAAAAGTTTAGTTAGCTTCGTCCGTATATTCCATGACCAGATACATAAGAGTTTCGGTATCTGTTGGGTTGATATATTCGTGTGGAACGTCCGCTCTAAAATATACGGAATCCTTTGCATCCAGTTCTACCACCTTATCCCCCACACGGAGGCGCAATTTTCCTTGGACCACGACTAGGTTCTCAGTTGTTCCAGCTTTATGAGCTTCTGCAACTTCGATTCCACCCGGTTTCAGGATCAGTTCGTAAAATTCTACCCTTCTGCCTCCGATAAACGGAAACAAGGCACGACTAGAATATACCTTTGAGCTGGAATATAAGACTTTAGTATTTTCTGCTTTTAAGAGAAAAACTCCCTCTGTTCCCTTCTCTTTCAGAAGTTCACTAAAAGGAACGTTAAGACCGGTTGCGATCTTCCATAATACTGCAATTGTAGGAACACTTTTACCTTGCTCTATTTGAGAAAGCATGGCTCGGCTTACACCACAACGAGATGCCAATTTGTCTAATGAGAGTCCTTTAGTATGGCGAATTAATTTTAGGTTTTCTTTAACGACTTCTGTTATATGTTCGCTGGAGATGAGTTCCTTCCCATCCAGTTCTTCGGCGTCGGCCTGTTTCATTCCTAATTCGTCCAATATAACGGAAGATGTGTCAATCCAATTTCAATCCTTTCAAAAGAGGATGATCAAATTAGAGAAGAACGAGCGAAGGAGTCTATGAGCGAAACAAAGCCCAAATTCCAGCTCCCTAAGACTCCAATCCATAAATGGTATGAGAAGGGGTTCCTACTCGCTGTAGAAAAACCGGCAGGGATCCCAGTTCATGCTACATTCGATCCAAATCGTCCGAACCTGGAAGATCTTGTTCGGCAACAGGAGAAGGAGCCGGATCTAAGACTACTTCACAGACTAGATCGTGATACAAGTGGCATCCTATTATTCTGCAAGGAACCATCCAAAAACAAGGAAGCCGATTCGATCTTAGCAGATTCAGAAAAGACCTATTTGGCTGTTTGTGTTGGAATTCCAAAAGAGAAAGAATTCAGGATCGAATGCTTCTTGAAAGATGGAAAAGGAAAGGTAAGTTCAGTTCGTTCCGGTGGTAAAAAAGCGATCACCGATTTTACACTTCTTTCCTATTCAAAGGAGAAAAATCTCTCCTTGATTGCCGCAAAATTAGTTACGGGAAGAAGGCACCAAATCCGATTTCATCTATCTTCTATCGGAACTCCAATCTTAGGTGATGAAACTTACGGTGATCCTTTTGCTAAAAATTTAGTTTCTAAACCAAAACGTTTTTTATTACATTCTTATCTTCTAAAATTCAAAAATGAATTCGAGGAAGATATAAAAATTGTTTCAGATCCCCCTGAGGATTTTCAACCTTACATGCGCTTTTTTTCTGGCATACGATTCCCAGAATAAGTAAGCTGGTCCTCATTTCTCGGAGGCGAAAATGAGTGAGTCTATAGCATTGATCATAGGCGGATCGGGAGCAGCAGGTCATAGTGCCATCGAAGCGATCCGAGAATATTCCTCCAAAACAGGACAAACTTGGAAGATCTACTCCACTACTTCCGGAGAATCTCAGGTAGAAGGATCCGACAAAACAATTCCACTTATCAAATTAGAAGAACCGGAAGAAGCAGTTTCGAATATTCAAAAATTCTTAAATAAAGAAAATACAAAGATAGATTTGTTTATCTATACACCAGCCAGGGGAAATTTAGGATACCCGGTGTCCGAAACACCCGACGAAGATATTATCGCCACGGCAAAATTCTGTTTAGACCCAATGTTGGATCTTGAGAAAAAATTAAATCCTAAAATTACGGTAGGATATTCCGCTTATTATTATCTTCCTCACTTACTTACCTTCTACGGTTCATTAGCATTCATCAAAAAGAAAATGGAAGAATGGGCCCTCCAAAAACCGGATTCCAGAAAGATCATCCGTGCAGGAACATTTTTCAGCCAAAGTGTTAGAGGGATCACGATCATTCTGCAAAGACTTGCAAAATCTTCTCCTCATCCTGACTTACAAAAATTGATGGAAGAGCAAAAGGCCTCAGGCAAAAAGTTCGGAGACTTCTTCATTGATTATATACAACAAAAGGAAAATGAAAGTTTCGGAAAAAATTTTCCTTCTATTCCATATAGGATCACGGAACTCCAAGATTTGAAAATTGCCTTATTAAAAATTTTAGAAGGTGAGAAGGCGCCAATTGTGTCCTTAGTCGGAGATTGGATCTGGACGGAAGACAAACTTCCGGAAATGCCTGAGTATTTGAAAGTCAGATAAGCGGTTTTGGAATTGTCTTCCAGTCCACAACACTTTGGATAAAAGTTCCTGTCGGTGGGACCTTCTTCTTGCCCCTATCCAAAAATATACCGTTGGATCTTCCGTGAGAAAGCATAGGAAAATCATTTTCAGAATCTCCGAATGCAATATCGTATCCTCGGTTTCCATTAGCAAGATTGAGGAATTCTACTTTTCCGATCCCGTAGGTAAAGGGTTCAATCAACTCGTGGCTTAAGATCCCGTTCTTTTCGACCAGTCTCATACCAAGAACATTCTCCTTAGGAATCCCCCATTTCTCAGAAACTAATTGGATCACGGGTTCAGGAGAAGCGGTTACGATCCAAATTTTAGTTCCGGCATTCTCTAGTTCTTTAACAAGCTCAGACATGGGAGCAAATGCTTGGACCGCTTTAGAACTCATATCTTTTTGGTGATTTTCCCAAACGAGTCTTGCAGTATCCTGTAAATCTTTGGTAGATCTGCCGGAAAAGATCCATGTGGACCATCTATATGCTACACCGAGTCCTTCTTTCTCTATCTTGGATTCATAATATTTCCAAACCTCATCCATAAAACTTTTTGTATCTGTCTTACGCAAAGTTTCCATTTTTTCGGAAAGACTAGGCTCAGGAAAAAAAGGAGAAAGTGACTCGATCCAAGGAACTCCTGCTTGCAAGAGTTCGCACATGACTTCTTCTCCGAAATCACCTCGGACAAGAGTATTATCAAAATCGAATAGAGCTGTTTGAAGTTTACGACCAGTCAGGTTCTTTTCTAAATAGGAAAAGATTTCGGAAGACCAGTCGGAATTAGAGAACAATGTGATTATTGTTGGATGGTTTCTTTTGCGATCGCAACTTGGGATTCTTTATCCGCTAAGAAAGGAGGAAGATAATGTTCAGGATTCAGAACAACGTTTTGGTAACGAACTTCGAAGTGAACATGAGGCCCGGTCGTATGTCCCGTATTACCGGAAAGGGCAAGCACCTGTCCTTTTTTAACCTTATCGCCTTGTTTTACGAAAAGAAGAGAATTATGAGCGTATAATGTCTGGATCCCATTGATTTGAGGATGAGAAAGAACTACTCTAAGTCCGTATCCACCATCTCTTTTGGAATCTGTAACAACTCCATCAGCCGCTGCGATCACTACGGATCCGTTCGGACAAGCAATGTCCACGCCGGCATGCAACGCATTCCAACGTCTTCCCAATCTGGAAGTAACTCTGGAATATTTAAAGCTTAAAGGCCAGATCAATTCACGTGCATCAGAGGTGAAGATCTCTCTTCCTTTGTCCTCTAATAGTAGATTGCGTGTATAATTTGCGTTATAAGGGAAGAATACTGGCTCAGAGTTTTGGATCTTTCCGCTGTCATGGATGCCGTTCAGAAGGCGAACTTCTCTTTCTGAGGTTCCGAATTTATGGTAAAGATCCTCTAAGGATTCTTTTACTTTTCCAGGAACGATCCAGATCCCTTCTCTAGATTGGTAGGTTTGGATGAATTGGTTATCAACCTTTACTTCTTCCAAATATGTATTTGCGAAAGATTTCCAGGAAAGGAATATGAGTGCAGATGCGCCGACTAGCGAAAGAATAGTTTTTCTTTTCATTTGGTTCTTTCCTTTTTGCGCCGCCAAAAATTCTCTTAAAAAACGGGTCTTGCTTTTAAGATCGGCAGTAAATTTCCGAAAGTTCAACCTATCCTCCTGGTCCATAATCTTGGGACAAGGATTTTTCTCCACCCAAATCCAGGGGAATTGACGATATCAAACGAATCCGACCGAATCCTAATGAAATTAATTATTTTAATCTCTATTTTATCAATTTTTAGCATATTTTAATAGATTTTCTGCGTTTTTGCAAGGTGTCACATATAGAGTCCCGAAAAAATGCGAACTTACTGAAAAGTTTTCAGAAATTTAGGGAAAGTTTCGTCGAGGTTGAACCCGGAAACCGGGATGCTATAGACATAAGGTGAGGCACTTAATGGCCAGATTTTGTGGCTGTTTTCGGGGAAAATGGAAGAAAGAGGCCTATCGCCCTTACCCTAGGATCCTTTCTTTCAGCTCCGGAGTAGGCATCCTGCAAGATTCTCTTTTTCCGAAGAGTCTGTATCTGTTTTTTGCGATCAGATCATATAGAATATTTCGGATCGGCCTTGGGATGATATAACTGAGTTTTAGGATTTTCCAAAAACCGCCCAGTTTGTCGCAGATCTCGATGATTGCATTGGATTTGATATGGATTTCTTTCCCATCCCAGAAAAGAATACTGTCTATGCCTCGGATCTTTTCCTCCAAGGTTTTGGATTGAATTAGTTTTTTGGCATATTCAGATTGAAGACTAGCAAATTTTAATCTTTTATGTTTGTCCAGATCCAAAAGTACATTCACTGCACCGTTGCATAAATTGCAAACTCCATCAAATAGTACGATTGGATCTTTAAATTCTGACAAAGGGACCTTCTTCTTTCTTATTTAGACAGTATAGAAGTTTTATTATCCAAATAAAACCCTGCTCTATTTAATTCCTTTTGAAACTAGAAAGTGCAGATTTTAATTTTTCGTACCAAGCGCCCTTCTTTTTCAAGAAGATCGCAGGAGATCCAAGCGGAGCGGGTGTTTCTATCCAAACTCCTCCCTGGAATGTTTTACCTGTCCAAACATGCTCCCATTCTCCCTTAGGAAGATACCCTTTTACTGAATCTTCTCCCTTTTCTAAAACCGGGATTATGAGTAGATCCTCTCCTAGTAAGAATTGGTTTTGTAGATCTAAGGTATTATTATCTTCCGGGTAGGAAAGATAGAGTGGACGCAGTATTGGAAGTCCAGATTCACTCGCTTCTTTATTTAGAAATTTGAAATATTCTTTTAATGCGAGATGTATCTGTCCGTATCTTGCAAATTCTTTAATTGTGTCCGGATCAGAATAAGGTTGGTGGTTTTTAGCGGGCCGATTCCCTTCGTGAGTTCTAAAAACTGGAGAGAATACGTTTAATTCCGCCCAACGTAAAAACAATTCCTTGGATCTGAAATAATCTTTAATTGGACTTGGGATCGTAGTGTATCCGCCTATATCGCTATGATTTAAAGTAAGTCCTGACATTCCGCCACTCAATATTCCGATTAGAGAAGATACGATCCCATCATGTCTTCCCCAACTTACCATTTGGTCTCCCGCCCAAAAGGAAGTGGAATATTTATTGGAATAACTGTAACCCGCACGAGTGAAGAATACGATCTGCCCTTCTTTTCCTGCCTCTTGGATGGCTTCTCTGTTCAACCTTGCCCATTCTACGGGATATCGGTTATGATAGATCTCCGAGGATTCTTTTGAGAATAACACTGCATCCGTTGGCAACCATTCTCCAAAATCCGCCATCCAACCTGAGAGTCCGTTGCCTATTAGATTTTGTTTGATGATATTTTTGATCCAAATTCGAGTTTTAGGATTTGTAAGATCGAGTAGTCCTGCGGGAAATCCTGCAGTTTGAACTATATAATCTTTTCCTTCTTTATCTTTTACTAAATAATGATTTTTAACCGCTTCTTCGAATAAAGGACCTTCGGTGGCAAGCATTGGATTGATATATCCTAAAACCTGAATACCATTTTGGTTTAATTCTTTTACGAAATTTTTAAAATCAGGATAACGATTTTCGTCCGGAAACCATTTCCACCAAAGTTGAGAACCGAATACCGTTTTTCTTTGTCCTACCCAGTCTTGGATCCAAAGTGCACTGATCGGATTTCCCGCTTTTTTTGCCTCTTCTATCTTTTCCAATACGACCGATTTTCCGCCTTGGATACCGAGCCATGTTCCATAAGCCCAATCAGGTAGATTCGGAAATCTTCCTGTATGAGAAGTATATAATTTTAAGATCTCTTTAGGACTTGTAGCCTTCCAGGATTTGACGTTAAGTCCTCTTTCTCTGAATTCTATCGCGATTTCAGAATCTTTTTCAAAATCGAAAACGGAATAAGAACTGTTTTCAAAGAAGAACGCTCTGTTCCGAGAAGTGAGGAAAAATGGGATAGGGGTATAGGTGCTGTATTCATTTCCTCCGGCTCCTTCTAATAATTCCGCTCCCCAGGTAATCGGTTGGTCTCCCCTTCCCACTCCTTGTTCTTCGGAAAATAAAAACGGTTTTTTTCCTTTTAGATTTAGATGAGAGAATTGTTCACCAAGTCCATAGATACTTTCTGATCCATCCGATTTGAATTTTATAAATGTGCGGTTTAATTCCGGATTAGAAATTTCTACCTTCCAATCTAATCCTGAATTAGAAGAGGACACGAATCGGATTGAATATCCTGTTTCACAATTTTTTCCGGTAAGTTTTCCCTTTAGTACTAATGCTCCCGATTCTAATCCAAGACTTTCGATAGATTGAGATCCACATTCTAGTAAGATCTTATCTTTGATCTTGAATGTTGCCTTTCTATAATTTACGATCTGTTCTCCTTTTGCAGAAGAAAGAAATGGATCTTGTATGGAAAATTCTAATATTCTACCTTTAGAAGTAATGAACGATAGTTCAGTAGGCAGGAATACTGCTTTGATCCCATTGCCAAGGTCGAATTCTTGAGGAGGAATGGAAAACGGAGAGATTTTTTCAAATCTGGATCCACAATCCAATAAAAATGCAAATAGTATGCTGATAATAAAAAAGAACCTCATCGTTATTCCTCTTAGAAACTAACGAGAGGTTCTTTTAAGATGCGTAAGAAGTCTTTCTTTTTTTAACTTTTCCTATCTGTTCCACCGACTCTTGGTGCAGAAGCTCCTGCGCCAGTCTGTCCGTAAATATTCGCTGCTTGTTTAGGTAGATTGGATTTTCTCCATTCGAACCAAGAGCCAACATATACATTCACGTCGTTGTATCCAACTTCTTTGAGCATCATAGCTAGCAAGGAGGATCTTGCTCCGTTATAATCATAGATAACAGTGGTCCTTTCCGGCATGAAAGGGAAACCTCTTAACTTTTTATTGAAGAATGTTTTGTCTACGAGTTCACCGTTCGCGTCATATAACATTCTCCAATCCCAGAGGAATGCTCCAGGCAATCTTCCGCATAGGCTTCCAGGTTCTGGAGCAGTCAAACGAGGAAGTTTTCCATCATATTCTTCCGGTGTGCGAGTATCGAAAATTTGGAGTCTAGTTAGGTTCTTTTCTAAGAAAGCCTTATCTATCACTCCTTCTAATTTGCGGACTTTGGAAGAAGGTCCTATATCTAATTCTTTAGAACCTTTTTCTTTTGCACCATCTACAGGCCAACGTTGTCCGATCAAAAACGCATTTTGAAAACCTGCGCATCTCAAAAGGAAAACGAGTCTGGATGCGAACATCCCCATCCCCTCGTCAAAAACCAAGATCCTGGACTTCTCTTCTTTTTTAGCGAGAGCTAGTATCTCTTCGATTGGACCCAATAATTTTTTGGAAGAGTCCGGATCGGAAGCAAAAGCCTTTTTGACGAATGGAAAATAATACGCACCCTTTAAGGTGGATTCCTGATATTGCGCTTGGGAGCGACAATCGATGAATAAGTCCTGCTTTTCGTTCAGGTCGGTTTTAAGAAAACTCCAGTGAGACAAGATGAATACCGTTATATTTTTTACTCTTAGTTTTAACCATATTCCAGAGTCCCGTTTAAGAGTTTAACTTTTTTTTGGTATTCTTGGAAATTCGAGACATAATCGCAAGAATTCTACGGAAATTCCTCTTCTATTTTCAGATCTGTAAAATCCGCTTTTTCCCGAACCGATAATAATTAAGAATGTTTTCCCTGATGCAGAATATTTTCCATTTAAGAACGAAAAGACTCCTTCTTTCTTTTGTGAGCCTGGGAGTTTTATTGTTTTTTTCCGTTTTTATTCCGGATTCTGGAAGTTTCGCAGAAGAACAACCTCAACAAAAAGCAAATTCCAGGATTGGAGACTTTGCTGAGAAAGAATTTCAGGAAGGTTGGAGGAAATACACCAAAGAGAAAGATGCAAGACCTTTGAAAGAATGGTTTAAACAACATGGGACCGTTCATATTGGTGAGTGTAAGTTCAGATCTCTTCCTGAATCTGAAGAAATACAGTATCTATCTTTGGATTGTCCCGGGAAAAAACTGAACGGTTTCTTTTATTCAGGAGAAGAAAGATTACGTTCTCCAGAAAAAATAGATTCTTTCAGAGTGAAGGGTCCTGTTAAGTTAGGAAAATCTGTTTATTGGGAATTGGAATTTTCTGCGGAGAATTTAAAAGCCGCAAGTTCCAAACCTGCTCCCGGTGGTAAATCCAATCCGGAAACAAAACTCGGGGACAAAGCCTCGACTGTGAATTTTGGTCTGCAATATTTCTTAAGCATCGCAAAACATCCTATTGATCGTCCGACTCCTAAAGGAAAAGAGATCTTTTTTGATTCTTCTTGCCCTCTTCTTTATTTGGGTAAGGATGCGGATTTTTATTGGGACAAGTCTTTGTATTATTCTTTCCAGGCAAGTTGTTTGCCGGATTCTCCTTATTCCTGGATCAGGATCAAAGCAGATCTGAGCGGAAATGTTTTAGTGGATAACCAACCCACTGAAGAACTCCAAGAAGGAGCACGTTACCTGGCAAAATTGAAATTAGAATCGGTAGAAAAGGATAAAATTGTATGGTCCGACGCGGAGTTGTTTCATGAATAAGTTTTGGATACTTCGCGCTGGATTCATCCTGATCTTTAGTTTTCCTGTTTTTTCGCAAACAAATGGGAACTCCGATCTTAAAACCTTACTGAACGGTGTTGTTATTGTCAGAAGCGATATTTACCCGGATGCAAGCGACCCCTTGGAATTCGGGGACCAGGACCTTTCCCGTGATGTGGGCTCAGGTTTTATAATCGCAGGAAATAGAATATTAACAAATGCTCATGTGATCTCGGAATCCAAGTATCTAAAGGTAAAACGTTTTAATAGCAGCAAATATTATAATGCAAAAGTGGAATTTATAGGTTTCGACTGTGATCTGGCTTTAATCTCCGTAGAAGACGAAGAATTCTTCTCGGCTGTAGAACCTTTGGAAATTGCAGAAGAATCCCCTTCTTTAGGAAGTAATCTTTTGATGTTAGGTTATCCGGAAGGTGCGGAAAATCTCACCCTAGAGAATGGGCTCGTCAATCGTGTGGAAAGATTAAGATATTCTTTTACCGGTTTAGATTATAGAAAAGTAATTCGTGTAGGTGCAAATATTCTTCCGGGATATTCAGGCGGTCCTGCGATCCAAAATGGAAAAGTAGCAGGGATTATTTTCGAAGTTAGCCAAATCCAAGGAAATACCGCTTATCTCATTCCTCCTGAAGTGGTACAACATTTCTTAAAAGATATACAAGACGGGCAATACGACGGATTTCCATTCGTAGGATTTACTTTCCAAAATGGGAATTCCGAGTCTGTGAAAAAGTATTTGGGAGTTCCACAGAATCTGCAAGGTGTGCTTGTGAATAAGGTGTATCCGAACTCTTCCTTTTCGGATGTTTTGCAAACGGATGATTTTTTGTATAAGGTAGATGAGGCTTATCTGAATAACGAAGGTGGTCTTTTGGAATTTACCGGAAGAACGATCGTAGACTTGATTGAGCCCGGTTTCGTGGGACAAAAACTAACTTTATACTTTTATAGAAATGGAAAAAATTATAAGATCCAAGCCGAGTTAAAAAAGACTGATTCCCTAGAATTATACAGGGACCGTCAGATCCGCAGTTTTTTAGGTGCCGGACTTTTATTCCAACCCGTAAACCGCGCATTATTCGGTAAAGAAAGCCAAAGAGTGGAAACTGCCCTTAGATACCATTATAGTTATTTTATACAGGACGACCTTTTCAAATTTACAGAAAGAGATCTGATCTTAACTACACTATTCCCGGACCCTCTTAACTCCAAATACCTAAATTATCGTTTTAAAATATTAGAATCCATTAATGGAAAAACTCCTGCGAATATCGCCGAGTTTAGGGATTATTGGAAAAAATTCTCCAACGGGACCCTGGTCTTAAAATTCAGAGGTGTCGGACTTCCGTTGGTGTTGGACGCTAAAACCGTTAGAACAATAGACTTAAGAGTCAGAAAAAGATTCGATATCAAGTCAGACGAATCCAAGGAGGGAAAATGAGATCTTCTAAATTAATATTCCTTCTGATCTTCTCACTTTTAGGATTTTTAGAAAATCTTGAGGCCAAAGCTGATTCAGAATTTTCACTTTTGGTCCATTTCAGAAAGTATTCTCATCATAATCCTTTCCAAAAAGGAACTCCATACCAGAAAAGAATACCTGCAATCCGTTTGGATGAAAGAACGGCACTCGCACTTTTAAAACCGGGAGAAGTTCCTTTATTTGCAGAAATCCATCCGGAAGAATCCGCAGGAAGAAAAGCGTATTTCCAAAAAGTGGATCTAGATACAGGACTTGGTATCGTTCTTCTACCTGAAAATTTCGGGAGATCTAAAAAAGCCTCCCCTATTGCTCTTTTGGAAGAAGGAGTTAGGACTCAAGGGACATGCTCTTCCTTCTTTACAAATTTCGAATGGGGAAGTTTAGAATTTTCTAAATCGATTTTACCTCTTTCTAAACTTTCCAGAAAAGAAAACCAAGACGGGACCAGAAGTTTTCTATATTCAGGAAAGAAAGTTTGCGGATTTACAGACGGAACTTGGAATGCAGGTGCTGATCTTCTTCGTAGATTTTATCAAAGTAGATTTTCCTCCGCTTCTCCTTTTCCTCATCCGGGTTTTTCTGCGGAAGGCTCCTTAACTCCTGCAGAAGAAGATTATTATTTTCCGAAAGGTAGCGTGGGCGCTGTAGTTTCGGAAGTTCTTCCGGGGATCGGCCCTATGCATAATCTGTTTCCTGGTGATGCAGTTCTTTCTGTAAATGGGACTCCGGTTGCCTCTAAACAAAAACAAGTATTGTATGATATCCTACTCAGCAAAGGTGGATCTTATCTAAATTCCGGAGAATGGGTCACTCTATCATTATATCGTGACGGTAGAAAAAGAGAGATCCGCTACCAACTAAGACCCTATAATGAAGATTCTTTTTTGATCCCTGAAAGTTCGGACAAGATCGCTCCCAAATATATAATCGCAGGCGGATTACTTTTTACCGAACTTACTCATACTTATCTGAAAGAGTACGGAGAAAAATACAAATCTTCCAGTGATAGAAAGTTAGTATACTTGGCGGAAAGTTATTCTAAAAAACTTCATCCGGAAAGAAGTCGTATCGTATTACTTTCCAGAGCATTTCCTGACGAGAAGAACAGGGCTTATCAGGAATTCCAAGATTTGATCTTAGAATCCGTGAACGATAAGGTCGTGGATTCTGTAGAAGGTTTGAAAGCGGCCATTTCAGAAAATAAGGACGAATTTTTGATCTTCCGGTTTTCAGGAAATAAATTGGCGGTTTTTGATAAGTCGGAGTTAAAAAGTTTGGATGAAAGGATAAAATCCTTATATTCTCTTGATTCTCTAGACAATATCCGCTGACAAAATTCTTGACTAGAATACCTTTCCAGGGTTTTCTTTTGTTTTCCGAATGGCCCCCTTAAATATTCGGAAGTTCTGAATTAGGAATTTATTATGAAAATCCTTTTCGTTGATGACGAAGAAGTTATCCGAGATCTGTTCCAAGAAATTTTCGGCAGCGAATACGAACTCGTTCTGGCCGGAACTGCGGAACAAGGTTTAACTTTAGCAGAAGCGGAAACTTTCGATCTTATCATCACCGATATTCGTCTTCCAAGGATGAACGGTATAGAGTTCATCACTAAATTGAGGGAAAAAGGAGTGGAAACTCCTTTTATAGTCATCACAGGGAATCAGGACATCCAGATCTCTATCAATGCTCTTCGATTAGGAGCGGTGGATTTTTTCCTAAAACCTTTTCGAATGGAGGCGATCCGTTATTCACTCTTAAGGTTTAAGAACTTATTTTATGCCGGTAAAGACCTTGTGGACAAAAGAATGTTCCAGGTCAGAGAATCTAGACAGAAGTTCGCACTTCTTCCTAGACTTGGAAATTTAAATCAATATGTTCATTTGATCCTGAGATCTTTAGCCCATCTTCCCAACCTGCATAATGAAGACCAGCTATCTCTGAAAGTTGCATTATACGAATTGATTGGGAACGCGATTGAACACGGCTGCGCTCGTATCACCTATCATCAAAAACAAGAGTTGATGTTCCAGGAGAATGATTACTTCTCCTACGTAGATAAAATCTGCGAATCCAAAGAAGAATGGATCAAGGTAGAAGTGGATTATGATGATACGAGAGTGACAGTTATTCTGGAAGATGGAGGAGACGGTTTCGATCCTGCAAGAGTTCCTGATCCAGTGCAAGATCCGAATGCAAGCCAACTTTCCGGAAGAGGTATCTTCTTAGTTCGTATGAATGTGGATTCTCTATCTTATAACGATAAGGGAAACCAAGTCACATTCGTGAAAAAACTCCAAAAAGTTGAAGTAAAACAGACTTAAATTAGCGATCTAACAGTAAGATAGAATATTCTAATTTTAGAATATATCTTAAGATTGTTTGGAAGAAGGTTTGTAATACGCTAAAAAATAACCGCTGAGCAAAAACCAAGACGGGATTTGTCCCAAGAAAAATGCTCCTGCTGCTCCCATGGTCCCGTATTCAGGGATCAAAAGATTATCCAAAACTAATCCGAAGATCAATCTCACTAAAGCAAGTATCGCAAGTAATCTAGGCTGGCCTAATGCGAATAATGCCATTCCAAGTGGAGAAAACACTAATTGGAATAGATAATTCGGGTATAATAACTGGAATACCGGAACTGATTCGGGATATTTTCCGGAAAATAACGCAGAGAAAACCCAGTCTCCTAAAAACACCCAAGGCCCCAAAGCCAATGCAAATACTACCGCTACTAAGATGGATTTTCCTAAATAACTAGTGAATTCCTTATTTTCCGTAAGCCTAGAGAGTTTAGGATAGATCATTGAATTCAAAACAGAAAATAAGATCACAAATCCACTGAAAGGTTGTAATGCCACTCCATAGGCAGCCACTGCTTCGTTAGAATGGTATTTATTTAAAAAGAATAACTCCATCCTATCGGATACGATCGCAAATAAAGAGGCCAAAAACGCATAACGGTTAAATGAGATGAGCTCTCTGGTTTGTTGTCTGACTTCTTCCTTATCACCTGCCCAATGTAGTTTGCCTCTGGGGAATAATAAGAAGAATAGGACAATTGTAAATACGGGAGCTACGGAGAAGATCCCTAAAATATCCAAATGACCTAAGGCATGATCTGAAAATTGATCCGCTAAATATAAAATCAAAATTCGGATCAAGTTTGGAAGAGGATACCAAATAGAAAGAGCGTGATACTGCCCGAAAGAAACAAATATACTTTCGAAATAAGAATTAAAAGAAAGAACGAAACTTCCGAACACTAGAAGAAATGCAGCCAGCGCATTCTCCTTTAAAAAATAAACAGCAATACCGGTAACAAGCACCAATAGGAATAATGCTGCCCATTTGACCCAAAGAGAAGATGCAAGAAGCACTCCAATTTTTCTTTTGTCTTCGGTCATAGGAGAAAGGAATCGAACTAATGCGGTGGGCAATCCGAATTCGGCCACAGCTAAAAGTACAGGCAGATATCCGGAGTAATATTGGAAAATCCCGTTCTCGTTTTTACTCAAGATACGAACGGAATAAACCATGAAGATAAAATTCAGTAGGGAGGCGACTACCTTGGAAAACCCTACTGAAAAAAAGCTACGAATGAATCCAGAGGTCCGTAATTTTCCGAAACTTTCGGAAATGAACTGTAAAGAGGATCCAAGGCGAAGCATGAAGTTAAGTCAGATAAATGCCTCCGCGTATTCTTTTCAAAAGAATGGGAGCGAGATGGCCAATATAGTAACACACGATCCCATACTTAAAGTATCTGGCAACCGGATTTTCCCCGAATAGAGAGGAGAGAATTTTTCCGAGAGCCAAATAAAAGATCAAGATCCCAAGAATGATCACACCGACTCGGATCAAAAATACGATCCAAGAATCGACTGATTTCCAATCCAGCCCTGCCCTCTTATTGTATAAGATCCCGATCCCAAAACCTGCGAGCGCTCCCGCAGAAGAGATCACCTGCTCCCAGGATTTATTCGTGGACTCAGGTTGGCTTGGATCATGCAGAAGAATGCTAGGCACAGTCAGAGCCAAAATAAAAAGTACGAGTGACTTCAATCTTTTTTGGTCCGGCGCCTGTCCTATAAAACCAGGCTCTAAAATTCCAGGATCTTTTGAGAACAAGAACTCTAGTCCGAATAATATGAGTATTCCTAAAGTAAAACCTCCTAATGTATCTCCTAAAAAGTGAAGTCCTGCATACATTCTTGAGATCGGCATAAATAAGATCAAAAACGCAGTGAGTATTCTCACCCAACGAATTCGCATATGTAAAAATAATGTTCCGTATAACACCACTGCAGTTTGCACATGTCCAGATGGAAATCCGTAAGAACCCTCCATCAGTCCAAGCTCAGACGGAAACGGTAAACCGATCGGTCTAGGCATCGTAAGAAGAGCTTTAAAAGCCCCATTTACAATGCCGGCGATCAACAATCCCAAAGTCATCCTGATCCCTATCTTACGATCCACACAAAGATAGATCAACGAGACCAGAGCCATAAAAAATAGAGAAGATCCTAAGTAATGGAACAAAATGGTAAAAGGATCCAACATTGTTTTTAAAAAGGAAATATGAAGAGCCTCTAAAGGCGAGTTAGAGAATAAGATCTCTTTCCAAAGAAAACTATCTGTCATAAAAACGAGCATATAAAGTTTCGGTTTTAAACGCAAAATGAATTCTTTACTGAATATTCGGCTCCTGGCTGTTTTTAGAACATTCGTTTTGTAAGCCAAAATCCAGTTGCTAGATTCCTATTCCTACTGCATGATAGATATATAAATGGAATTTATTGAACGATCGTTCTCCAAACGACAAAACAAACAAAGTTCGGTTAAAATTTACCAAAGTCCGAACATTAGGAGAATATAATGGAACCTGAAATTTATACACCTCATAATAAATTAAAATTTGTGACTGCTGCCTCACTTTTTGACGGGCACGATGCTTCTATCAATATCATGAGAAGAATACTCCAATCTTCCGGGGCAGAAGTAGTTCACCTCGGCCATAATAGATCGGTCCAAGAAATCGTAGATTGTGCCATCCAGGAAGACGTGCAAGGAATTGCGGTTACTAGCTACCAAGGTGGTCACGTAGAATATTTCAAATATATGATAGACCTTTTGAAAGAAAAAGGAAGTTCTCATATCAAGGTATTCGGCGGAGGCGGAGGAACAATTCTTCCTTCAGAGATACAAGAGTTAGAAGCTTATGGAGTTTCTAAAATTTATTCTCCGGACGATGGACGTTCCTTGGGTTTACAGGGAATGATCAACGATCTATTAGAAAAATCTGATTTTATTCCTCCTCACAGATTTAATGGGAACCTATTTTCAGAGATCCGTAAAAAAAACCCGATCGCAATCGCGGAATCTATCTCATTAGTAGAATCTTCTGAAAATGATCCTAAGAAGATAGATCCTGGAAAATTGGATTTTCCGATTTCTAAAAAAACAATTCCGATCTTAGGGATCACTGGAACTGGAGGAGCCGGAAAATCCTCTCTTACAGACGAACTTGTAAGAAGATTTATCCACGATTTCGAAGACAAAACGATCGCAATTATATCGGTAGATCCTTCCAAAAGAAAAACGGGAGGGGCACTCTTAGGAGATAGGATACGTATGAACTCTATCTCTCATCCAAGAGTGTATATGAGATCTTTTGCAACTAGAGAAGCAAATATCGCACTAAACCGAAATGTTAAAAAAAGTTTGGACGTTCTCAGAAGTTCCGAATTCGACTTGGTGATCGTAGAGACGGCAGGGATCGGCCAAAGTGATTCTGAAATTACTGAAGTCTCCGATCTTTCTCTTTATGTAATGACTCCTGAGTTCGGTGCAGCTACCCAATTAGAAAAAATTGATATGATCGATTATGCCGATCTGATCGCAGTTAATAAATGTGATAAAAGAGGAGCATTAGATGCGATCAGGGATGTCCAAAAACAATTCCAAAGATCCAGAAAATTATTCGATCAAGGTCCGGAAAAGATGCCGGTCTTCGGAACAATTGCATCTCAATTCAATGATCCTGGAACGAATAATCTATACGTTGCACTTATCGATTCTTTGAATAAAAAATTCAATCTGGATTGGAAATCCAATTTTTCTTCCAGCTCTGAAACCAGCCAAAAGATCCATATCATTCCTCCAGACAGGCAAAGATACTTAGCTGAAATAGCGGAAGAATGTGAGAAATACGCAAACTTCGTTAAAAAGGAATCCGAAACCGCAGAAGTTTTATATAGGATCAAAGGTACGATAGACGTATTAAAAGAAAGAGGCAAAAACGTCTCCGACCTGGAGGAAGAATATTCCAAAAGGGAAGAAGGACTTCATCCGGATACAAAAAAGATCCTAAAAGAATGGGATTCTAAATTAGAAAAATATTCGGGAGAGTTTTTCACTTATAAAGTCAGAGACAAAGAGATCAAAGTAGAGAATTTTACTAAATCTTTAAGTAATCTGAATATTCCGAAAGTCTCAGTTCCTAAATTCCGCAACTGGGGTGAGATCGTAAAATGGTCTTATACCGAGAATTTCCCGGGAGAATTCCCATATGCTGCCGGAGTATTTCCTTTTAAAAGGACGGGAGAAGATCCTACTCGTATGTTCGCGGGAGAAGGCGGACCGGAAAGAACAAATGCTAGATTCCACTATGTGAGTCATGGAATGCCGGCTCATCGTTTGAGCACCGCATTTGATTCTGTAACTCTATATGGAGAAGATCCTGGACTTCGTCCTGATATTTATGGTAAGATCGGAAATTCCGGAGTGAGTATTGCTACTTTAGACGATGCTAAAAAACTCTATTCTGGTTTTGATCTTTGTAGCCCTAGCACTTCCGTGTCCATGACGATCAACGGACCGGCGCCGATGCTTCTATCCTTCTTCTTGAATACGGCAATTGACCAAACCTGCGAAAAATACATTCGTTCAGAAGGAAAAGTTGAAGAAGCAAAATCCAAACTTGCAGAGATCTATTCTAAAAAAGGAGTTCCGGTTCCACATTATAAAGGTGAGATCCCTCAAGGAAACGACGGCCTGGGCCTTCTTCTTTTAGGAACTACCGGAGATAAGATCCTTCCTAAAGAAGTTTATGAAAAGATAAAAAAGGAAACTCTTTCTTCCGTTCGCGGAACTGTTCAGGCGGATATCCTAAAAGAAGATCAGGCACAAAACACTTGTATCTTCTCCACTGAATTCGCTTTGAAATTGATGGGAGATATCCAGGAATATTTTATCTGGAATAAGGTCCGCAATTTTTATTCCGTTTCCATTTCAGGATATCATATTGCAGAAGCGGGAGCGAATCCGATTACTCAGGTTGCATTCACTCTTGCAAACGGATTTACATTTGTAGAATATTATCTTTCACGCGGGATGAAGATTGACGATTTCGCTCCTAACCTTTCTTTCTTCTTCTCGAATGGGATTGATCCGGAATATGCAGTGATTGGAAGAGTAGCTCGTAAGATCTGGGCAAAAAGTATGAAGTATAAGTACAGCGGATCTGAACGTTCTCAAATGTTGAAATACCATATCCAGACTTCCGGTCGTTCTTTACATGCACAAGAAATCGCATTCAACGATATCAGAACCACCTTACAAGCGTTATATGCAATCTATGATAATTGTAATAGTTTACATACGAATGCATATGATGAAGCGATTACAACTCCTACGGAAGAATCCGTCAGAAGAGCGATGGCAATCCAGCTCATCATCAATAGGGAATTGGGACTAGCCAATAATGAAAATCCTCTGCAAGGTTCCTTCATTATAGATGATCTTTCCGATCTGGTAGAAGAAGCGATCTTATCCGAGTTCAGACGTATCTCCGAAAGAGGAGGAGTTCTTGGTGCAATGGAAAGAATGTATCAAAGAAACAAGATCCAAGAAGAATCTCTGGAATACGAACACAGAAAACATACCGGAGAGATCCCGGTAATTGGAGTGAACACCTTCCTAGGTAAAGATGGATCTCCTACAATTCTTCCAGAAGAAGTGATCCGCTCCACAGAGGATGAGAAAAAAGCACAGATCGCCGAACTTGAGGCGTTCCAATTCAGGAACCGAGAAGATTCCTCCGAAGCTTTGAAAAATTTACAAGCAGCTTGCCTCTCCGGGGAGAACGGATTTGAGGCCTTGGTAGAAGCCGGAAAGATTTGTTCTTTGGGACAAATGACCCATTCTCTTTACGAAGTGGGCGGCCAATATAGAAGAAGTATGTAACCGATACAGTGATACAAATCAATTCGGAGGACCTTTTTTTGTTTCCCTTAGGGTTTCAAAGTAGAAAATTTGGTCCAAAGCCATGACTTCTTCTGCAATCCAGTTTACAGAGACACATGTATACGCGGAAAAAAAACGGTTTAGAGTCGTTTTTGT
Organism: Leptospira andrefontaineae; assembly: GCF_004770105.1. Taxonomy (NCBI): domain Bacteria; kingdom Pseudomonadati; phylum Spirochaetota; class Leptospiria; order Leptospirales; family Leptospiraceae; genus Leptospira; species Leptospira andrefontaineae. The sequence continues at coordinate 117,644 of NZ_RQEY01000023.1, read as the reverse complement.
GCGGAACGTATGTTCTGTTGAAACGGAAGAAATCGGCCTAATCCTGCAGAAGATCCAAGAAATCCAGCCAAACATCGTGGAGCTGGATTTAGAGAGCGTGGTCGCGATCCCTTCTCTCATTCTGAATCGTATCTTAAAACTTTTGGCGGAATTAAAGTCCAAAGGTGTCCCGGTGGAAATCAAAACCAGCGAAGGACTCAAAACCGTTCTGAATCGGCTGAAAATCTCCCTACAATGAAAACGATCTCAATCATTCTGACCCAATGTTTCCTATTCCAAAGTTTGGTATTCGGAAGCGGATGGTTCTGCGGAATGCTCGCGGGAGAGATCAAACTTTGTCATTGTAATCACGGAAGCCAAAAAGAAAAACATTCGGACTCTGAAGATTCAAGATTCTCTTCCAAACTTGCCGATTCGGGAGAAGATCATTCTAATTCAAAACCTTCTTCCCTACCCGACTGTCATTCTGCTAAGTCGGGAGAAGCACATAAATGCGCCTGTAAAAAAGCAAAAGACAAGGCTTCCTACTTAAGCGGGACCATCTGCACTCAATTTTTCACTTATTCCAAATTAGAAAACATCGCTCCTGAAACCATTGGCTCAGAACTTCTAAGCCGCATTCAAGAAGGTTTTGGTGTGCTTGTATCTTTCGATCTAGAAAGACCCCCTCGATTCTCCTAAACATTTTCCAAACCTCGAACGAGGAAGCAGAGGATAATAATGTCCTCTCGCTTATAGTCCATCCCAGGCTTCAATAGCCTACTTTAGCCGGACTATTATACGAAAAATCGGAAAGTGTGATACTTTCCTCAGGAGAATATTATGAAATTATTATATAACGCCGTAATCGCGGTCTCTTCGTTCATTCTTATAGGGTGCGACGGATCTTCCAGCCCAAATATGGCTCTTTTGGCATTAATGAGCCAAACTGCAGTCCCAGGAATACAATTCAAAGCAGTTGTTGGGGATAGTGACGCAAAATGTGGAAGTAATATCGACGGACATGGACACGCATCCGTAATGTCTTTCGGAAAAATGAATTCTCAATCGAATGTAAACATCATGCATGTTGCCGGAGCAATGCCCATTACATTACAGGATCTTAGATTTTATGTATCTAACCTAGAATTGATTGATCAAGATTCAAATACTATCGAGGTGAATGTACCGGATGATGGAGTTTGGCAGGCTTCCGGAGTTACCCTTCTGGATTTCGAAAACGATACCGGAGATTGTAGCGGAACCGCTGCAACTAATACTATAATCAAAACATCTATTGAAAATAAAACATATAAAGGGATTAGATTTTATTTGGGAGTTCCGGAAGTTCTGAACCATTTAAATCCGGTTACAGCTCCAAGTCCTTTGAATATTTCCGGACTAGCTTGGATGTGGAGCACTGGTTACATTTTCGGCAGATTTGAATTTAATGCCACCGTCGTGAATTCACAATCTGAGACTAGTTTTTGGAAAGCAGCAGTACATTTCGGTTCTTCCGGCTGTAATATGGGAAGTCCTTATGGATGTAATATTTCCAATCGACCTTTCATCGAGTTATTACCTACCGGCGGTTTTAATCCTTCTATACATGCAGTTAGATTCGATCTTAAAACATTGGTAGCCGGTTGGGATATCGGAACTGCGGCGGAAAGTGTTGCTGCAAATTCGAATAATACTATCGAATGCCATTCCAATCAAGGGAACTCGATCAGTGATACGAATTGCCCGGTCCCTTTTGCAAATATCGGCTTAGATTACGCGACAGGACAACCGTCCGGAACCCAGTCCGTATTCTCAATAGTTGCAAAATAAAAAGTACAGGAATCGAGGTCTCCCTAATCCGTATAGATGCGGAAGGCCTCGGAAAAGTATTATGAAATTCTTATTCTATATCCTTTTTATTTCATTCGGATTTTTTTCCTGTGAAAACATACTGGATCAAAAACAAAAAAGCTCTTCTTTAGAAAGTTTAGCGTTTTTAGCGATACCTCAAAATTTTGTAGAGGGAACTCCTTATCAATTCGATTTACCGGCGGGTTTTCCCATGCCTAAGATCCCTTCCGAAAACCCTATCACGGTCGAGAAGGTAGACTTAGGGAGATTTTTGTTTTTTGATCCTAGACTTTCGGAAAACGAAACACAATCCTGTAGTAGTTGCCATAATCCGGCGACAGCATTCACGGACGGCAGAACGGTTTCGATAGGATCTACAGGAAGTAATCATCCCAGAAATGCACAACATTTATCGAATGTAGCGTATAATGTACGTCAGACCTGGGCAAACCCACTTTTAAAAACCTTAGAACAACAAGCCTTAGTCCCTTTATTCGGCGAAGACCCGATAGAACTTGGAATGAAGGATAAAGAGGATGTATTATTCGATCGGCTAAAAAACGATCCTCAATACCAGGAACTATTTAAAGAGGCCTACCCTAGCCACTCTAATCCATTCAATTTATCGAATATTGTATCAGCTCTTGCAAGTTTCCAAAGGACTCTTATCTCCGGGAATTCCGCATATGATAGATACCAAGCCGGAGACCTTTCTGCCCTGAGCGCTTCTGCGATCCGAGGTAAAAATTTATTCTTTGGAGAAAGAGCGGAATGTTTCCATTGCCATGGTGGTTTCAATTTTACGGATACGGTTCTGCACACAGGAACAGTATTCGAAGAAATCACCTTTCATAATAACGGTTTGGATTCTTCCAGCTTCGTAAGTCCGAATGGCGGATTATATGAATTTACTTTTCAAGAATCGGATCGTGGTAAGTTCAGAGCACCTTCTTTACGTAACGTAGAACTCACTGCGCCTTATATGCATGACGGCTCCATTCCTGATCTATTATCCGTTGTTAATCATTATGTAAACGGCGGAACTGGAAACGGCACTACAAATCCAAACAGAGACGTTTTTGTAAGAAGTTTTTCCTTAAGTGAATCCGAAAAACAGGATCTGGTGGAATTCTTAAAAAGCCTAACGGACACGGAATTTACAACCAATCCCAAGTTTCAGGATCCTTTCTGATATTTTAGATAACTACGATGAAGAATAAAATAAAATTCGAATATATCTTATTATTCCTAGTATCCTTCCAGGCATGTGCCCATGGGACTTTAGGAAACTCCACGGAAGAAAGGTCCACTGAACTTCAGGAATTATTCCGTATCATGGATGAAAGAAGAGCGATCATTTCTCCCTGGTTATACTACTCGGATGACCAAGGAGATTCTGATATAGGTTCTTTTACATTGAACGGAAGTTCGACTTATCAGATAGAACTCACGGAGAACGAAGTTGTTCTTGAAAGCATTTCCATGCTATTTAAGGCACCTGAAAATTCTTTTTCAGTTTCCTCTTCTTCTGCAGATGGCAAGGTTCACGTATTCCATTCGGGTGGTTCGGAAACTCCTACACCAGGAACAGGTTCCTATTCCAAAAAATACGGGATAAAAGGAAGTTTTTCTCCGGGAGATATTTCTATCTCCGATTTTACTTCCTTAACCGGTCCTGTAAAAAGACAAAGTTTATCCCCTTTTCCGGCAGTACCTTATGGAACCTTGCAACATATTTATGGGGAATTTTCAGACCTTCTTCTTACATTCCAAATCTTTAATGGATCTACTACAAAAACAGTCCATGTAGAATTAAGAGAAGCAGACTTCCAAGTAGAAGCTTCCTGCGATCTAGAGATCCCTTATAAAAAGAATATTCCATTCTCGATTGGATTTAGAACGGACGGACTACTCTCACAAAGAGCAGGCTCTTCTTTTTCTATTCTGGATGGGATCTTTGCACTCTCAGGTTCCGAGATCACAATCAACGATTTTCAAAACACAACTCTTTACTCCGAAATCCGGGAGAACCTGGAAACAAGCGGCCAGGTCTTGGTATTATATTCATGTTTCTAATATTCCAAAAACGAACTCTTTTGATTTTAATAAGGCTTTTTGCATTTTTAATCTTTCTCTTTTTAGGCGGGGAAATTTTTGCCCATCATGCGGGAGAAGGTCAGAATATGATCTCTTCTACCAGATTCGTGGATCCTTTTACGGGCAAAAGAGAGAAACCATCCGATTATTTTTTGATCACCCAAGATTTTCAAAAAGGAACAATAGATAATTCTAATCTTCATACGACTACTGTGTTCGGTGAGTTCAATTTTGCCGGTGGTAAATTCGCTGCAAACTTCAGTGCTCCTTGGACTTATTATGAGCAGAAGGATAGGAGTGATGCTGCTCGTTACGGTAAGGCATTCGTAGGAGCAAAATGGAATCCGTTGATCGATACAGGCTGGCCGTTCTTCATTATTTTAGAAGGTAGACTTGGTTTTCCATCCGGTGCAGATACTGATAAATTTGCGGGTGGAGATTATTATTCAGGGATCGCGAATCTTACCTTAGGTGCCACTTGGAAACAGTTCCTATTTGTAGTCAGAGGTTCCGGGATCTTTCCTCTTTCAAAGGATCATGCAAATTTGGATACTCAGTCGGGACTTCCCTATTGGGCACAAAGTTCTACAACCCAAAACACAGAGAAACCTCCTGAGATCCAAAAGATCACTCAATGGTTTGCCTACGTTACTTATTTTTGGTCCAAAGACTTTAGCGTTTTCGGCGGATTATTATACAGAACTCCTTATGTGAACGTGATAGGTGGCGGTAGTCTTTTGGAAGAAAATTCAGAAACCCAAAAAAAATTCCCTAAGGCGTTCAAGGAAGCTAGTTTAGGTTTTAATTATACTCTTACGAAAGGTACTTATTTAACGATTGCAGGCCGTCTTCCATTGATACGAGATCCCGAAATCCGTCTTTATGATTACGCAATTACCACTTCTATTTCTTTTGAAATTCCCGAATGGAGAGATTCTTCAAAAAAATCGGAAAAGGAAGCCGAGGAATTCGAATCGGAAGAGGACTTAGAGAAAAAGTAAAATCCTAATCCCAGAGGGACTGAAAGCATAGAGCCGAATTTTTTTCGAAACTTTGGAAGCCTGACTTGGCCACACATTCTTCCTCGGTAGAAGGGAAATAATCTATCCCTCCCCCCTCGTACTTGATCCGGCAGCAACCTTGGGTCTTAGAAGGTTTTTCTTTTTTCGGCAAACCTTCTTGGCTTTTGGTATCCTTAGGAGGTTCGGGAGAAACTCCCAAAACCGAAGTCGCGATCGAACAGAGATAACTAAAGGCAAAAACCAAGATCAGAGTTCGAAATTTCATCATACCTATTTTATCTCCAAAATTAGTTTTCAAGGCAAGGAAAAATCCCTGAATTCAAAAACAGAAGTCAAGTTTTTACGTTGACTCGGCGGCCTTACGAAGGTGACAAAGGGAGAAAAGTTCAAAAGACCGAATAGGAATTCGAATGAAAAATCTCCGCTTAATTCTATCAGGACCAAAGTCCTTATCAGCATCCGTTATCCTCCTTACGATCGCATTCGGCCAGCTTTCGGCAGAAACGATCCTTTTAAAAAACGGTGAAAAAACCTACGGAACTGTAATCGATCAATCTACAGACACTGTTACAATTCTGAAAGAAACCAAAAGACAGACCTTAGCTAAGTCCCAAATCTTAAAGATCATCTTCAAAGATATTAAGGATGAGGCGGAACTTGCAAAATTATTCGACACTGAAAAAAAGAAACTGAACAAAGACGGCAAAAAACCTGAAAAAGAAGAACAATTGGACACTATTCTCCTGGAACAAATGATCAAGGAGAACAGCTATAAGGCGGTCCAAAAGCGTCTAGCATTGATTGAGAAGTATATAGACGAACAAGATTCTAGTTGGGAAGAATATATTTCCGCAAACAGAAACCCTTGGGAGCCTGTTTGGAAATCCGCAATCCTACCAGGTTGGGGACTTTCCACAATGAAACATGATAATTATGCGAGAGCCTATCAGATAGCTATCGGTCTTTCTATCGTTGTTGCGATCGGAGGAAGCCAAGCTGCAACGGAGCAGCATAATAAAGCTGAGAATCGTCTGAGTAAAATTTTATTCGAAGATCCAGTTACTTATGCACAGATCCAAGGTTCAGGTATTACTGGTGCTTCTGTTTTAGTAACTAAACAGCAATCGGACAGTATTTCAGAATATAACTCATTCAAAAGCAAAGAAAGCCAATACGAGACCTATAGCAGAACGGGACTTTATATGGGTGTTGGTTTATATTTAATTCAGTTAGCTCAGAGTTACTTCTTAGGCCAGAAATGGGCCACTCATAATATTATCCAAACTCCTTCCGGAGAAGCAGTGAAAGAAGGATTCAATTTTAAAAGTAATTATATGCCTATCGCTGCAGGTGGCGCGAGTAATCTTTGGGAATACCGCACCGACCTGAGATATGTAAGTACCTTCTAAACTTCCGGAATAGAATATCCTTTCGATTTCAACCAGTCCTGGTCATATAACCTGGACTGGTATCTTGCCCCACTGTCTGCCAGAATTGTGACTATGGTATGTCCTGGTCCTAACTCTTTGGCAAGTTTTACGGCAGCTCCCACATTGATCCCGCTAGATCCACCTACAAACAATCCGTCTTTGCGGAGAAGTGTATAAATATACTCTAAACATTCTGCGTCTGTGACTCGGATCGCATCGTCGAACGGTGCATCTTTCATGTTTTCGGTAATTCTTCCGTTACCTATTCCTTCCGTGAAAGAATTTCCTTCTGCGCTAAGTTCTCCTTTCTTTACGAAATTATAAATTGCTGATCCATAAGGTTCTGCAGCAATCGTTTTGATCTTAGGATTTTTTTCTTTTAAGAACATAGCGGTCCCGCTGAATGTTCCACCAGTTCCTAAAGATGCGAGCCAAGCGTCAACCTTACCTTCTGTTTGTCTCCAGATCTCCGGTCCTGTGGTATGATAATGCGCCAAACGATTTGCCACATTGTCGAATTGATTTGCCCAAATAGAATTTGGAGTTTCTTCCGCAATACGAGCGGAAACTTTTACATAGTTTCCAGGATCTTTATAAGGAACTGCAGGAACTGTTCTTACTTCTGCACCAAGTGTTCTAAGAAGATCTATTTTTTCTTTGGATTGTGTATCAGGGATCACGATCAAACATTTATACCCTTTCGCATTGCAGATATGCACAAGACCGATCCCTGTATTTCCAGCAGTGCCTTCGACTACTGTGCCACCCGGTTTTAAGAGTCCCTTCTTCTCCGCCTCTTCAATGATAAATAACGCAGCCCTGTCCTTAACGGAACCTCCAGGATTTAAGAATTCAGCCTTTCCTAAAATTTCACAACCTGTTAGGTTAGAATAATAATTCAAACGGATGAGAGGAGTATTCCCGATCGCATCTGCAAAACCTTTTTTGATCTCCATAAGAGCCTCTTTATTATAATATATGTGCAAATAAAAAAAGGAAAGCGTTCACTTACGTGAATCCGCTTTCCCCCTCGAATTTTTCCGATTTTGTTTTTTTGTACCGGAAAAATGATCTATGTTTGAAGTCCGCTTACGCGAGCGTCAAGAGCCAGAGGCTCTTATGCGATTGTTACGTCCTTTGACAAATATACGTCTTGGATCGCGTTTAACAATGCAACTCCGTCTTTCATAGGCTTTTGGAATGCTTTTCTTCCGGAGATAAGTCCCATTCCACCAGCTCTTTTGTTGATAACTGCAGCTTTTACTGCGTCACCCAAATCATTAGAACCGGAAGGTCCACCTGAGTTGATCAGACCAATTTTACCCATATAACAGTTTGCTACTTGGTATCTCGCCATATCGATCGGATGCTCGGAAGAAAGATCAGTATACATCTTATCATCTTTTTTACCGAATTTCAGATCTCTGAATCCACCTAAGTTGGTTTCAGGTAATTTTTGTTTTACGATATCCGCTTGGATAGTAGCAGCCAAATGGTTTGCTTGTCCGGTAAGGTCGGTAGCGATATGATAATCTGCTTTATCGTTTTTGAAATTATCGTTTCTGAGATAAGCCCAAAGGATAGTTACGAGTCCTAGTTCATGAGCTCTGTGGAAAGCTTCTGAGATCTCTTGTATCTGTCTGGAACTTTCGTCGGAACCGAAATAGATTGTAGCTCCTACAGCAGCAGCTCCCATATCGAATGCCTGCTCTACATTTGCAAAGAGGATCTGGTCGAATTTGTTCGGATAGCTTAGAAGTTCGTTATGATTGATCTTAACTACAAAAGGAATTTTGTGAGCGTACTGACGAGATACTAATCCTAAAACTCCAAGAGTGGAAGCAACTGCGTTACATCCGCCTTCGATAGCGAGTTTTACGATATTTTCAGGATCGAAATAAGCAGGGTTTTTAGCGAAAGAAGCACCCGCGCTATGCTCAATCCCTTGGTCAACAGGAAGAATGGAAAGATATCCAGTTCCAGCAAGACGTCCAGTATTGTAGATGGATTGGAAATTCTTAAGAACAGAGTTGTTTCTGTCGGTCTTAGAAAAAATTTCGTCAACGTAATTCGGGCCAGGGATGGTCAGGGTTTCCTTGGGGATGGTTTTAGAGACATGATTTAAGAGAGAATCCGCTTCCGCACCTAATGCGCTCTTGATTTTATCTAACATTCCAGTTATACCTATTGGTTTTATCGATCTGGTGACTAGTTTTGGGGCGAAGCCCAAAATTTCCATCGATTTTCGGCGAGAAATCCAAAGCTTTGGACTAGGCTTAAAGCTGGATCTTTATTTTGTTTGGACTGGAAGGCGGATATGGAAATCGGTACCGGAGCTTGACTTTTGGACATCCAGTTTTCCATGATTGGATTGAATGATCCCATAACAAACGGAAAGCCCCATCCCTATCCTGGAGTCATCTGATTGTATCCTTTCAAAAGGTTGGAATGCATTCTCCGGATCCAGTTCTCCGTTTAAGGTTCCTGATAAGCGAATCACTAGATACTTTTCAGAATCCGATTTAGTATCGTCCAACCCTGCACTAAAATGGATCGTACTTCCTTTTAGATCGGAACCAACTCCATCCGCATAAAAATACAAAAGATAATATAATACTTCTTTAATTTGATTCTGCTTTAAGAATACATCCGGCAGATCGGAAGGAATATTCTTAGCAATTTCCAGGTTTTTGGATTTTAATAATTCGGAGATAATCCCTTCCACTCCGGCCAAAATATCATCCAGTTTGCACCAAGCAGCTTCTTCATTATCAGAACGGGAGAATAAGATCAAATTTCGGATAATACCGGAAATCCTTTCGCCTTGTTCTATGATCACTCTTGCATAGTTCCGAATGTCTGCAGGAAGTTCTTTTTTATTACGGATGATATTCCCATAATTGATCACACCCATAAGAGGATTATTTATCTCGTGAGCAATACCTGCTGCCAATTTCTGGATAGACTCCAATCTTTTTTCGGATTGGATCACCTTTTCCATTTCTGAGATCCTTTTTTCGGATACGGATAGAAGGTCCAATTCGGAGAAGGTTACGATACTTCCTACGATCCGATTTGCCTCGTCCCGGATCGGAGAAACTCTGAACCCAACTCTGATCTTTCTATCATCCTTTCTTACAAGTACTGCGGGAATATATCTTAGATTATGGCCTAGATTATCGGGATGTTCCCCTGAACCGATTTGGGTTTGGATAAAAGAAAGGACTACATCTCCCGGTTTCCCAAGAGCCTCTTCCAGGCTCCAACCTGTAAGCTCTTCTGCAGAATGATTTAGGAATATAATATTTCCTTCGCCGTCCAAAGAGACTGCACCTTCCGAAATACTTTGGATCACATTCTTAAATTCTTTGCCACTTTCCTTAACGATTCCCAAACGTTTTTGCTGGCGAAGAGCAATCTCAATCGAAGACTTAAGTTGATGGTTCTGAAATGGTTTAGTTATATAAGCATAAGTAGAAGCAGCATCCATCGCTCTCATGAATGTGGAGTCGTCCGTATATGCAGTCATAAAAACGATCGGAACGTCTTTGATCCTTTGGATATGTTGTGCAGTTTGGATCCCGTCCATATCCCCCTCGATAGAGATATCCATTAGGACCAAGTCAGGATCCGTTTCCTTAAAAATAGATTGAGCGTCCTGACCGTTTGCAGCGACTCCTGCAACCTTATAACCTAAATTTTGGAGAGTCTTTTGGAGGTTGAAAGATAGAAGCCATTCGTCTTCGACGATTAGAATATTCGGTTGTTCTGAAGAAGAACTCATGTTCGATATTAACATATTCCTGAGGTGGTAAAAACTGCGGCTCTTCCGTTATGCTCCCACGTTAGGAGTGAATTGGGAAATCCTTTTTTAGGAATATAATTGTTTCCGCAAAATTTTCAAAACTTCTCCTTTGATCTATTTTAGCATTTTAGAATCCAGGAATAAATCACTGAATTTTCATAACTCAAATACGGTCCTATTTTAATGTTTTTTTCCAATTTTAGTCCTCATTTTTCCGCTCATTCGACTAAAAGAACCAAAACCATGTCATAGTTCCGACCTCTTTTTTCCAAAAAAAGTCCTTGAATCGAAGCTCCCTAAAAACTACACTTTGGGCCTAGAGGTAGCCATGCTGGTAAAAGATATCTTGGAAAAAAAGGACCGAAAGATCCTCTCGGTGGAACCCAGTACCACCGTTTGGGAAGCGATCCGATTTATGACCAAGTATGATATAGGTTCCGTGATAGTGCTTAAAGAAGGGAAACTGGCCGGTATATTTACAGAAAGGGATTTACTTCATTTCGCCTCCACAGATCGGGAAGCAGTATTCGATAAGACAGTGGCAGATCTAATGTCCACCACATTGACTACTATGCAACCGAATGACCAAGTGGATGAAGTTCTTTCTATTATGCTAAAAAAAAGGATCCGGCACATGCCAATTCTGGACGGGAACAGATTGGTAGGGATCATCTCCATAGGAGATGCTGTAAAAGCCAAAATCGCAAAAACGGAAGAAGAGAATAAGAACTTAAAAAATTATATATATAGCGAATCCGGATTTATCTGATCCAACTTATTCCTTCTGACCGGGATTTCTCCGATCATCGAACCTTGAAGCAACATTTAGAAAAATGCCCGCCTGGACTATATCCAGGGGGCAAGTGGCTCACATTCGGGTATTCCCGTTAATTCCTAAAAGGTAATACCATTACCCAAGCCCGCAACTCCCTTTTTTGGAAATCGGGTTGCCGGAATCACTTTTCCGGTAAGTATAGACTTAAAGGGTCCATTCGAAACCGAACCAGACTAAAGAGATGAAACTCCTTTTAATTATATTATTCGCATATTTAACGTATCGTTTTTTACAAAGACTCATGTTTCCCGAGAGAAACGAAGGTTCCGGTTTCAGAGTTGTATATCCTGATCGAGAATATTCTTCCAGGGAAAAAGACATTTCCGATAAGGGAAGAGTTGTAGAAAAGGGAGAATGAATCAAGGAATGAATATCCGATTTTCCTATTTTATAATTTTATTATACTCCTTCTTTTCTGTTTCCTGTTTAGGAATGAGCGGAGAATTCGGCTGGGCTTTGGTAGATGAGACCAAACAAAGTTTGTTAGAGAAAAAATTCACTACCGTCCAGGAATTTACCCTTACCAGAGAAAAACTGATCTTCCCCACAAACAAAACACTCGTATATCTCTATAAATTTTCCAGAGTACCGAACCCGGAAGCGGAGATCTACGTGAGCCTGAGTAGATTCCAAGTAGGCTTTAACGAAATAGAAGTAAAACGTAAAAGACCTGAACTTTCCAGCACCAGTATCACTGGAAGTTTTAAAGAACTGATCGCAGGTAAATATTTAGTCAAAGTCTCCTATGAGGGAGAAGTAATCGATCAAGTAGAATTCAGAGTAATAGAACCGGAAGATAGAGAAGAAGAAAAAGAATCCGGGGACGATGTGGAAAAATATACTAAGGCTAAAAAAACTCTAAATCAATAAGTATCGCCTGAAAGCGGATCCCTTGGATAAGGATCTCTCTGCATTCCATCTTCTAAAATTTTATTGATCCTTTCTATATTTTTCAAAGCAAGATTGATCTCAGTCTGGTTTCCCACTTTTAGGATCTCTTCATTCATTTTCTTGGATTGTCCATAATCCTTTTCGAATTCATATAATACGGATAATCTTTGCATTGCTCTTGGCCCAGGAGAAGTATCCAACTTGGTCCGAATAATATCCATTTTTTCTTTAGATTCTTCCATCTCCAAACTTTTGAGTCTATATTGGGCCATGTCCTGGTCGTTTGTTCTTTCCAAGAGACCTTTTTTGATCTGCAATAATTCTTTTTTGCCCAGGGAATATTTCTCTTCTTCTAATCTTAAATTTTCTCTAAGTCGATCATAAGCTTGGATTGATTTGATCAGTTCTTCTTTTTCTTTAGGAGGTTTTTTCTCATATCTATATAGTTTAGAGATCCCTAAATAAGCAATTACCTCCATCCTGATCCTTTCTTGTGAATCCGTAAAAGATAGATCGGTTGCTGTTGCTTTTTCCTGTTCCCTAATTTGTAACCAGTCTTCATAGTATTTTTTGCCTGATTCTAAATTGCCTAGTTTGCTTTCGAAAAAGTTCCCAAGTTCAAATGCATAAATCCCTTTTTTCTTTGGATCAGGTTCGGAGAGATAATATTTTTCATAAAACTCTGCGGCCAAAACGTATTGTTTGAGCTCGGTATGCAAAGAAGCAATCGCACGATATACATAAGCTATCTCTGCAGGAGTTTTGTTTTCTTTTAATGCAAGGGCTAAAAATTTTAAGAAGAAGTCCAGAGACTTTGCTTTTTTCCCAGAGGCCTTTAGCTCTTCTGCCAATGCTAAAACTACTTGGGAATGTTCCGGATCTAAACGAAATGCTAACTCTAATAATGCAGCATAAGCGAAGAAGTCCGTATTTCTTTTATAATCGAATAGAACGAAAATCCCCTGCCCGCTCACAGAGGTTTTATTCACTACTTTCAGCCTTTCCTTGTTTTCATTCTCCGAATCTTTTACGAATTTTGCTAAGGTAAAAACGGTGTCCGCGTCTTCTCTGGACTTTCTTTTGAAAAATGGATAATAATTATTCTCGAATGAATCTTTATAGGTGTTTGCTGCTTTTTTAAGTGCATCATCCGCATTTTTTACATTCTGTTTTGCAAGACTGATATCGTTTGAAGTAACTTTGCGCGCATTCGTAGGAGGATTAGATTCAAAGATCAGATCCTTCTCCCTTGCGGAAGAAGCTTCTAAAAGATGAACTCTATCCTTAGCATTTTCCAGGTCTGTATTCGCTTTTTCTAATTCCTTTTTGACCTTTGCATGTTGTCTGGCCCGATCAACCTCGTTTGAATCGTATAATTCTCTCAGTCTTTCTTCTTTAGAGAATGATTCTTCTGTGTGAGAAAAATCTCTGTATCTGAGCGCAGCCAAGGCCTCTTCTAATGCCTTAAAGTTCTGCTTCTTCTTAGAATATTCTTGGCTGAGTAACCAATGTAGTTCGAATAGAATAGGAGAATCACGGAGTTGTTGTCCTTGGGTAATTTTCCCCAACATCTTTAAGATCAATAAACGAAGAGTATTTCGATCGGTTTTTTCTGTGAAGATACGACCGAGCCTTCTTTCTTCTTCCGTTCTTTTGGGATCAACGAACTGGGCATAGTACGGATCTAAAACCTGACGGATAGATGTGATCGGATCGGATGCAGTGTCGGAAGAATTAAGTAGGTTCTCCTTTAATGTTCGGAGAGTCGCTGGAGGAATTACCTCATGAGGAAGTTTATAAATACCTGCAGGATCTAGTCTTTGGTCCTGCTCATCCGCCTCGGTTCGGACGTTTACCCCTAACCCAAAGACGATTAGGAGTATCACGCCCAGTATCAGGCGGGTTTGTTTCATTTTGCTCCGGCACCCAACTCCGCTAATTCTTCCGATCCTAGAATTTTTTCGATATCGATTAGGATGATGAACCTGTCGTCCTTTTTACCGACACCCGTGATATAACGGGAGGAAATTCCTTTGATAGAAGGAGGAGGAGGATTGATTGTTTCCGGAGGAAAAAGCGCTACGTTAGCTACCTTATCAACTATGATACCGACAGATTCTCCACCGATTTTTACCACAATCGCACGGTCATAACCTTGCTCGTGAGAATGGGGAATATTCAGCTTCACACCTAGGTCCACCATCTTCACTACTTTACCACGGATATCCATGATACCTGCGAAGTAGTTTTTGGATCTGGGAACCTTGACTAGGTTATGGATCTTGATGATCTCATCCACAAGAACGATTGGAAGAGCATATTCTTCCTCTCCCAAGCTGAATAGAATGTACTGGTGTTCAATTTCGGCGGACATTCCCCCTCCTTTAGAAACGGGTGAATCCGTAGTAATAAAAATACGATCCAGAACCTAGAAAGATTACAACTTTCGAGAAAAGCGGATCGCGTTTCCTCAGTATCCAGTCCAATCCGCCAAAAAGCAAACCGAAAACGGCGAGCGAAAATCCGAGCAAATAAAAATCCATGTACGCATACCAGATCCCAAGAGCGGATACAAGACCTAAGGAATAGTCCTGTAAATCTCCCCAGATCCTTCTTTTGATCCTGGTCCATAAGGGCTCTTTTTTCTCCCTTTGGAAAAATCTTTTCCAGGATCTAGGATTTCGATCTATTCCGAAAATATGATCGTACTTGGTAGAAATTTCCCAAGGTTTAGGAGTCCTTCTCTCGGGTCCTCCCAATGGTTCTGGAGAAACACCGTACGCCCCACCCAAAATCTGTAGAGCGTCCTTGTCTGGAAGAGAAGATAATAAGTCTCTAAAAGGTGCGAATCTGGAATAAAGAGGATAAGATCTGCCTGTGGTTAGGTCGGTCTCTTTTAGGATGGAGCCATCCCGAATAGTAGAAACATAAATGCGGCCGTTCTCTCCGGCGACTTCCAATGTAAGCCTGATCTTACGATCATGAAAATGAAAGTCGGCTTGGAGAATATCTCCATCCGGAGTTTTAGCTTGGTAGGATTTCGTATATCCTTTGGCTGGAGGAAACTCAGGTTTCCACCAACGTCTTAAAAGAGAATAGTCCTGGAAGGAGGCCATACAGCAACATGATCGGCCAATTTCGGATTTTGCTTTAGGCTTTGCTGGTTGCTAATTCGATTCGGGAGAGCTCCCGATCAAGGCAGGTGAGGCAAAAAGACCGGGTCCTCGATTGGAATTCCCGGTCTTTCAAGACCTCAGATTAAGATATCTTATTTGCCTTTCTTCTTATGACGATTCTGTCTTCTCTTTTTCTTCCTCTTATGAGTCGCGATCTTTCTTCGCTTTCTTTTTTTACCGGAAGGCATTCGGTTCTCCTGTTAGGTTCCTAACCTGCCAGGAAATTATTCGGTGTACTTTTGTAAACCTTTATTTTTACGGATCTCGGCTACCATATTCTTGATATCACCTATTCCTTCTTTAGAAGCGATGAAAAGAACATCTTCCTCTTCAACTACAACGATATCCTGTACTCCAAGTAAGGCAGTGAATTCTTTTCTAGTTTGAGTGACGTTGTTTCCGGATTTATAAAATAGAATTTCTTTACCGATATGACGATTGCCTTGGTTATCTCCAGGTAATACTCTTTCCAACGATAGCCAAGAGCCTACATCGTCCCAAGAGAAACTTGCTTCTACCATTCTGATACGAGCACTCTTTTCCATGATGGCAATATCAACCGGTTCGGAAGGAAGAAGTTTGAATGCTTCTCCCAGATCTCCCATCTTCTTGAATGGAAATCTATCTTTAAGAGGTTTTAAAATTTTAGGAGAATGTTTTTCAAACTCATCCAAGATCAAACTTGTCTTCCAAAGAAAGATCCCTGGGTTCCAGTAGAAGTTTGCTTTTTTAATATACTTGATCGCAGTTTTTACGTCCGGTTTTTCGAAGAAAGATTTTACTTCGAATCCATGTTTAGTCGGTTTTCCGGAAGCGATATAACCGTAACCTACTTCAGGACGATTCGGTTTGATTCCTAATAAAACTAAATGTTCGTCAGCTTCTTTCAAAGCTTTTTGGATACTCTTGGCAAATTCTTTGTCTGAATTCACCCATGCATCCGCAGAAAGTACAACTTGGACCGGATCACCAAACTTCTCCTTAAAATATAAAGAAGCAAGAGCTATGATTGGTGCTGTGTTTTTTCCTTCAGGCTCGATGATAAAATTATTCTCTGGAAAACTTCTTTCCTGAGCAAGTATCGCTTTTTTTAAAGTAGCGTTTGTTCCTATAAACACTCTATCAGGACTTGTAATCGTATAAGCACGATTCAAAGTCTCTTTTAAAAGAGTATTTTTAGAATACACTTTCTGGAGTTGTTTAGGAGTGGAAACTCTGGATCTTGGCCAGAATCTTTCTCCTTTTCCCCCCGCCATAATAAGTACGACTGGTTTGTCTTGTGTCATTTATTCCACCTCTTTGGGTTTGGGGGCGGACTTTTTCTTACTCAAAGATTTAGGATCTCCAAAAACGGTATCGGAAGGAAGAAGTAGTATATCCACATTCTCTCCGATATTATCGTATAGTAGGAACTCTTTCATATCCGGATTCTTCTTTAGAAAATCCTTATATTGTTCCCATTTCTTTTTGGAAATTGCAAGTTTTGCTTCTTCTTGTATAGAGTAAGATTCCGCCTTTTTTAAGGCTTCTATTCTTTCTAACTTTTTAGCCAAAATATAGTTAGGATTACGGAAAATATTCGCGATGAGTATCGGATCCGGAATATCCAGACTGATAATGCGAACCGATTCTATCTTAAGCCAAGGAAGTTCATTTGAGAGAATTCTCACAATGTCGTTCCTTAGAAAAGCGGAGATAGAATCCTTGTTTAAGTTTATATTTTTCTCATCTTCTATCCCTGCCCTCAGTTTGGACTGGAAAATATTAGAGAGATATTTTGCTCTTCCTTGGTCTGTCTTTCCTCCGGAGAGAAAAAACTTTTTGGATCCTTCTTCCTCTAAGTGAAAGGATAGATCCAGTTTTGCTCTGATCTTACCTTCTTCCGATTTTTCTGAAAATAATCCGGAAGAAAGATCATGATGGATCTCCAGCTCTAAAGCCAAAGAGTTTAAGGATTCCTTGCGAACGGATTTTTCCCAGAACTGGATCACTGCCGGTTCATAGGCAAAGCCCGGACCACGAACAAAAGAAACTAACTTGGAATCTTGTTCCCAGACAAGCAGGGCTTCTCCTTCTTTTATAAAAAAAAGCGGATAGGATACCAGTAGGATCCCCGCTAATATAAATAGAATGAAAAGTGCCCGGCCTATCTTTCGGAACATTTAGGCGGAAGGAGCTTCTTTTGCTGCTTCTTCTGTATAAAGTTTAATTACTTTGGAAGGAATGATCGTGGAGATCGCGTGTTTGTACACCAAACTCTGCTTATTCTCCTGCTCAAGGACTATAGTAAAATTATCAAAACTTACCACTTTCCCTTTTAAAGGAACTCCGTTTAGAAGATAGATGGTCAATTCTAGTTTTTCTTTTCTAGCCGTATTGAGCAGTTGGTCCTGTATATTATTTTTAGCAGACATAGATTTTTATCCGTTTATATTTTTTATCTTTTTATACGCTTCATTCGGATGGATCGGTTCCAATATCTTTTGCTTTCGAAACCAAGTAATCTGACGTTTGGCGTAATTCCTATGGGACTGGCTTAAATTCCCAAAGAATGTCTCAAGATTGGACGTTCCTTTAATATTTTCAAGCGCGAAATTATAACCTAAGGACTGAAGACCGGGACAATCTTCGCCGTATTTATCTGAGACCCTTTTTGCTTCTTCAGCCATTCCGGATTCTATCATTTTTTGGGCCCTGGAATCGATCCGCTTATACAATTCTTTTCGATCCAGATCTAAGAAGAAGGCCCCAAGTATATTCAAATTTTTGGAAATTAGGGCGCCGCTCCCCTCTTCCACTTTTAGTTCGGACCAAAGAGTTCCCATCCAATTCACTTCCAAGGCTCTTCCATATCTGTAGTTATCGTTTGGAAAGATTTTTTGGAGAGCTTTAGGATCCAACTTCTGGAGTTCTTGGATCCTTTCTTCCATACTTAAGGATTCCACTTTCAGTTTTATTTCATCACTGATCTTCGGAACAGGAAACATTCCGTACAAAAAAGCATTCAAATAGAACCCTGTGCCGGCTGTTAAAACTGGGATTTTGCCTCTGGAATGTATATCATCCAAGGCTTCTTCTGCCATTATCACAAATTTAGCTGCGTCTATGGATTCGGAAGGAGATAGAAATGAAACCAGATGGTGGGGGATTTTTTCGCAGTCTTCGGAACTTGGGGCCGCAGTCCCGATACTTAACTCTTTATAGATCTGTCTGGAATCGAAGGAGATAATTTCAAAACGGGAAGGATCTAATTCTCTCACCAAGGCCGTTTTTCCGGCCCCAGTGGGAGCGGTGATGATCAGAATGGAAGGAAAAGGGGGAATTATTCCTCCTCCTCTTCCTCGTCTTCTTCCTCTTCAAGAGGTTCTTCCACAATACCTTCTTCTTCTTCGAAACCTACTTCGGCATCGTAGTCTAAGTTTTCTTCTGGAAACTCTTCTTCTTCCACCCTGGCCGCGCGGGTCCTAGATTTGGAAGGAGGACGTTTACTTTGATCGGCTCCGCATTTAGGGCAGATTTTTACTTCTTTGTTTAGATCGTAGAACTTAGTCCCACAAGTATGACAGGTAAACTTTTTACCCAGAGGATTGAGGGAAGATTTGGATGCAGAAGACTTTTTAGTCCCCGCAGGCTTGCTTGTGCTAGCAACTTCCTTCTTTTTTGCCGGAGGAGTTTTTTTCTTAGGAGCACTTTTTTTCACCGGAGGTTTGGACTTCGGTGCAGCTTTTTTCTTAGCCGTTTTCTTAGCTGTTGCCATCGGAATTGACCATGCTGGAAGACACTTATTCCGATTCAAGCAGAAAAAGCAGTCAGAAATCTAGTTTCCGCTAATTTGTATTTTCTAAGAATTGGATTCGGAATACGAGGTTTATGGTCCATCTGAGCGTAAATGTAAACAAAATTGCAACTCTGAGAAATTCCAGAGGTGGAAATCATCCGGACCTGATCTATCTATCCAAACTGATTTTGGATTCCGGCGCTCATGGAATCACAGTTCATCCCAGGGAAGACGAAAGACATATAAAGAAGAAGGACGTATTCGACCTGAGGGAGTTCCTCACGCTCTACAATCAGGATAAAAAGAAGAAGATAGAATATAATATGGAGGGGGAACCTTCTCTCCGGTTTTTAGATCTTGTTCTGGAAGCAAAACCCGACCAGGCAACGTTAGTTCCAGTTACTCCAGGAGAGATCACTTCCGATCACGGTTTTGATCTGAAGAAGGACTCTTCTGAACTAAAAACATATATCCGGAAGATCCAAAATGCAGGTATCCGGGTTTCCATATTTATGGAAACGGATTTGGAGAATCTTAAATTAGTGAAGGAAACAGGTGCGGATCGTGTAGAATTTTATACAGGTCCTTTTGCACACGCTTTCGATCATTCTCCGGAAGAAGGCAAATCAGCTTTCGAATCTTTCAGAAAAGCCGCGGAGTTCCTACAGGCTCAAAAGATCGGCATCAATGCAGGGCACGATTTGGATCATTTTAATCTTCCTCTATTCTCTCGCCTCCCCGGTTTGGAAGAAGTCTCCATCGGCCACAGACTCATGTCTTACGCACTCGAAGTCGGTTTGGGGGCCTCAGTGAAGGAATACTTAAAAGCTCTTAGTTGATTTGTTTCCCACGGAGGGCACAAAGAGTTTTTACGCGAAGCCGCTAAGGGGAAAAGAGTTCTTCTGAGATTTATAAAAGACCTTCTTTTCTTCGCGCCTTTGCGTGAGAAATAAACTCTGCGATCTTTGTGATCTCTGTGCGCTTCGTGCGAACCTTTATTTCGTCTGGGCAGGTGTTTCCGATAGTTCTTTTGCGAGTTCTTTGAAAGAGGAGTAATTCGAATCTTCTGAGAGCAGTAAGAAAGCTGCCTTTTTTAAATTTGCGGAAAGCAAAGATGCCTCAGAGTTTGTTTTGGCGAGTTCCTCCAAATTGGATTTAAAACTTAAAAGATGTTTTTTGGCGGAGACCTGGTCTTTTGTGGAGACTGCTTTTTTGAGTTCTTTCCAGGATTGTGTGGCCTTATTTCCGGAAATTAAATCTTTAGGAGTCCTTCCGAATTCTCCGCTCAAATCCCAGACTTTTCTGTAAGGATGGTTCTTCTCCAGAAATTTATAATATTCGGAAGAAGGTTTGAATGTGTTCGGTTTTGCTTTTGAGATCAATTCCTTGTCCAATCCACATTCCGCAAATACACCCTTCGTTACGGATTCCTTGGAAATGGACTGGATTTCGATCAGTTTGGAAACGGATTCCGAGGCTTCTGCAATATTCCCTTTTTTGCATGCGGAAATTGCAGTTTTATACAAAACTTCTTCCTCGTCTGCAAGAGCCGATTTTTCAGATTCCAATTTTAAAGAAGAAGTGAATGCAAGCTCCTTATAAAGTGGATCGTTCGGATCAGAATTTTTTGCCCTAACAGCGTATTCCCAAGCGGACTGATTTTCTCCCAGAGAATCGTATAAAATGGATAAATTATAACAAGCGAGTCCCCTGTCTTTTCTCAGGGATCTGCAGGAAGATTTTAATAAATCTAAAGAAGATTTTCTTTCTTCTTCCGTTCCATAAAAATCTAGGATTGCTTGCTCTTGTATGAGTTCCGACCCGAACCTTCCACCGCCTGGGACGGAAACAGAAGTGCAGTAAAAAGTTCCCACAAAGCAGAAAAAACTAAGAATACAGAACTTTTCGAAAGCCTTATAGAATAAGAGATTTCGGGGGAATAGATTGACAATGCTTGTTCGGGATGGAAAATGATCGAAAATCAACCTTGCAAAAAGAGGACCCGATTTGAAAAGCTTGAGATCCCTCTCCTTATCCTTTCTTTCAGTCATTTTATGTACGAGCATCTTCTTCTGCCAACCCTCTTCCGGAAATTCCAAGACCACGGCAGATTTCACTCTCAAAGATTTTGACAGCGTAGTCAAGACTGTTGAGGGAAACTATATAGATAAAAATATAGATAAAAACCGCGCCTATAAGGACGCAGCAGTTTTTGCACTTCTATCTTTGCCTCATGGCCTCTATCTGTATCCGGAAAGTTATTTTACCGATCGAGAAAAATACGAAGAAGCGGATGAAATTTTCCCAGGTAAACCTTTCAAACTTTCTCCGGAAGACAAATTTGTTCTATTCGATCCGGATTATAAAGAAGTGGAGAAGATCCGAGACAGAAAACTGAAAGAAGAGTCTAATAAACCTAAACTTTCGAATGACGAAGTCCTTAAGCTAGTAGAAAGGGAGAAGGTCCGTAAAAAAGTGCTTACCGCAAAATGGGAGCAGACCAATTTTTCCAAAAAAGACTTCGATAGAATTCTCGCTTATCTCGAAAAAAATCTTCAAAACTACACTACTCCTCCACTCAAAGATCCGTTTGGAGAAGAAGACCCTAAAGAAAAAGAACCGTTCAGCATCAAGGATGTATATCTAGCCGCGGCTAACGGTTATCTTTCTTCCTTAGATCCGCATAGCCAAGTATTCCTAAAAGCTGCTTGGGAAGAATCTATGGCAAAAATCGAAGACGGAAGTTTCGAAGGGATCGGAGCAATCTTAAGTGGTGGCGGTAACAAAGAAGTTATCGTAGAAAACCCATTAGAAGGAAGACCTGCTGTGACTGCAGGTGTTCGTGCTGGAGATGTGATCCTTGCTGTGGATGGAAAATCCACGAAAGGAATGTTACTCGACAAGGTAGTCGAAAGGATCAAAGGGAAAAAAGGATCCAAAGTAGTTCTAACCATTCGTAGAAAAGGAGTGGCAGGAACTCTGGCGATTGAGGTGATCCGAGATACGATCGAGATCCGAAATATCACAAGCAAGTTGATAGACAATCATCCTTATATTGGATATATCAAGCTGACTGGTTTCGTTAAATCGGATCCTTCCGTTGATAAAGAATTCGTTCAACATTTCAAAGAATTAGAAAAACAATCTACCACAAAGGGAACCAAACTAAAAGCATTGGTTTTAGATCTTAGAAATAACCCGGGAGGTTATTTGGATCTTGCAATTGATCTTGCAGATATGTTTGTGACTAACGGACTCATCGTTTCCGTAAAAAGTCCGAACAGAAGTCCTGAAGATTCTAATGCAGGCAAAAAAGATCTAACGGATCTTCCAGTTGCAGTTTTAATCAATGCAAAGTCCGCTTCCGCTTCTGAGATTGTTGCTTCTGCACTCAAACATCATGGTCGCGGTTTGATCCTGGGAGAGAGATCTTTCGGAAAAGCAACCGTTCAAAAACTACAAGAGTTAAGAGGAAACGGGGCTTATTATATCAAACTTACTCAGTCCAGATATTATGCGCCTTCCGGGAACACGATCCAAGTAGTCGGAGTTAAACCTGATGTGGATGTTTCTTCCGAAGAAGATGGAACTTTCCCATTCCATTACCGCGAAGAGAATATGTGGAACCACCTTCCTGAATTACCTTCTTCTGCTGAGGAAAAAAGCCATTTCGACGTGAAAAAACTAGAAGGCTGGGTAAAATCAAACGGACAAGCGGAGAAGTTTATCCAAGAACATAAGAACGATCCGATCAAACCTGACTTTCAGTTGATCCGTTCTATTGATTACGTAGATGCTCTTTTAAACACCGGCACAAAACGTAAGTAATATAATCTCGGCGGTGTGATAGCCGCCGGACCTGTACAAATGCCAAGAATTAAAACCGATTTTCTAGTCATTGGGAGCGGTATTACCGGTCTTTTCCAAGCTTTAAAACTTTCTAATGTTGGTCAAACTTTGATTGTGACCAAAAAATCCGATTACGAGTCTAATACCAATTATGCACAAGGTGGGATCGCTTCTGTTTTTGCCCAAGGAGACAAATTCGAGGACCATGTAACTGACACCTTGGAATCAGGAGCAGGACTATGCGACCCGGAAGCTGTACGGGTTTTGGTGGAAGAAGGCCCTCCTCTAGTCAAAGAACTTTTAGAATACGGTGTTCCATTCAACCTAAACCAAGAGGGAGAATTCGATCTTCACAGAGAAGGCGGACATGGTACAAATCGGATCGTTCATGCGCATGACAGAACCGGCCACGAGATCGAAAAAACTCTCCTACAGATCGTAAAACAAAACCCAAATATTAGAATATTAGAATACCATACTGTGGTAGATCTGATCACTCCTCACCACCTTAAAAAGAAGGGGCTGATCTGTTTTGGTGCTTATGTTCTTTCTAACCAAACAGGAGAAGTAATCCCTATCCTTGCAAAAAAAACGATCATCGCAAGCGGTGGTTCCGGGCAGGTATATTCTCATACTACAAATCCTAAAATTGCAACAGGTGATGGAGTCGCTTGTGCGTATCGTGCAGGTGCAGAGATCCGGAATATGGAATTTTATCAGTTCCACCCTACTTCTCTCTATCATGAAAAAGGAGATTCATTCCTGATCTCGGAAGCGGTCAGAGGAAAAGGTGCAGTATTACTTGGAATGGACGGAGAACCGTTCATGAAAAAGTACCATCCAATGGCTGACCTTGCTACTAGAGATATAGTCGCAAGAGCTATTGACGCAGAAATGAAGAAGTCTGGAGATCCACATGTTTGGTTGGACATATCACATAAACCTGCAGCGGAGATCAAAGAAGCCTTCCCTTCCATTTATGCAAAATGTTTAGAACTCGGAATAGATATCACCACTGATCCGATCCCGGTTGTGCCCGCGGCCCATTTTATGTGCGGAGGGATCGCAACTGACCTTTGGGGAAAAACAAGAATAGAAAATTTATTCGCAGCGGGAGAAGCTTCCTGCACAGGAGTACACGGTGGAAACCGTCTGGCATCCAATAGCCTATTAGAATGCCTTGTATTCTCCAATCGTATTGCAGAAGATATACGTAAAAATCCGCCGGAATTCTTACCGGAACACGAACAAATCCCCGCCTGGGACAAAGAGGGTTTGGTGAATACGGAAGAATGGGTATTAATCTCCCATGATCTTTCAGAGATCAAAAACACAATGTCTAATTACGTGGGAATTGTTCGCTCTAATCTACGTTTAGAAAGAGCAAAAAGAAGAATGGATTTGATTTATGCAGAAGTGAGAGACTATTATAACAGAACTATAGTCACAAATCCTCTATTAGAACTTCGTAATTTGGTTTTGGTGGCTGAATTGATTATCCGTTCCGCACTTGCCAGACATGAAAGCAGAGGATTACATTATTCTACGGATTATCCCGAGAACAGATCCCCATCCAGACATGATACAATTCTGATCAATGACCTGGTCCATGGGGATCTGCAAGCACCTCTATAAGTCTATCTTACGCAGCGAACAAAGTATCTGCTGGTTTTGCTAAAGGTTTCATCTTCTCCAAATCTATCTCTGGTGAAAGATACTGCTCTAGCTGTTTTGCCTGCTACATCTTGCTCATTAGCTGTCGAACTCCAATAGAAAGACTCTATCGTATCCGGAAATTTCAATAACATGAAGTTACGGCTATTAGAGCTTAAATATTTTAACTCTAAGAAATTCGCTACTCGCCAGTCCGTATGACCTCCTGTGTTATCACTAGCACAAGAATCATATGCTTCCGAACTACCACCTATACCTATCGGTGATACATTCGTCAGTGTTTGAGGAATCCCTATCGTATTACAAGAACTCAGATCAACACTACAATATTGTAGTTCTTTAGCTCCAAACGAACTCGGATTAGCCAGCGTCCCACTAGCTCCCCTACAATTGAAGGAACTTGCGTCTCCGCTGAACTCTTGCCCTTGGCTACAAGTCTTCCACATCAAACCGCTTGTCGCATCCGTTACGGTTCCATCTCCATTATTCGTGAAACTCTGGAAGAAAAGGGCTCCCGCGATTAAATCACTTTCATCTTCTTCACTAAAGCCGTAAGGACTACGGTCTAATTTCTCTTCACAACCTATCGCAAGAAGACTAAACGCGAATAAGGTGAATAAGGATCTTATTATATAATATACTTTTCTCATTTCTTTTTCCTTAGAACGCGTGGCTGAAGTTCACGAATAATTGTTCGTCTTCTTTGGATTTTGCCCAGTCGATCATAATGATTGTAGCCTGGTTCCAAGCGATCCTGAGTCCGAGACCATGCGAATATTTATAATCCTTAAGTCCTGCCTTATGTTCATCATCCCAAACACGTCCGAAGTCCATAAAAGGAACTAAGTTAAATGCGAAGTATTCGTCACCTACACGTAAAGATCCGAATTTCCATCTCACTTCGATATTACCCCAGCCCATCATTCTTCCTACGAAACGGTCTTGTTTGTAACCTCGGATGGTACGAATCCCTCCGAGTCCACCGATCAAACCTTCTGTTCCCCACATATTTCTATATTCGAAGAATGGAACGTCACCTTCGGACAAGCCTGCTCCAAAACGAGAAGCAATAACAAGTTTGTCGAAAACTTTAGGAAACGGACTCCAGAAAAATTTTCCTTGGGCAAAGTATTTTTGGAAATTGAAATCTGAACCGAATGATTTGCTGTTTTTCTCGAAGGTTCCCTCTAAGAAAACACCACTGTTCGGATCAGGTTCAAAGTCACGAGTATCATATACTAATGCAAGACGAACCGCGTTTACATATCCACCGTGATAACCTAAGATCTTTCCTGCTTGTGCGTCTTCAGTCAGGCGAGTTTTAGCGTTAGGCACGTTTGCTCCATAATCCATACCGAGAACCGGATCGTAACCTGGCGCTTTTCTTCCATCAAAAGTCCTGATAATATTTTCAGAAGCTTTGATACCTGCGACTACACGAACTGTTCCACCAAAGAATGATCTCTCGGTACTTAGGTTGATCATAGGAGTTTCTATGATATATCCGTTGTACATTTTATTAGTAACAACGAAGCCTGGCTGGCTTGGAATTCCGTAGTAAGTATTACCACCAAAGGAAACCGGATCCTGAGGACCTCCCGGTCGATAATAGCTAAAGTTTTTACTTTGATCAGCATACGTTGCATTATTAACGTAATCTCCACCTGGCTGGTTTCGATCAAAATAACTCAAAGTTTTTAGGGAACTTTCACCTATACCAAAATAGAGAGTGGTAGGTGTTATTGTTAGAAACGCATCCGCGCGAAGGCGCCATTGTGTATTCGCAATAAACGGCATATCCAAACTCAGCTGATGATACTGCGCGTTCTTACTAGTATTAAAATACTGAGCGAAAAATCTTACTCTATAAGGAGTATAATCGAATAACGGATCTGATTTTAAACCGTTATTATATGCATACGCACGAACACCAAAACCGACTCCTTCAAGTGGATCAGAATTGATTAGAGGGAGTCCGGTAGGATACCAGCCTTCCCGTTTAACGGCTAAGTCTTTTGCACAAAGCTGTTTCGAAGAATCCATATGAAACGGCATGTTTTTGCGAGCTGGAGGCTTATCGCATCCCGGTTCAGGGATAAAATCTTGGGCGTCTATATTGAAACTTGCTACAAAACAAATCGTTAGCACCAACGATTTAATTTCTTTAATCCTCATGTATACTCCGGATTTAAGATTTTAAGTTCGTTAGTTATTGAAGTTACAAGAGCTTATGTCAATTGAAAATTTCGAATCAGGGTTTTGGTGACCCCATTCATCACGCAAAAGTTCCCTTTCATCACAAGAGTTATGAAAAAATTATGCAGTTGTACATTACTAAAACACGTTTTCGACCCAGATATAAGGGACATATAAGTGAACCCTCGTTTAGTCAAACGAGGGCATTATAAATTTGTAAATTATCTTACGCAGCGAACGAAGTATCTACTGGTTTTGCTAAAGGTTTCATCTTCTCCAAATCTATCTCTGGTGAAAGATACCGCTCTAGCTGTTTTGCCTGCTACATCTTGTTCATTAGCTGTCGAACTCCAATAGAAAGACTCTATCGTATCCGGAAATTTCAATAACATGAAGTTACGGCTATTAGAGCTTAAATATTTTAACTCTAAGAAATTCGCTACCCGCCAGTCCGTATGACCTCCTGTGTTATCACTAGCACAAGAATCATATGCTTCCGAACTGCCACCTATACCTATCGGGGATACATTCGTCAGTGTTTGTGGAATACCTATCGTATTACAAGAACTCAGATCAACACTACAATATTGGAGTTCTTTAGCTCCAAACGAACTCGGATTAGCAAGAGTTCCACTAGCTCCCCTACAATTGAAGGAACTCGCATCTCCGCTGAACTCTTGCCCTTGGCTACAAGTCTTCCACATCAAACCGCTTGTCGCATCCGTGACGGTTCCATCTCCATTATTGATGAAACTCTGGAAGAAAAGGGCTCCCGCGATTAAATCACTTTCATCTTCTTCTCTAAACCCGTAAGGACTACGATCTAATTTCTCTTCACAACCCATCGCCAGGAGGCTAAATGCGAATAAGGTGAATAAGGATCTTATTATATAATATACTTTTCTCATTTCTTTTTCCTTAGAACGCATGGTTGAAGTTCACGAATAATTGTTTATCTTCTTTGGAAACCGCGTAATCGAACATGATGATCGTCGTTTGGTTCCAAGCAATCCTGAGTCCGATACCTCGAGAATATTTATAATCCTTGGTCCCTACCTTATGTTCATCATCCCAGATCCGTCCAAAGTCCATGAATGGAACTAAGTTAAATGCAAAGTGTTGTCCTGCAACTGAAAGGGAAGCAAACTTCCAACGAAGTTCGATATTACCCCAACCCATTGCACGTCCCACGAAGCGGTCTTGTTTATAACCTCTTAATGTAGTACGTCCACCTAGTCCGGAGATCACACCTTCTGTTCCCCACATGTTTCTATATTCGAAGAACGGAGCATCTCCTTCAGTAATAGAGAAACCGCCTCGTCCTGCCAGAACCAATTTATCGAAAACCCTAGGAAACGGACTCCAGAAGAATTTTGCCTGTGTGAAATATTTAGAATAATCGAAATTAGATCCGAAAGTTTTTGCAGCTCTTTCGTAAGTTGCTTCTAAGAATACACCTTGGTTTGGATCGGGCTCCAAATCTCTAGTATCATATACCACACCTAAACGAAGTGTGTTCACCATACCGCCATGGTAACCTAAGATCTTTCCTGAATTATAATCTTCAGTGACCTTAGTAGTACCGTTAATCGCCTTTCCACCGGAATTGATCCCGAATCCATCCAAGTAAGGATCGGTACCATTCGCAAGAGTTCCGTCAAACGTCTTTACGATATTCTGGGACATACGAAGTCCTGCTACAAGTCGGACAGTTCCTCCGACATAAGATCTTTCTCCACTCAGCATTGCAGTAGGAGAGATCAAATTATATCGGTTATATTGAGTGTCTGTCACTCTAAATCCGTTCTGAGCCGGAAATCCATTGTATACGGACCCGTTTATATCTACCGGATCTCCAGGACCACCCGGTCTAGTATAAGCCAGGTTCCTTTGTTGGTCTGCAAAGGTTGCGTTCGTATGAACCTGTCCGCCATCCTGGTTTCTATCCGTATAACTTAAAGTTTGTAGAGAAGATTCTCCTAAACCGAAGAATAACGTATTCGGATTGGCATCATAAACACCTTCACCTCGCAAACGCCATTGTGTTCCGAACACGTAAGGAGCATCGAAAGCTACGTCCTGATACTGACGTTGTTTTGTGGTATTGAAGTATTGAGCGTAAATCCTAAATTTGTAAGGTGTATATTCGAAAAACGGATCTTCTTTCTTTCCATTATTATATGCGAATACACGAATACCATAACCGATCCCTGTATTCGGATCCGAATTTAAAAGAGGTAGTCCTGTAGGAAACCAACCTTCTTTCTTCTTTTCTAGATCCTTTTTACAAAGTTGTCTTTTAGGACTGATATAGAATGGTAGATCAGTTCTTTCAGGAGGTTTTTCACAACCATCCAAAAGCCCCGGATCAGCGGATATATTTTGAGTCGTAACAAAGGCCAATATAGCAATTATGCCAATGCGAATAAGGAAATGCTTCATGCAGTAACCTGAAATTTTTTATGGAATTCGCAATGTATAATAGTGTCTGACCCAATGTCAAATTTATTCCTGGAACCTTTTCTTTTGATCCAGGGTCATGGGCTTCCAAACGAACCGTATTCTAAAATTATTATATCGCTTGTTCGAAATAAGAATTTAATTTTTAACAATACTGAAATGTTTCAGTTTTAGAAAACATTTCAGTATTAAATGAGATTGGAAATTTATTATTCGGCGAGTTTGACAAGCAACTGGTCTTGGGAAACTATATCACCTGGATGAGCGAGTACTTCTTGGACTTTAGCATCCGCACCTGCCTTCAGGGCATGCTCCATCTTCATTGCTTCCACAACTGCGAGAGTCTGTCCTTTTTTCACGGAATCTCCTGACTTCACTTCTACCTTAATGATCTTTCCCGGCATGGGACTTTTGATCTCTAAAGAAGCTGCTTGTGCATCGGAAATTTCTCTTCCTTTGATCGCAAACTGGAATGTTTTTCCTTTGGTGTGAATGAAAAGTTTCCCACTTCTAAGTAATGCTACACTTCCATCAGGCAAAGAATAAGAACCGTCTTCTTCCCCAGTCCAAGAATAATGAGTGAGAAGTGACTCCCATTTTTTTTCCGGACCAAATAGTCTGGAGGAAGAATCTCCCAGATCTAATACATATTCTTTTTCTTTCCATTGGAGTCGGAACAAACGGTTCAAAATATTTCTCCCCAAACTCCGTTCGGCCCGACGGCCTCCCATACGGAGGAAGTTTTCACTGTTCGATTCGCGAGAAAAGAAGCGGTTCTCATGAGTGCTTCTTTTTCTTCTCCGGATTCTTCCCAAACTATATTATATTTTTCTAAAAAATGGGTGTCTGTATGTCCCTTTACGAATTCAGAATGTTCCAGGATTGCCTTTAGATAATTCAAATTTGTGATCGGCCCGAATACGATTATTTCCTCTAGTCCGGCGATCAGGTTTTTACGAGCCTCTTCTCTCGTTTTTCCGATCCCAATCACTTTTGCAAGCATTGGATCATAATAAAGAGAAACTTCGGAACCGGTCACTACTCCGGAATCCACTCTTAGGTTTTGGACTTCCGGGAATTTCGCGAGTTCTATCTTTCCGATAGAAGGTAGGAACTCATTCTCCGGATCTTCTGCGTATAATCTGACCTCTATTGCATGTCCATTCTGAGATGGAGATTTTCCACCGGTGAGTTTTTCGATACTCACACCTTCAGCAATCCGGATCTGCCATTCCACTAGATCGAAACCTGTTACAGATTCAGTAACTGGATGTTCTACCTGCAATCTTGTATTCATTTCCAAAAAGTAGAAGGCGCCATCTTCTCCTAAAATGAACTCAACTGTTCCTGCACCGATATAACCAATGGAAGAAGCGGCCTTAACTGCTACTTCGCAGATCTTTTGTTTCAGTTCAGAAGGCAGATTTGGTGCGGGTGATTCCTCAACTACCTTCTGGTGTCTTCTTTGGATGGAACATTCTCTTTCGAATAGATGGATTACTTTTCCGGAAGAATCTCCGAAAACTTGAACTTCTATATGTCTAGGATTTATAATATACTTTTCTAAGAATACTCTTGCGTCCCCAAAAGCATTCCCCGCTTCTCTTTGGGCGGATTCTAATGCGGGTAAAAATTCTTCTTTGGAAAAGACACGTTTCATCCCTTTTCCGCCGCCGCCTGCACTCGCCTTGATCATGATCGGGAATCCGATCCTTTCAGCCTCTTTCGATAGAACGGAAGGTTCTTGGGAATCCCCTTCGTATCCAGGAACAACAGGAACTCCTGCCTTCTCCATGGCTGCACGAGAACGGATCTTGTCTCCCATAAGGTCCACAGTTTCTGCCTTAGGTCCTAAAAAGGAAATCCCCGCTTTAGAAAGTTCTCTCGCAAACTCGGCCTTCTCGGATAAAAAACCATAACCAGGGTGAACTGCGTCAGCTCCGGTCTCTTTAATAGCTTTTAGCATATTAGAAATTACTAAATAAGATTTAGAAGGTTCCGACTGTCCTAAATAAAAAGAAAAATCTGCGGCCTTTACGAATGGTGCATCCTTATCCGCATCCGAATATACGGCTACGGTCTCTATGCCCAACCTTTTACAGGTTTTTTGGATGCGGAGAGAGATCTCTCCTCTGTTTGCGATAAGTAGCTTTTTGATCACTTGGATTTAGAAGAGACAGGTTCCCGCACTGTTCCGATCTCGGAATCGAGTGCGATCTTTTCCTTGCTCATAGTTTCGTATAAGAAATCCCTAAAACTCTCCCAGCTCTCATGAGTCCAAGGTTCGTATCTTCCTATAAATTTATATCCTACTTTAGCAAACATAGGTTCCGTTTGGTAAGTGGTGATCCCTGATTTTAGGACTACCACTACAGGGATTTTATTCTCGTAAGCGAGTTTAACCATCCCTTTTTGCATAGGTTGTATAATTTCTGAATAAGAATTATGACCTTCGGGATAGACTATATAAGAAGTAGTGGAAAGTCCTTTGATCAAATTACGAACAGAGACCGCAATGGTAGCGGCTTTAGAAGTTTCAAAAACCTGAGAACCCATTGCTTTCATCCACCAATAGGCCACTAAAGTTTTTTTAATCACTTGGTTTGCCAGATACGGTTTGTTAACCACTAGGCAATCATAAGGAAAATCTATTTCGTTTACGTGATTCAAGAAGATCATATGACCCTTTTCAGGGATCTGCATTTCATTCTTTATCGCTAGATCCGTTTTGGTCATTTTGATGACTGCTGTTCCCCAAGTTTTAGAACCCTTTAGGAAAGAGACGTACTGCTTTTCTCGATTACCAATGATCGCATAAAAAATCCCAGCGACCATATTCGGAAACGCTACCGTAAGTACCAATCTTAAGGTTACGACATATGTGCGTAATACCAGTTTACGATACTTCGGGGAAAACCTGCCCAAACGGCTTTCCATAAACTTGAGTGGATTCATGCGAACTATGCTTTAGTACCTCCATGAACAAGGAAAGCAAATTCTTAACATATGTCAAAGGAGGAACACGAATAGAACAATCCTTCTCGGACATAACTTACGATGTTCGCTTTAAGAAGAATGAGAGTGATAAATAAAAAAACCCGTCCCCTTTCGGAAACAGGCCTCTTTATTTTTTCAGAAGAATGGAAAGATCTTATTTATTAGGTTGGCTTGCAGCTGCTGCTTGTTTTCTCTTCTGAGCTCCTGGAGGAATTTTATCTCCCAGAAGTTTTTTACGAGTCTCAGCATCCCAACGAAGATATAGTTTATTGTCGATCTCGTCATCATAAACTCTACCTAAAATATCTACGGCATCTCTACGATAATCATCCGGAATTCTTTTGTCGAATACAGGACTCATTTTATTATCTGCACGAACCAGTGGGTTAGTAGAGAAGTCATAAGTAACTCCATCTACGGAAACAACTTCACCTGGAGTGACTTCTCCGATCTCGTTACGAGTCTCTTCAGATTTTGCGTCTGATCTTTGGAGATAATAATTATCGTATGGATACTTAAGTTTGAAAATATTCATCGCATTGGATCTTGCATCCCTACAAAGATTAATCGCACCCAAATACATTTCGATACGATGTTTTCTATGTTCAGGTTGGAGTTTTTGGTGTTTCTCCAGATGTTTTTCTATCTTAAGTGCGTTATTCCTAGCTTCCTTGGCTTCTCCCAAGAATTGATAACCTAACTCCATATTTTTTTCGATGGTGTATTTATTCACCACGTAATGGAATTCTCTCGGGTTGTACATTCTGCGGGTAAAAGGAGCTTCTCTGTTCTCCTTGATGTCCGCACGGATATAACTTGTTTTTCCGTATTCCACGGAAATATCCACAAGTGCTCTATCCATAGGATTGTTTGGATTTTTCTTTTCGATCGCGGTTTTTAGGATCTCTTCTGTTCTTTCCACATACGCTTGTGAAAGTTCTTCCAGAAGAAGTTCCATTCCAAGTTGGGATTCCAAAAATCTGCGATAAGAATTTACAAAATTCCCTTCAAAGAAATACAGAAGACCTTCTTGGTACAATCTTTTTAGCTCTTTATACTTCGCGAGTCTCTCCCCATCTGCCTGGGCCTGACCCGTTCCGGAGGATTTTACCTCTCCCGGATAATTTTTTACGACAGGCTCTATCGCCCTCAAATAAGTTAAGAGCTCTATCCTCTTCTTATACGATTTCATAGAAACGGCTTCGCCGTGTAATAGAACTGGGGCGACTAACATCGCAATCATGAAAACGAGAAGTTTTTTCATTGGAGGACCTTTTCCTTAGTATCTTCCTGAGAAGACCGGGTTCAACCCGAAAATCGTGCTTTTCTTCTTAGTCTATCGGTTAGAATACGGTGAGAATTGACGCTTCCGGCTCGATTTTTCCGGAAATTCTTCGTATGACAGCAACTGCATTAGCCCAAGGCAAAAAAATCTCGTTTAGGAATAAGGAAGATACGGTCTGCCCTATCTGTAGCGAGGTCCATCAAAGGGAAAGTATGTTCCAGGGGGGAGGAAGGCTGATTGCAGGCAAACTCACCCAGGAATTACGTCGCTTATACGAAAAAAACAAGAAATTTGGCAGGGTTTCCCCGAACGATTACGTTCTTAACGTATGCCCTCGCTGTCTTTATACTGCATTTCCTAAAGATTGGTCAGGTCTGGATGCTGACGAACTCGCAAAATTGAGAGAATCCGCAGAGGTCCGCCGTAAAAACATAGAGTCCATCATGGGACCTACTGATTTTTACCAAGAAAGAAACCTGATCCTGGGAGCTGCATCTTACCTACTAGCGATAGAATGTTACCAGTCCAGAAAAGTGACAGTAGCTCCTACACCTAAAAAAGCAGTCTGTGCGGTCCGTGGTGCCTGGTACTTCGATGATGTGAACACAGAGTTTCCAGGTATGGGCTACGACAAGATCCGAGACCTTCTCTACCAAAAATCCGCGGGCTGGTACACGGACACAATGGAAATCATGCAGTCCGGTTCCGAACCAGTAGATGCCGCTTCTTATCTACTCGGACCTGATACGGACAAAAACTGGGGATTTGACGGAGTCATTTATCTTTCCGCATATCTCACAATGAAATTCAAGGAAGAACTTGCGTCGGATGCTGCTTCCAAACTGAACCTTCTCATTCGCGCCAAAAGAACTCTTTCTAGATTGTACGGTTCAGGTAAGGCTTCCAAGTCCAAACCTTCCGTCATCATTGACATGGCCAAAGAACTCTATGACGAATACAATAAGATCATAGAGGAAATGGGCGGAGAAAAATAAGAGACGTCTCTACCTTCTCCTCCTGTTGGTATTCCTTTCCAATCTCGTTCCAGACTATGATAGAAGATCCTAGAAACTATGCCCTATTGATCGAATTCGATGGTGGATGTTTTTTCGGATACCAAAGCCAGAAACAATCTCCTACCGTTCAGGAAGAAATAGAAAAAGCGTTGGAAGTCCTTCTGAAAAAACAAACCAGGATCTGGGGAGCCGGAAGAACAGACACAGGTGTCCATGCCAGGGGAATGATCGTAAATTTTAAGACGAATTCCCCTATTCCGAACCTGTCGAAGTTCCTACTCGGAATGAATGCACTCACCGACCGGGGTCTGGCTATCCATGAGATTACGGAAGTTCCGCTAAACTTTAACTCTCAATTTTCCTGTACTGCAAGAGAATACGAATACCTTTTAGTGAACGCAAGGTTCCCAAGACCAGTTTGGAAAAACAGAGCATTTTGGTACCAACATCGGATTGACGTTTCCCGCTTAAGAGAAGAACTGGAACTACTAAAGGGAGAGCATGACTTTAGAAGTCTGGCAAAAGCCACTTCGATGCGGAACCGCAGGAGCACTACTCGGGTCATTTATGATGCGAGCCTTTTAGAAAGTGAAGAAGAGCCCGGACTTCTTCGTTTACGGATCAAGGCAAACGGTTTCCTCCATAATATGGTCCGGATCTTAACTGGAACACTTTTTGAAATAGCGATAGAGAAGCGCAAAGAGACGAATATATTGAAAATACTTTCTTCCAAAGATAGAACCATAGCAGGGATCACTCTCCCCCCTTACGGATTGTATTTTCTAAAAGCGTACTACGATTCTTATCCTGAGATAGATCGAATGTACCAAAGCAGAAAAGAATTCGGCGGGGTTCCTAGATGAAAAAACTTCTGCCGATCGCATTTTTACTTTTTCCTTGGGCACAGACATTCTCTTATCCGGACCAAGTGGATAATAAGGCTGTAAAATATATGGGAGGAAACCCTGTTTCTCCTCCTATGGATTTTAATAAGATTGGGAATAGTTTTAAGAATGGAGAATTGATCCTTGCACAAGCAGGCGGAAATCTACCTTCTTCCGGACTTACTCGTTCTGAAAAAAGAGACAGTACCAGCGAAGATGAAGAATTAGAAGAAGAACTTCCTACATTCTACGATAATAGAAAACCTGAAATTGGAGCATGGGTTGGAGCTTCTAACCCATTTCCTGGATCTGAAGCTCAGAAATATTTAGATACCACTTTAGGCGGTGGATTCTTTTATAGGGTTCCTTGGCCTTGGATCTTTTATGTAGAAGTGGGGGCCTCTTATTCCAACTACTTATCCAGGTCGGAAAGGGCTCTGACCACCATCCCGGTTTATTCTGCACTTTGTTATAAACTTCCTTTCGAACTTCCGATCACATTTATGCTAAAGGCCGGATTCGGAGAAACCTATGTGGTTGCAAGGCCGGCAAACACTTCCCGCTGGAATGATACTTTATTCGCAGGATTTGAGGCAAGTTTCGTAGCAGGTAAGAAGTTACGGATCGGGATCCGACTCGATTATAATAAAATTTATGAATCAGATTTAAATTCACCTGCGGAAACAAAATATCCTTACGTAGGTCCTAGTGTAGATCCTCGATTAAGTAACCCGTATTACTATAATAAAGTGGATACAGAATTTTTCCATTTCGGTTTAATGGTGAGTGTATTCTTATGATTTCCAAAGCGAATCGGTTTCTATGTCTTTCTTCCTTTTTGCTGGCTTTCTTTTCAGATTGTAAAGTAGGTCATTGGGAAGGAAACGCAACTGACTATCCCGTAATCAGCACCTTATTCAATAATAGAATGTTACTTCTAATGAAAGGTACCTACGCTACAGACAACCCTTTAGAATTTTCTGAATACAATAACGGGACCGGAAATGTGTATCAAGATCCTGCAGGAGATCCTGCATTCAATCTATCTGGTCTTCCTAAAATGGCAAATCTTCCTATTTATATTGATATAGGTGAGATCCGTATTTCCTCCAAATACCAAGATGGTCTAAACAATCTTTCTCAAATCAGAACTGTCGCGGCTGCAAAAGCTTTCTGGGATAATATTGCTCCGAACAGAGAAGTGTATTGCACCCAACCTTATACAT
The DNA here is from genome assembly GCF_004770105.1 of Leptospira andrefontaineae. NCBI lineage: Bacteria > Pseudomonadati > Spirochaetota > Leptospiria > Leptospirales > Leptospiraceae > Leptospira > Leptospira andrefontaineae. Next base: position 81,190 of record NZ_RQEY01000023.1, on the reverse strand, counting down.
TGAATGCAAACACCTGCCGATCTCTGAATGGTGAATTCAAAATGGTCCAGTTCTTAAATGGAGAAGGAGCCGAATTCCCTTCCAACGATCCTACTTCCGGAACTAGCACCGGAGCCGCGAGCCAGTATTATTATACAGGAACTTATATCCGTTCTTTAGTTACCGGTTGGGGAAATTCTCCAGGTGTGGACCTCACAAAGGTAACCTTCTTTGATAACTATGGTGTGTATGGATTTAATATAGTTCCAAGGATAGCTTATGCGGCAGGAACTACCGACAAATCAGGTTATCCATTAATATTTCCTCTTCTTTATTCGGTTCAACCGGGAGAAGCGGATATGGATTTTAAACCTGGATATGAACCTTATATTTTTGAAGTAAGAATGAACCTTAAGGAAAACTTAATGGTTCACTCAATTAAAGCTGCAGACGGAAGTACTGCCGCGACCTTAATCTCCATTAGTGATTGGAAAACAAAACATGGCGGTCAAACCGATATGGGTGGAGGAATTTTGACCAGATCCAGGGCAATTTATCCAAGTGGAGCGTCTTCTTTGGCGATCACAGGTGGCTCCGGAAATTTAACTCATTACTTTGCAGTTTTCAGAGCGGGTGAAACGGATATTCTAACAAAACTTCCTTTAGCTGCCACTCCTGCAAGAAACGGAACAGTAACGATCAAATATATCAATCCTGGAACTCATAAACTATATTGTCTTTCGGACACTAGCTATGTGGACGGTTTTCCAGATACGATAGTAGGAACTCCGCTCACATTTTCCGTTCCGGAGAACGGAAACATGAGCACGATCCCTTTGAGTTACTCTTGTCCTTAAACTTTTCCTAATATCTCTTCCTGTCTTCCCATAAGTCTGACAGAAAGTCTAGGTCCGATCTCCTGCACGATCCTGGATGCAACGTAATTTCCCCATCTTGCTGCATTTTCAGGAGAAAATCCGTGGGTCAATCCGTAGAGCACTCCTGCAGCAAAACAATCCCCTGCTCCGGTAGTATCCAATAAATTCTGAGCAGGAAATCCGCCGATATGGCCGATTGTCCCATTTACTGAAACGAATGCCCCATTAGAACCGTCCGTCATCATCACATTTTTACAAATGGAAGAGATAAATTTTAATGAATCTTCTTTAGATTCAGTAGCAGCGAGTGCTTTTGCTTCTTCTGCATTACAAAAAACTAAATCACAATATTCTTTTGTAAGTTTTAGAAAATCTTCTCTGGAACGATTCACGCAGAATGGATCGCTAAAAGTAAATGCTACCTTTACCCCAGCCTTTTTAGATTCTTCCATAGCAAGTAGACAAGCTTCCTTGGTAGAAGGTCCGTCCCAAAGATATCCTTCTACATAACTATAAGAAGAAACCTTCAGTTTGTCTAAATCCAAATCTTGTTTGGTCAAAGTGGAAGAAATCCCAAGATGAGTAAGCATCGTTCTCTCTGCATCAGGAGTGGTGAGAATTACGCAGGTTCCTGTATGTCCATCTTTAGAAGGAGGAACTTCGAATAAGATCCCAGCCTTCTCCATATCTTGTTTGTAAAATTCTCCGTAAGTGTCCTCGCTTACTTTTCCGGTATAAGTTCCAGTTCCGCCTGAATTTGCGAGAGCGATCATGGTATTTGCTGCGCTTCCACCTGATCTTAATTCTTTTTTATGTCCGTCTAAAGCGGTAAGAACCCCACCCTGCACTTCCGCATCCACCAAGGTCATAATCCCTTTGTTCCAACCCATTTTTTGTAAAAAAGAATCTTCGGTAGGGATTAGAATATCCACAAGTGCATTCCCTATTCCGAATACGTCGTAATGTCTCATTTTTTCTCCGATATTAAATATTAATAAAACGTTATACTATTTGCGAGTCCATTCTATCAGTTCCCAACCGTTCCAGGAGGTCTCATATAAAGATCTACCTCCTACTTGGGAAGATAGAAGTTCCAGGAATTCTTCTTTTCTTTCCGTGATCACTCCACTGAATAAAAAATGATCCGTATGAAGTCCTGCGATCTTTTCCATATTCGCCTTTAAGACTGCAAATGTGATATTAGCCACGCATAGATCGAATTTTTCGGTAGAAACTTGCGGATGATCGAATCCACCCTCTTCCACCACTAAAACTTCCGGAGAAATCCCGTTCTCATCTCTATTAAATGATGAAGAACGCACGGCATTCGGATCTATATCCACTGCGATAATTTTAGAAGCGTCTAATTTTGCCGCTGCCACGGATAAAATCCCCGATCCGGCGCCGATATCCGCGACCTTTTTTCCTTTCAGATCGATGGCGCCTAACCTAGATAAAACCAAACGAGTGGTTTCATGATGTCCTGTTCCGAAAGCAAGCCCAGGATTGATATATACCGGGAGCGAATCTTTTTGTTCTAATTTTTTATTTTTTTCCCAATCTTCTTTCTCCCAGGTAGGCACCACCCAAAAAACTCCGACTGAAAATGGTTTATAAAATTCTTTATAAGCTTCTTCGTATTCTTTCGTTTCTATCCATCTGGATTCTGCAAAAGAATCTTCCGGAGCAACTGTCTGCAGATAGATCCAAATTTTGGCTTCGGATTGAACATCGTCTTCTGCCAAATACACCCTTATAGGAGTATTATCGGATATAATTTCTTCTCCAGGTTTTCTGGGTTCTTCTCTATCGAATAGTATCTCGTAATATCCTGCTACCTGCCACTCGTCCAAGTACGCGGAAAATTCTTCCGCAAAATCTTTCGGAATGGAAACTCTGATCTCTTTGTATTTCAACGGATTATCTCTGGAACCGATTGGGAGGCTTTTTCCCTGCGAGGTTTTTCTTTAGGTAATTTATAAACTTCTTCTTCGGAACTTATTTCTTTTTCTATTTTATGAATTTCTTCTTTCATAAAGACTCTTCTGTCTTTCACGATCCAGACCCAGATACCTACGAAGAGTGCAGTCGCTGCCCAATGTCCAAATCTCCCTACTGGGATCACAAAAAAGTCGAATAGTCCATGTTGGACTACTGCAAGTAAAAATCCCGCAAGAATGTACCAATACTTTTCCGGGAATTGTCTTTTATTACTTTTGATCAGACAAAGTGCAAAACAAAGATTAATAAGCAAATGTGCATTCGAAGATTTCAAGGTTCTTAAGATAAAAGTATGGATCCTATCATCTTCTTTCGCGATTAGAATATAATGATAATTCTCTATCCCGGCAAAACCTAAAGCTACAAATCCACCTACTAAAAAAGTTTCCGGAAGAAATTCCTTCTTCTTCCAATCATAAGCTAAGACTAAAGACAGAGAAACAATCAGAATGGATTTACATAACTCTTCCATCATTCCCGCCTTTACGAATGCTAAAAATGCGGTTTGAGAAAGAATTGATTTTGCTACTTTCGCCTTGATCTCAGTTTCAGGCCAGATCCAAGCGCTCGCTCTTAGAACCAGCTCAGTAGAGATCCAACCTAAAAGTAAGGCAAAGAATATTATAAAAAAGAAACGTTTTTCTCTACCAGTATTAGGCTGGGTATAGATGAGATAAAATCCCCAAGGAAAAATACTTGCGATCGCAAGGAGAATTATTTCTAAACTCATAATTCCTCCATATAACGGCCGTCGAACATATTCACAAGTTCCTGTTGTAAAGGAGTCGGCATCGCCTTAGCATCCAAAGGTCCATTCCAGAAAAGTTCAGTCACTCTGATATAACCTTTGGTTCCGGGAGGAGGCATCATAGGAGATAAATTCTCTATCAATTCTAAAGTTCTTTGGTCTTGCTCGGGATAAGGAGAATTTTGTACAAGTTCCACATCCACAACGTCTCCATCCGGAGTGATCGTATAAGCTACAACGCAGGAATAATTTCGAGGAGCACTTCTCCAATAATCCATAAAGGATTCAAAAGTTCTCATCTTTGCAGAGATATAATTTGAATATGTAGGAGGAAGTTTCTTACCCTTAATCTTCTTAACTTCTCCCTTTACTCTTCCCTCGTCAGAAGGTTTTTCCTCGGGGATTTTTTCACCTTGATTACTGTTTGGTGTATCCGTTCCGGTGATTACCCCACCATTCAGTCCTTTCACTTCGTCGGGAAGGTTCGGATCAATAAAATAGAATTCGGCATGATTCTCGGGTGTAAAATGATCCGTAGGTCTGGATTTACTCTCCTTTTGGAAAGCGATCGTGGTAGGCATAAGTAGGATCAGGCAAATCACTATCAAGTGAACTAAAACGCTTAGTCCAAGATTGTTCTCAAAACCAGGACTCAAACCCAAAAGAGGCGTTTTGGATTGAAAGGATCTTCTGAGCAACCAACCGGAAAACACATTAATTAAAACTAATGTAGTTAGGATCGCGGACCAAATCCAGAAAGAAGAAGCTACTTCAAAAAACTTTTTATCAGAAAGCCCGGGTTTCAAACCTAAACTTGCCAAAAAGCGGATCCCCAAAGCGGGCTCCCACCAGGAAAAAAAGAATGTTGCGAATAATAATAGTCCGAGCAAATACACGAAAAGGATCGGAAATCCTTTCCACAACCGTCCTGTGTAAATATGGCCCCAACCTGCCAAGATCACATCTCTTACTTTTGCGTTCTTACGTTTCCTAGATGAAGCAGGAAGATCACCTTCTTCATCTGCAAATGAATCTCTGGTCTGTCTTACAAACCAGGCCCAAGGTCTACGGAATAAGAAAAATGGCCTTTTACCAGATAGAAGTTCTGCCAGTCCAATTGCAGTAAAAAAGAAGATCCAAACACTTTCCGAGAAGACAGCAAACGTTGCCATCTTCGCCCGAAAGGTATCAGAATATGTTAAATAATGAGTAAATAGAATTAAACAGAAAACTGTTAGAAAAACCAGGACTGGATTTAAGATAAGAGGTCTTGCATCTCCCGGTTTTAATTTTTCCCGAATATGTTTTGCCTGCAGAAAAAATACCGCGAGGCCCATAAAAAACATCAGAGTGAGGACTGTGAACCCGAACGCACTTGGATCTTCCGAACTAAGTAGAACGAATACTGAAAATATCTCTTCCGCTTTTGGAAAAATTAAAAATAGAAGTTCTAAAGAGAATAAAAATAGTCCCAGAACGATTTGTAGAAAAACGGAATGGAATGCCGGCCTAAGGACCCTATCCTCTTTAGGAAATAGGAAGATGACTCCCAAAGGAAAAAAGATCCCGAACCCAATCATGGAAATGGGAGAGGTCCAAGAGAGAAAATTGATCCCCCAAAAGACTAGTTTTTCCTTCTGCGAAATTTCCTTTTTCATTCCGAATATCCTTGTCCATTGGACCCTAGCTTGTTCCGGAAGCAAACAAGAATTGAAGGAATTCCTACGAATTTAATACTTTATCATGAATCCTATTCGAGAATCCTTGGACCTATGGAGAAAAAAGAAACCCTAGATTCCTCTCTCAAGGATATTGTATCCGTTTGTAAAAGAAGAGGATTTGTTTATCCCGGATCTGAAATTTACGGAGGACTTTCCAATACCTTCGACTATGGCCCTTACGGAGCCGAACTTCTCCATAACTTAAAAAGACTCTGGTGGAAACATTTTGTCCACTTAAGAGAAGACGTTGTCGGACTGGATTCTTCTATCCTTCTCAACCCAAAAGTATGGGAAGCATCCGGACACGTTTCTAATTTTAACGACCCACTCATCGATTGTAAAAATTGTAAGACTCGGATCAGAGCGGACAAATTTTTGGAAGACCAAAAAGGAGAAGGTGCCGCCACAGGATTGACCCTGGAAAAAATGAACGAGGTCATCAAGGCAGGAAACTTTGCCTGTCCGAATTGTGGTAATAGAGGAACATTCACTGAAGCCAGAGACTTCAACCTAATGTTCAAAACTTCTCATGGAGCTTCCGCAGAAGATTCACAGGATATTTACCTTCGCCCGGAAACTGCCCAAGGTATTTTTATCAATTTTAAGAACGTTATTTCAACTACTAGAAATAAGATCCCGTTTGGGATAGCTCAGATCGGAAAATCTTTCCGTAACGAGATTATGGCAAGGCAGTTCGTTTTCCGTACCAGAGAATTCGAACAAATGGAGATGGAATTCTTCTGCGAGCCAGGAACTCAAAAAGAATGGTTCTCTCATTGGGTGGATTATTGCCTTAAGTTCTTAACGGATCATGTAGGTTTAAAAAAAGAAAACTTAAAGATCAGAGAACATGAGAAAGAAGAACTTTCCTTTTATAGCGAGGCCACTTCCGATATCGAATACAAATATGGATTCGGATGGGGAGAACTTTGGGGAATCGCTTCCAGAACGGATTATGATCTTTCCCAACATGAAAAATTTTCCGGAGAAGATCTGAAATACCAAGACCAAGCTGCAAACAAAAAGTATGTACCTTATGTTGTAGAACCTGCACTCGGTTTGAACAGATTATTCTTAGCAGTTGTTTCGGATGCTTACGCAGAAGAAAAACTTGCAGACGGAGAAACAAGAACAGTTCTTCGTTTTGCTCCTCAGGTAGCTCCAGTTAAGATCGGGATTTTTCCTCTTATGAAAAAAGACGGACTTCCTGAACTTGCAAAATCGATTTATACAAATCTATCTTCTTTAGGGAATTTAGAATATGATGAAGGCGGTGCTATTGGAAAAAGATACCGCAGGCAAGACGAGATCGGAACACCTTATTGTATCACAGTAGATTATGATTCTTTAACGGACAAATCGGTTACTGTAAGAGAAAGAGACAGTATGTCCCAAGAAAGAGTCGCAATCGATTCTTTGAAGTCTTATTTTGCGAATAAGATACTTTGATCAAGGATTGTAGTTTCGAATATCGTCTCTACATTCTTGCCCGAAAATCAAAGGACTTGCCGGGCTGAAAGTTTCGACTTTGGTACCGCTTAAAGCCCAAAACATTCCACAGGATTCATTAGTGCAATGATTTCCATGTTCTTTGTCTTGGTGAGATGAATATAATGGAATTCCCGCATTCACAAGCCCAAGTGCATGCCCAAGCTCATGTGTCACAGTTATTTGTTCAGCCTTTTCCACTTTATCCGGTGAGATAGAATCAAATTGATCTATCATATCCTTGAATACGAAAATCACCGGAGGACCAATTCCTAAAATTCCGGAAACTGTAACCGCAATCACGCCAGGCGCATCTGCCAACTGTCCTCTTACATACATAATAAAGAAACTAGTAGATTGAAAATCAGAAGTTCTTTTTCTATATTTAGGTACGAGACCTAAAAGTTGGTTCACACTCCAACTTGATCTGTTCTGATTTGGGATCTCATTCATCTCGGAAAGATCAGTAGGCACGGTAACTGCAACCGAGTAACCTCTGTCAGCAAAAACATCCTGCAAATTACTATCAGTCACACTCCAAATATTGGAACCGCCGATCGCATAATTCCCAGTAAAAGGTTCTGCATCTGTTTCGTAAGCAACTTCCAGATCTACCGACCTGACCGTAGAAAAATAAACGGAAGAACGATCCGGATCCGTTAGAATCAGATAATCCAAAGCGATATATCCCAAAACCGCAGGTGGTAATTCTGATTTACCGTTTTCACAATTGATAAATGAGAAGAAGGAAAGAATTATAAGTGCTCGAAAGATCATTTTGCCTTCGTATTTAATAACAAACGGAATCGTTTCTTTTTTTATTTATTTATGAAAAGAAGAGAAACTTCTCCTCTCTTTTATAAAAAATACTCCACAAACTTCGCTCATTTGCAAAGTTTTATTTTAATGCCTGAGAAACTTTTGGAGATAAAACCAATCCTCCCCCAAAATAGGGAGGCTGCCATTGAATTGGTAAATCAATTTTTTAGAATGGTCAATAAACTCCCTTTAGATGGAATTTTCAAGATCCGTCCTAGAGCCGCTGCCAAAATGGTGGATATATATCTAAAACTCAGAGCAACGGACAAAGTACTATTTATCGGCGGATTCATAGACGAAGAACTTGTTTCACTTCTGATCGCAAGAGTGGAAGAAAAGCCATATCTCATTGAGGAGAAGAACTTATTCATAGACCTGGCCATTACCAAACAGGGTAAAAGAAAGTCCGGTTATATGAAACCTCTCGTAGACGAAACCTTTCGTTACGCGAAAGAAAAAGGGATCTTAGCCATAGAATTAAGAGCGATTTCCGAGAATGAAGGAGCAGTAGAATTTTGGAAGAAAATGGGATTCGATCCTTTTTATGTACGATTCAGGAAATCTGTGGAATAGGCACAGAGTTTTAGAGAGACCCAGAGTTAAGTTCACACAGAGGCACAAAGACACGGAGAATATATTAGCGATGTTGGAACTCCAACGTAGAAATAAAGACAACCCCCACCCTGCATAGGGATTGGGGGGAGTGGCTCGTGGGAGAGCGCGTTCTCCTTATCACAAAATCCGACTTCTGTCAATAAAATCCTACTCTTCAAATCTATGTAGGAATTCCAACATGCCGCACTTTAAATAAAAAAGGGACCCTTTCGGATCCCTTTTTCTATTTTAGAATTTTAGAAAATTCTTATTGGAACAAACGAAGCAATAATCCGCCATGTTGCACGAAAAATTCTGCAAACACTAAGCTTGTAATCGCCATCAATTTAATCAAAATATTGATAGAAGGACCGGAAGTATCTTTTAAAGGATCTCCTACGGTATCTCCCACAACTGCAGCCTTGTGTTGGTCTGAACCTTTTCCACCGGCAGCTTTTTCGATATATTTTTTAGCATTGTCCCAGCCGCCACCGGAGTTTGCAGAAGAGATTGCAAGAACCACACCTGCTACTAATGCTCCAGCTAAAACACCAGACAAAGACTTAATTCCGAACAAGTAACCTACTACGATCGGAGTTAAAAGAACTAAAAGTCCAGGAAGGATCATTTCTCTTAAAGCCGCAGTGGTGGAAATATCCACACATCTTTTGTAATCAGGCTTTGCTTTTCCTTCCATGATCCCTGGGATCTCGCGGAATTGTTTTCTAACTTCTTCTACCATGTCTACAGCAGCTTTACCCACTGATTTCATAGTCATTGCAGTGAAAACGAATGGAAGCATTGCTCCGAAAAGTAATCCACCGAAAACTTCTGCGTCTAAGATGTCCAGACCGGTAGTTTTAGTTCTGGTGATAAATGCGGCAAACAATGCCAAGGAAGTCAGAGCAGCAGAACCGATCGCAAAACCTTTACCGATAGCAGCAGTGGTATTACCGGCTGCATCTAAGGTATCTGTACGATTACGAACTTCTTTTCCGAGTTCCGCCATCTCAGCGATACCGCCCGCGTTATCCGAAACCGGACCGTAAGCATCGATAGTCAAACCGATAGCGATTGTGGAAATCATCCCGAGAGCAGCAATTGCGATCCCGTACATCCCCGCCAAAATATTCGCAGTAACGATTGTAATAACAAGTAGGATCACAGGAACCACAGAACTTTGGTAACCTAATGCAAGTCCGTAGATGATGTTTGTAGCAGCTCCAGTTTTAGAAGCGTCTACAACTTCTCTTACAGGTTTATAAGAATGAGAAGTATAATACTCAGTGATCAAACCGATGAACATACCGGAGAACAGACCCACGATCAATGAAATGTATACATTCCATTTCCCGATTGTTTTGCCTGCGATCTCGAAAGAATCCACCATGTATTTATCAGTTACAAAATACATGATCGCACCAACGATTAGAGTAGAAACCCAAAGTTGGATCTTTAACACCTTCTCCACATTTCCTCCTTCTTTTACAGAAGCAATGAAGGAAGTTAAAAGAGAAGCTGGGATCCCGAAAGCAGAGATCAAAAGTGGATATAAAAGAGCGTCAGTATTTCCGGAAAGAGCAGTAGCAGTCGCACCGATCACAAGAGCGGCACAAGTAGCCTCAGCACAGGAACCAAAAAGGTCAGCACCCATACCGGCAACGTCACCTACGTTATCTCCTACGTTATCAGCGATAGTCGCAGGGTTTCTAGGATCATCCTCAGGGATTCCCTTCTCTACTTTACCAACTAAGTCAGCACCAACGTCAGCAGCCTTAGTGTAAATCCCGCCACCCACTCTTCCGAAAAGAGCCACAGCAGAACCACCCAGACCGAAACCAGCCAAAGCTTCCATTAGGAAAAGAGTTCCTACGTTTTGGAATAAATGAGTATAAAGTTGGAAAAGCCCGATCATACCGGAAACAGCAAGACCAACCAGCCCGAATCCCATTACCGCGCCAGAATCAAAAGCGACTCTGAATGCCTTGGTCATGGAAGTTTTAGCTGCTTGAGCAGTACGAACGTTTCCGATGGTCGCGATCTTCATTCCGATAAAACCGGAAAGACAGGAGATCAGTGCTCCTGATACGAAAGCGATCGCAGTAAACAACCCGTCGTTAAAATCCGGAGTTTCCGGATTGTCCAAAAGGAAGAAGATCAGAACTGCCATAAAGGCGATAAAAAGAGAGATGGTCTTGTATTCTCTTATGAGAAAAGCCATAGCTCCTTCGGAGATTGCGGAAGAAATTTCGATCAATTTCTTGGATTCTTGGTCTTTTCCGCCCTCAGTTCCGATTTGGATCCTGGTGACCTTTAATGCGTAAACAACGGCGGTCAAAATAGCCAGGAAGGCAAAAGCCAGAATAATGGTTACCGAATTCATTCAGGGAAACCTCTTGTTTTTTTTTAAAATTTCCGATGGATTAAAAAGATGGGAACTGTGTTTGCCAAAGTTAAGGAGAAGACCGCAGAGGGCTGCCACTGATGAGACGTACACTTTCCATTTGGTTCTTTTTAGTTATTTGCACTATAAAATCGGTCCTGGCCTTGAGTTCAACCTTTTCTTGGGAAGAGCTGATCCAGCAGGCATCAGAAGAGGCTTTAAGGGGAAGATACCAACAAGCGTTAGAAAAATTACAGATCGCTGACGAAACTGGAGAACCCAGAGACTTCCGTTACTATTGGATTTTAGGAAAATCCCAAAAAGGAAAGGGAGAAGAATTAGAAGCCCTCAAATCTTACGAAACAAGCCTTAGATTAAATCCGGACCAAACCAAATTATTGGAAGAAATGACGGATCTGTACGATTCACTCAGATTTCCAGACAAGGCACTAAACACTGCTCGGGTAATATTATCCAGAGATCCGGAAAATAGAAATCTCAGATACAAGGCATTATTGTGGGCATCTCGTATCGGAGATATTGAATATTATAAAGCAACTTTAAAAGAATTAGAATCTTCCAATCCATACCTAGCGGAAGAACAAGCTCTATTAGATGAGATCTCAGTTTTCCAAAAATCGGGAAAAATAGAAGACTCCATTGCAAGATGTAAAAGATTCCTCCCCTTCTTTCCCAGAAATAAAAACCTGCATAGACTTTGTATCTTATCTTATAAATCCAAAGATTCCGGCATGTATGAAGAAGGATTACTCGAAAGAGCGAATATCTTTAGGGACGAACCTATCTTTCATCATATCTTAAGTATGGAATATTTGGACCAGAGAAGATTTGTAGAATCCTCGGCATTAGCGAGAAGAGCACTCTTACTTTCTCTCAGAAAAAATCTTTTCCCTGACAAGGACTACCTTCTTCCTTTAAGAAGATATTATATACAAATCGGATCTGATTCAGGGATTTTAGGAACCGAACTGTTAGAAGAGATCATTCGCAACAAAAAAAGCCCAAGTATAGAAGAATGGAACGTACTACTCAAACATTCATCTTTCAGTTGGGAAGTATTAGCATTCGCACTTAGATCAGTCGCGGAAACGGAGCCGGAAGAATCTGCACTTATCATTTCTAAAGAATGGAAAGACATGTATAAAAATCTAAAAGCGGGAGAACTGGAGAAGGACCTTTCCAGATATGCAGGACCTTATAGCTTGGACAAAACTTTTCAATTCTATTTGGAAACCGGTTATTCTCTTGCAGAAACAGAATAAGTCCCTTTAATAAAATCCTTGCCTCTATAACCGGTCCATTTTCAATCATTTTCGTAGCTAAAAAGACACATAACTTGCATGAAAAAATTCCCTTTCCTATTCTTATTTCTTCATTTCTTTTACGGATGTATCATTAGTTACAGTGACTTCCCGAAAAAGGAAAAAACTTCCAATCCAAAGATCTATTTTAGCGTAGAAGATCCGAAAAATTGGAATGAAAGAAGAAAAGAATTCTTAAAAAGAGGATGGAAAGAATTAGAATTAGATCGTTTTCCTCAAAAAAATAAAGATCGTATCCATTTTTTGATTAGTAGATTTCCAGGATTAAGCAGCCAAGAACCTGAAGTAAGAAAGGCACTCAGTGCAAAAGGTTGGAAAGAAATAGAAAATTATCCTCCCGAAAAAGGATATTATATCGATATGAAATCTTCTCAAAAAGATCCTTCCCTAGGTGCAATGATCTTTTTGTATATATCCTATGCCACTTTCACAATTATTCCTTCATATAGCGGAAAGGACGGGGCGAATATTATATTTACCGTATATAAGGATAATACTGTTGTAAAAACCTTCGAGTATGAGCTCACAAGAAAAGCATTCGTTTGGATACTTACATTACCGCTTCTTTGGTTAAACTACATATATCCAAGTGAAATGGAAGCGTATCAGGCAGTAATAGATCAATTCGAATCGGATCTATATTCTTCTAAACTATAACCTATAGCTCAGGGGCCTCGGGGTCCAAAAGGTATTCGATCATAGCAAGTATTCTTTCCGAAGGCATTGGCCTTGTAAAATAGTGATCATTTCGAAAGGAAGGATATACTAAACTTCCTGGGTGGATAGAATCTGATAATAGGATAATCCCATCATTTGGGCCATAATTCATTAAGAAATTATAATATGGACGAGCCCTTTCCGTAACATGTCTAAACAACGGAACACCCACCAAATTGATCATCTTGATTCCGGGGGGAAGTTTCCAATCTCTATCCAAAGGAGCATCCTGCCCTTTTCGAATAGATAAAAATCCATCCCAATCATACCCCTTGAAGAAAAAATAACTTCTGACTTCCAGCTTGGTCCAAAAATCGTTCAATATTCCTTCTATCATTCTAGAACCTTTTAAGATCCCACCTATACTATACCAACCCTTGACTTTCTTAAAATAAGGTTCATTCCCGCATCTTTCGATAGCCATCCTAAAATCAGAGGAACCTTTACTAGGAGAAGCGATTATTACGGTTTCTTCCGGATTTGAAACTTCTAAGTATTCACAGATGATCTTTGCATTTTCACGTACATCTGAAACCTGCCCGATTGGGATCAGATCGGAGCGAATCCCTACAGAAGCAACCATCTTACGAATAGACGCGCCGTCCGCTCCTACACTTGGATTGTCCGCATAGAACATTCCAGGCACCATTACGAGCACGATCTTTTTAGAAGAGAAGTCAGGACGTTTTTCGGAAAATTCCTTCTCCTTCTTATCCAAATACTCTAGAAATTTTTTATTCTTTGGATCATTGATAATCCTATGATAAAAAATCGCAGCGCCTTTATCAATATCCTCAGTCTCTTCTGAAACTTTTAAAAGATTTTCCTCAGTCAATTTATCCAATGAATTCAATTCAGGATATGCTTTGGAGGCCCAATCCAAGTAAACTTTTTCATCTTCGCAAAGATTTTTGACACGATATGCGGGAGTATCGCAGGAAACTTTTTTCATTTCAGGACCCGCATCTGAAATTTTTAGATCACCATCTGCTCTTCCGCTACAAAAGTTAGAAAAAACAAAAATAGAAAATAATAAGGATAATTTAGAATACCAACGGAACATATCTTGGGATTTCATCTAAGAAGGAAATACGAAGGGAGAAAATTTAGGAAATAGAAAAAAGGCCGCATAAAATTAAAATTTACGCGACCCTTAAAAACCGTTTCCCCATCCGATCCGAACGGATCAAACTGGAAACAATTCGATAGATTTGTTCGTTATAAACGAACTAAGAGATGATTAATCTCCGTAAGCTATCGTACAGTTGGAAACGTAAAGGGATCCAAGAACGTTGGATCTGTTGAAATCAATGGATTTAACCACTTTGATTCCGCCTTTTTTAGCAGCAGCTTTGATACCTGCATCACCAGTAGCGATCAATGCTAAAACAGAAGATGCACAAGCTTCTCCTGATTTTTCACCGATTCCATCTTTTTGAGAGTTGTCTCTGTTGAAGATGGTTGCGTTGTCGGTTACGTTGGTATAAAGAGATCCGTAAACAATTGGAAGGCAATTGGATACAGAAACTAAAACTAACGCTGCAGCTAATAACATGATTTTTCTCATCGAATCAATCTCCGTGACTATATTACTTTTTTGTTTATTTTCGCTTAGTTTTGCGTGATGTTTGGGATCCGAAAATTTTTCGGCAAGAAATAAAAACATAAGAAAGGAACGTCATACCTTCTTTGTAAAATTCCCGAAGGTAAAAACTCAAGAGAGGATCATCTTTTTAAGAAGATTCGAGTCAAGATTTAAAAAAAGAAAAGTAACAAAAAAACTACAAACAAAGTATTCCAAATGGGAGACAAAAATCATATAAAAAGATTTATCCGAACTCTCTGCAAATACGGACAAAAGTTTTGGAAAATTTTTCCGATTATCTGCGATTTTGCGAGTAACCAAACCACAAAGCAAAAAATTCTTTCCAAAGAGAGAAACTTTTCCGTTATCACGAAGGCGAACATTGCGTTTTCTTTAATTCTTGTTGACATATCCCATTTCGGGGAATTTTATATTTTCCGATTAAAAAAGGAAGGAGAGGTTCATTTATGAAAAAGGAACTTCTATCGATAGGATTAGTCGGTTTACTCTGCTTGTCCTCGGGAATTTCAGTCTCCGCCGCAGACTATGGCGTAGCCGGTTGCGGATTCGGGTCTCTGGTTTTTAAAGAAAACAAAGGTGGTCACCAAATTTTAGCGGCTACTACAAACGGCACTTCGGGCAGCCAAACTTTCGGGATCTCAACCGGAACTTTAGGATGTGCTACCGATGGATTAGTCCAAAAAGAAAAAGTGCAGGAAGTATTCGTTTCCCTTAACTTCAATTCTTTGGAAGCTGAAATGGCTCAAGGAAAGGGAGAAAAATTAGAAGCACTTTCAGGACTTCTAGGCTGTTCCACAAATGGAACTGCACAATTAGGAGAATATACTAAGTCAAATTTCGACGTACTGTATACCCAAGAAACCACTCCTTCTTCTTTACTCAGCGCGGTAAAAGACGGAATTAGAAAAGACGCAGTCCTCTCTAAGAGCTGCAAAATTTAAGGAGATAACTCATGAAAAGAATATTAGCAGTATCTCTATTTCTCGCTTTAGTAGCTTCTCCACTTTACGTAGCTTCCGCTAAACATGGTGCAGCGGGATGTGGTTTAGGCGCCCTCGTGATCACCGAGAACAAAAAAGTTCACCAAGTGATCGCAGCTACAGTAAACGGAACTCTTGGAAACCAAACTTTCGGAATTTCCACTGGAACTTTGGGATGTGAGACAAGCGGTTTCACTCAAAAACAAGTCGAACAACAAATCTTTGTTCACATGAACTTCCAATCTTTGGAGCAAGAATTTGCAAAAGGTTCTGGTGAAAAAATGGAAGCTTTCGCTTCTTTGATGGGTTGTTCCGATGCGGGAACTTTTGGAAAAATAGGAAAAGAAAAATTCGGAAGCCTTTTCGACCAAAACACTCCGGATTCCTTTTTGGAAAAAATGAGATTCGAAGTAGCAAACAACTCCGCTCTAGTTGGAAGTTGCAAAATCTGATCATACCTTTTAAGTAAGGTTTAATTCCCTTCTCCGAAAGGAGAAGGGAATATTTCGTTCCATCTAAAACTTTAAGTGCCAGTTAAGTCCTATTTCCCTTTCATAATATTCATTCTATTCTCCATCTTCGGGACCTTCAGCTCTCTTCATGCAACAAGCACAGAAAAGATCTTGGAATACCAAAAATCGGCAGAAGCCAAAAAACTATGGGAAGATAGATACTGGATCCTTCTATTACATTATACTAAAGCTACGTTTGGGTGGGTAAGCGAGGCCGATTCATCTTCTTTTTTTCTATCCGGAGAAGGGAAAAAAGATCCCCAACAAGAACTTCTCTCTTCCATCCAAACTTTTATGACTCCCGCATCTGCTCCGCAGGGAGAAGAAAACTGGATGCACCCGGCATGTAAATTCCCCGAAAGAAAAAGATGGATCCAAGAAAAACTTTCTATTCCGGATTCAGACTTCCCAAAAGTAGATTGTGGTAGATTCGAAAAATGGTTTGCGACCCTGAATCCGAAAGGTGCAAAGATCATATTCGCTTCTTATTATATGAATGCCCCCGCTTCTATCTTTGGTCATACTCTTTTAAAAATAGATTCGGGAGATCCCCATCGAAAAGAAATTTTAGAATATTCTGTGAACTATGCAGCGAACGCCGATCCAGAATCTACAAATGCGATCGTGTATTCTATTTTAGGTTTATTCGGCGGATATCCGGGGACCTTCTCCTTATTTCCATACTATGTTAAGATTGCTGAATATAATGATATAGAAAGTAGAGATCTTTGGGAATACGAGTTGGACCTGAAACAGGAAGAAGTCGGAAGAATGACAAGACATCTCTGGGAATTAGGAAATGCTTCCTTCGATTATTATTTTTTAGACGAGAATTGTTCGTATCATCTATTTTCTTTGATAGAAGTAGCAAGGCCAAGTCTTCACCTTAGAGATAAGGCTCCCTTTGTAATCCCTGGAGATACCGTTAAAAAGTATATTGAACAGGAAGGTTTAGTAAAGGATATCAAATATAGGCCTTCGTTACATAGCAAAATTATACAAAAACTAAGAAAGATGAACGAGGACGAAAGAGATCTTTATGAAAATGTAATGAAGAACGGAAATATCTCTCTTTTGACGAACAAGGAGCCTGATCCTAAGATCAGGACTTCTTTTCTTTCAGACACTATCCTGGATTCTTTTCGTTATAAAAAAGCGGAAGGAGATTCTCCTAAAGAATGGGACCAAACCTATAAACAATTACTATTATACAGGAGTAAACTTCCGAATGACTATGAAGACTCCGGATATTCTCCGGTTACCCAAAGTCCGCATGTAGGCCACGGAAGTTCCGCCTTGTATAACGAAGTAGGAACATCTATCTTAGGAAATTTTGTAGGGTTCGGTTACAGAGCGGCAGTCCATGATCTTTTGAATACGGATCAAGGTTATATTCCGAATTCATCCGTAGATTATTTTTCTCTCAAAGCGAGATATTACCAAGATTCCAAAAAACTACATTTGGAAGAATTCCATATAATTCGAATGCTTTCTCTAACTCCTTATAATTCGTTAGGTCGTTCTGTTTCGTATTTTGTAGACTCCGGAGCGGATTCTTCCGTCTATGAAAAAAAAGGAAATAAAGAAGATAAAAAGAATCTAGAATGGCAGGCATTACTCCGGCCGGAAGATCTGTCATATACACTCTATAGATTAGATGAAGTTTCTAAATCGGAAAAATATGAAAGAGTTACAAATGCAAATTTAGAAACTACCTTCGGTTATAGCTTCCAGGATCAGTTTTCAGAAGGACCAAAACGTTTTTTATTTTCCGCTCAAGCAGGAGCAAAAGTAAGATATAACGGCAAGTATGATACAAATGCAGTTGTAGCTCCTCAAATCGCAGCCTATTGGATCGCTAATTTCGATTCTTTCAAAGCGGTATTATCTTTGCATTATTATACGTTTTCGATTTATGGGGTCCCTGATGATTATAAGGCACAATTAGGATTTCGTTATGCGATCCACGCCAACCATGAATTAAGATTAGAGGCAAAAGCCCAAAGGAATTATAATGAAGCCAGCTTCTCCTACGTATATCAATTTTAAATATCTATTATATACCATTCTTATGTTTCTATTCTTGGGGAACTGTTCCTCCATGTTATTTTATCCTACGAAAGAAATGTATATCCCTCCTGAAAAAATGGGATTTCAGCCTGAAAAAATTTCCCTTCAAATGAAAGACGGAACAAACATTAAAGTTTGGATCTTCAAACCTTCTAAAATAAAAGTTAAGGCAAGTATCCTACAGTTCCACGGAAATGGGGAAAATATGTCTAGCCACTATATCAGCCTTCTCTGGCTTGTAGAAAAAGGTTACGAATTAGTGATCTGGGATTATAGAGGTTATGGAGATTCGGAAGGGGAAGCGGAGAAGGGACCTATATTAGAAGATTCTAAAGAAATTTTGAAATTCCAACAAAATAGAGCGAAAGAATTTGGAATCCCTTGGATTCTTTACGGACAAAGTATGGGGGGTGCCCTTGCAATAAGAGCAGTAGGAGAAATGCAAAACAAAGACGGGCTGCTCTTGGTTGTTGGCGACGGGACTTTCGCGTATTATTCTCATGTGGCGAAAACAGTAGCAGAGAGAGTTTTTTTCTTTCCGATAGGACAGCTGGTCGGGTTCTTCTTCTCGGATCATTTAAGTCCCGGAGAAGTAGCGGATCAAATTTCTCCAGTGAAATTACTAGTGGTTCACGGAACAGAGGACCAGGTCGTTTCTTATCCGAATGGAATGGAACTTTTTCAAAAAGCAAAAGATCCTAAAATTTTCTGGGAGATCAAAGGTGGAGGACATTTAGATTGGATGGAAATGGGAAGATCTAAAGGTGCCAAAAATTTCCTGAAATTCCTGGAAGAGCTGATCTCACATTGGAATCCTTAGTTTTCGGAAGAAGTCCAATACATTCTTTTACCTTCTAACAAAGATCTAAGCGCATCTTCCGGTTTAGATTCTTGTATGAATAATTCGGGTAAGGAAAAGTTCCCAGTATTATAAAGTTCTATAGATAAGAAAGTAATCTTACCTTCTTTCGCAAAAAATACTTTTTCATAATCTCTACATTTCAAAGCGTAAAATCCGGGATTAAGCTCCAGAGTTTTATATTCTCCCGAATCCAATCCGAAATTTTGGAATAAACTACGACCACCTTCTTTAAAAGATCCTGAATATTTATACAATTCTATATTAAAGGCGAATAAAGACTGAGCCTCTCTTTGTGGTCTAAGCACATACACCAATGCTTTGTCATCTTTAGCTTTTTTAAGTTGGTCGAATCTCTGGGGACTTGCGCAGGATCCAAGCCCTGAAACCAAACAAATACAAAATAAGAAGGTTCTAAAGTAGACGGCATCTTGAAAAAATCTGGTAGCTCCTTGGGCTCTCCGGTTAAAATTGACCTTAATTCGAGGATTTTGCATGAAAATTGAGTTCACACCCGAGCAGTACGAAACCTTACTAAAATCCATCGCGATCTCCAGTTGGATGATCAATGCTTTTAATGAAGGTGACGAGGAATTAAATTCCTACGCCGAACTCGAGCAATACATACTTTCCTTTGCAAAAGATTTTGGGAAGCAGGAATTCGTGGATTACGATGCTGCTGACAATGTGTATTTCCCTACTCGCAAATTCGAAGATCAAACGGATATATTCGATATCATCTCTGATTACGATAATGAATTATTCTGGGATGAGCTTATTCACAGAATGGCCAGAAGAGATTTCCTCCAAGAGTATGGAGAGACAGGTGTGGCGTCTATGGCGATAGAGGAAAGAATCGAAAAAGAAGCTCCTTATATAAGTAAATACGAAGAGATATTTACGAACCAAGGACTGGAGAATATAGACATTCGTCCTTAATCCATGTTTGACCAGGAACCTTTCGGAGTTTTAGAAATTGAGAACCTTCTACCCAATTTAAGAGGAGAAGGTACATTAGGAAAAAGAAAAATAGAAATCCCTTATTCTCTACCCGGAGACGTATACGAAGTATACAAATTCGGAAAAAGAAAAGTTTTCTATAAATGGAATCCTACACATTTAGAACAAAGGGTCTCTTCTCCCAAATGCCAAAGTTTCGGAGAATGTGGAGGATGTTCCGGCCAACACCTACCCTATCCTGATCAATTCAAATTAACATCTGAACCAATCCTAAGAGGATTAGAAAATTTTAATCCAATAAACAAAGATACATCTCCTGCGGAGTCTTCCTACTCTTACAGAAACCGTATGGACTTTGCCGTATTTCCGGGACGAGTCGTTGGTTTAAGAATGTCAGGAAATTTCAGAAGGATTGTACAAATAGAAAACTGTTCCATCCAAACAGATTGGGCAAATTCTGAAATACCTTTATTCCAAAAACTTTTGGAATGTTTTCCTGAATTGGAATATGATCGCAAAAAAGAAACAGGTTACCTGAAATATCTCACTCTTCGCAAATCTGTTTTTAACGATGACTCGATGAGTATTCTCACATTCACAGAAGACTTCAAAAATGAAGATCTAATGAAGCAAGTAGCCGAAAAAGCAAAAGAGATCCTAAGCGCGAAAAATATAGTATTCTGTTTTAACCGCAAAAAAGGAGAAATTTCTGCCTCTGGAGAAGCTATTGCGATCAGAGGAAATGTTTATCTGATAGAAGAGATCTGGGGCAAAAAATTCAAAATCCCATTTGATGGATTTTTCCAACCGAACCCAAAAGAGTTCATTAAAATTTTAGAATTTATTAAATCCAAAATTAAACCTGCGGAGAATCTTGCGGACCTTTTCTGCGGGAGCGGATTTTTCTCTATTCTATTCGGAGAAAAATTTTCCAGGATCCTAGGGATTGATATAATATCTTCTTCCGTTTCGGCGGGAGAGGAATTCCTACAGGAAGTTTTCCCGGACAAAAAGATAGAATTTCTGGCATTTGACTTATTTCACAAAAAAGGTTTGGAGAAAATGAATTCTGCAAATCTCCCTTGGAAGGATTCTGTGGTGATAGCCGATCCTCCCAGAAGTGGACTTTCCCCCGAATTATGCGCCTTCTTAAATTCGAACCCTGTTTCCCAGCTGATCTATATTTCCTGTAATCCTGAAAATCTTCTGAGAGATGCCCGCATTTTGGAAGAATCCTATCAAATGGAGGAGTTCCTACTCTGTGATCCATTCCCTCAGACCCCTCATTTGGAAGCAGTATCCATCTTCTCTCCTAAAAATCGCTGAAGGGAATCCGATTTTCCTTCGATAGTAAGTACCAAAGGTATACGAATTCCGAAGGTGCCCATGAAACGACTTTCTATTATCATTCTATCATTCTTAATTTTGGCGGTCTGGGGTTGTAATACCGTCATTATCCGCCCTTGGAATGCTCCGAATGCTCTTAAAACTTCTGAAAAGATCAGGGTCTTTTTAGGAAAGGCTGAATCCGATCTGATGATCAAAGCGGACGGAGTAATTTTCGTATATGATGTGAACGATCTTTTGATCAAACGTGCTTACGATGCGGTTTCTTTGGACGCTAAAAAATTGAAGGCGCCTATCCGTTTCGTAGCGGATAATCCCGGTTTGGAATATAAAGGAAGAAAGTTCAGAGGAGAAATTTTACTCCAACCTGATAAAAATGGTAACGTTCTTCTTATCAATCGAGTTCCATTAGAAGAATATTTATATTCTGTTGTTCCTTCCGAAGTTCCTGCAGGTTGGCCGACCGAAGCTTTAAAAGCACAAGCGATCTGTTCCAGAACTTATGCAATCAGAGAGATACTGAATAAAAAAGATACCGTTTATGACGTGGAATCCACAGTGAATTCACAAGCGTATTCTGGTATGGCAAAAGAAAATCCAAGAACCACTCAAGCTGTTCGCGATACGGAAGGTGTTCTCGCAGTTTACGAAGATGATCCTATCCATATGTTCTTTCATTCCAATAGTGGAGGAAGAACAGAAACTCCAGACCAAGTTTGGGGAGGGAAAAGACTTCCTTACTTAGAATCCGTCGCTTCCAGATTCGATGAGGCTGGTGATAATTTCGTTTGGAAAGAAATTTTAGACCAAGATAAAATGGACCATATTCTTTCTTCTTTAGGCGTTGGTTCTATTCAATCCGTCCAAGTCCTTTCCAGAACTCCTTCCGGCAGAGTGGATCTTTTGGAAGTGATCGGTAAACAAGGCACTTCAAAAATTAAAGGTAAAGAATTCCGTAACTTACTCGGAACTTCAGTGAAGTCCCTACGTTTCGGTATCAAAAGAGAAAGTGAAGGATTTTTGATCAAGGGAATGGGAGCGGGTCACGGAGTGGGCTTAAGCCAATGGGGAAGTTTCGGTATGGCGAAACAGAATTTTAC
Organism: Leptospira andrefontaineae; assembly: GCF_004770105.1. NCBI lineage: Bacteria > Pseudomonadati > Spirochaetota > Leptospiria > Leptospirales > Leptospiraceae > Leptospira > Leptospira andrefontaineae. The sequence continues at coordinate 59,085 of NZ_RQEY01000023.1, read as the reverse complement.
CTATGCAGAGATCATCCGCCATTACTACCAAGGGATTGAATTCGCGAGAATTACTAGGTAATTTTTCGCACAGAGATCACGGAGAACACTGAGCTTATTTCTCACGCAAAGATGCTAAGGGCAAAAAGATTATAGAATGTAGGAACTCCTACATTCCGAGTTTCTTTACTTAGCGCTCTTTGTGGCTTAGCGTGAGAAAAATTTCATAGTTCAATTCCGAAACTACTTTGCTCCCAAACTTATTTTAAATCTAGATAACTATTATATTCTCCAACAAATACTGACTCCCCTCTCCGTTACTTTGTGTCTTTGTGTGAAAATTCCTCTGCGCCTCTTTTACCTCTATGCCTCTAACACACTTCTTTTCCTTGCCTGATCTCCTAGAGAATGCAAAATAGGATCATGTCGAATCCGACAAACAAGATCCTCATCCGAAATTTAACCAAGTCCTACATAAATGGAAAACAAAACGTTCCGGTCCTAAAAGGGATCAACTTAGACGTTGCAGACACATTCTTAACTTTGATGGGCCCATCCGGTTCCGGTAAATCCACATTTTTGAATATCCTCTCCGGGATCGACCAAGCAGACTCAGGAGAAGTTTGGATCGGTGGTAAAAACCTAAGTAATTTTAGTGAACAAGAACTTACCGAATATCGCAGGAATGAAACTGGGATTATCTTCCAGTTCTTTCATCTTCTTCCCTACTTAAGCGCTTTGGAAAATGTGGCCTTACCTCTTTATATTTCAGGTTTAGGAAAATCAAAAGCAAGAGATATCGCCAAAGAAGCATTGGAGAAGGTCGATCTCACTCATAGATTCAAACATAAACCGGATGAACTTTCCGGCGGAGAACAACAGAGAGTGGCAATCGCAAGAGCGCTTGCAAAACGCCCAAGTATCGTTTTGGCGGATGAGCCTACCGGAAATTTAGATACATACCATGCTCATAAAATTCTAGAACTTCTACTCGAGTTGCAAGAGAAGGAAAAGTTTTCCTTATTTATTGTAACCCATGACAGAGAGATCGGAGAAAAAGGAAAAGTCAGACTTAAGATGAAAGACGGACTGATCTTACCGGAACAAAATCCTGCCTTTGGTCTTGTATGAATTTATACTTCTTATTTTTATACGAATATTTTAAGACCCATCTCCCCAGATTCATATTCGCACTTTTAGGAATTTCCTTGGGCGTGGGTTTATTCTTATCCACTACAAGTAACGCGAACAAGGCAGAAAAATCTCTGATCGATTTTTCTATGGGATACTTAAAGGGAGATTTTAATCTCAAAATTTCTCCGAGTAGTCCAGGCCAAAGCTTGGATTGGCAAATCCTTTCTAAAATACATTCTCATCCGGATCTTAGAAATATTTCCGCTATTAGGCCAAGGATACAACAGGAAGGAATTTCCTCCGACAATCTAAGGGTTTTGTATATGGGGATGGATCTGACCAAAGAATATTTGGGGATCCCTTTAAAAGAAGATGCAGGCTCCGAAACAACCGGTCCATTAGAAAAAACATATGTATCTAAATCATTAGCAGATAAATTTAAAGGTGCACCTTTTACTCTTCTTCTAAATGGAAAAAACTGGGAGTTCAAAGATTATATCTCCGTGGATATGGAAGGTGGTTTTTTAATCATCGAGGATATTTCTCTAATCCAAGAAAAACTAGACAATATAAATGGAGCGGACTATCTTCTTTTAAAATCTTCCGATCCAAATCTTTCTGAGGTAAAAGAGAACCTACAAAAGATCCTTGGTGTAAATGTAAAAATCGAAACCTCTGAAGAGATCCAGGAAAAATCGGCAAATGCATTACGTTCTTTTCAGCTAAATCTTCTCATCATCTCCTTTATCTCTCTTCTAATCGCATTCTTCATGGTTTCCAATACTATGACTGGTTTGTATTTAAGTAGAGAAAGAGAACTGGGGATCTTGAGAACATTGGGATTAGATGTAAGATCTTCTATTTTTCTTTTTTTAAGCCAATCAGTTCTACTCGGAAGTATAGGAACGGTTTTAGGGATTGTATTCGGTATATTCTTCTCCGGTTTAGATTTTTTTCGTCCTGAATCAGGGCTTGTGGATAAAAATCTATTATCAACCTATAGTTCTATTTCTCTTTTTGACCTAGGCCTTGCTGCAGGGCTTGGGATCTTGGGTTCCGTTATTTCTTCGGTTTATCCTGCGATTCGAGCAGGAAAGGTCCCTCCCCTTTCTATCCTGAGAGATTCCCAAAAAGAAAAAAGACAGATCCCGAATTCCAGACTGGCGATTTACGGCGGGATCATATTTTTTGCTTCTTTAGGGATTTCTAATTTACCTTCTCCTTGGAAACTTCCTATGCCCGGTTTATTGGGTGTGGGAGGTGTGACAATCGGGATTACATTCGCTTTTCCTTATTTACTTTCCTTATTCAGCTCGGCTGTTTCTAAAATTCTGGATAGAAGTGATAAAAGTTTTCCTTTTTTCAGAATAGGTCTGGAAGAATTAAAAGAAAATCCAGGAAGGAATACTTTGACTGCGGCAACTGTGATGCTTGCTGTTTCTTTGGTTTTATGCCTGACCATTCTTACGGACAGTTATAAAAAATCCCTGAACGATTGGGTGGATTCGGAATACCCTTCCGACTTTACGATCATTAACGATCGTTTTTTCCATTCAGGGATTCATGGAGGGGTTCCTAAGGATCTTCCGGAGAAGATCAGAGAATTAGGGATAAGCTCTTACTTGGACGGTTTTTTGGTGAACACTTCTTTTGAAACCGACAAAGGAAATTTTATCATTCACGCTTACGATTTTTCCGTTTATCAAAACAAACCGGAAAGAATAGAGAACGAAGTAAAAGAAGAAACAGATGTTCTAATTTCTTCGAATATGGCTCATTTAAAAAAACTGAAGGTGGGAGATGTTCTGGTTGCCCAGACTCCTTTTGGTAAAAAGAATTTTAATATAAAAGGGATCAAAGAGCATTTTTTTTCGGAAAAAGGAACTGTGATGATGGATGTCCGTTCCTATGAAAAAAATTTCGAATTTAAGACCTTAAACTCTATTAAACTTTTCTTAAAGAATGAATATTCGGATGCTTCCGGAATAGAATATTCCAAAAAGAAAATTATGGATTTTCTGAATTCTGATCCTCAATACAAAGATCTGATCTTACTAGATTCTGCACAACTTAGGGAAATTTATCTTTATGAGATAAATAAAGTGTTCCGAGTTTTGGATTCTCTTAAGGCAACTGCAATTCTGATCTCTGTTATTTCTCTACTTTCTTCTTTGGTACATACTTTGTACGATAAGCGCAGGATCTTGGGACTTCTCAAATATTTGGGAGCTTCTCAGGACCAGCTTGGGATTATTCTCAAGACGGAGTCGGTTTATCTGACAGGATTCGGAGCATTCTTCGGGATCCTCTCTTCTCTCATCATGTCCCCCATTATTCTTTATGTGGTGAATAAGAACGCATTTGGCTGGACCTTGACCTTCTCCTTTTTGCCGGAAACCCCGATCCTTATTTTAATTTTTGCACCCATCTTGGGTTGGATTTCTGCGGTTTACCCTCTAAGATTATTGAGAAAAATGAGCTTCCAGCTAAGCCCGGAATGAGGAAAACTATCTTGATTCCTAACTAGCCCGGAAGTAAGTTATTACTTCAATGGCTACTCAGCTAGAAATCGCCCTGGAACTTGCGGAAGAGATCAAAAAGATCAACCAGCAGGAAGACAATCGGATCCCTACTTCCGATACATTTTTGAAAGACATGATCGCATTCTTTTCCAGGGATATGCATGAGATCCGCCAAGTCCTGGAAATGCTCCGAGAATCTAAGTATCTTTTTATTATCAAGATCGTTCTTCCGGAACAATCCAAAAATGCAAGGGACCAAGACCAGGGAGTAGACGCTTATATTTATGCGGACCTGCGAATCGTAAACGAACTGAAAGGTTTTGCGGAGAAAAAATTGGAGAAGGCCTACGAGGCCACTTATTATAAAAGAAAATCTCCCTTTCAGATCACTAGAGAATTATTTCCTAAGATCAAAGAGCATAATAATACTCCTTTGGGAAGGTTTATCAATATCGCTGTGATGTTGGAAGAATACCAAAGGGTACTAACTGCTGCGCCGAATGATTACGACGATAATAGACGCAGGAATTTACTATCAGAGTTATTAGAAAGAAACGGGACTCCTGTTGCCGTTGCAAGGGATATTCCGGATTATGAGATTACTTCTTTGGGCGGAGGAGGAGGTTCTCCCTTAGGTTTTAAAAGAGCGGCTGATGCAGTTGCGTCTAACGAGGTAGCTTTTAATCCTAAAAGTCCTTGGTCTAGACTTACTTCTAAATTTTCTGTGGAGTTTTTAGTTCGTATCCATTTGAGAAAATATGAATTTGATACTGTGCGTAAACTTATACTCGGTGGAAAATTAGTTAGTTTCGATGATCTAAAATATGTAAGAGATAGTGTCCAGACTATGGAGAACCATGTACATCTGGATCCTATCTTACAAAATTTTACGGAAGAGATGACCGAACTTAGAAGACTTGCTCAGAAAAAAATGAATATCCTGAAAGGGATCACCAATTCAGGATCTATCCAAAATTAATCCACTCGAAATATCGAGCGACTAAAACGATCAATAATACCACTAAGATAAAGATATAACGCCTTCTCGCAGAATATCCAGTGTCCATTCTATCTTTAGGGAAATAGATCATAAACAAAAGTGCATTTGCTACGAATACTATAAAGAGTGCGTCTTGTTTTTCTTTCCAGTATCCACTCCCAAAAGCGATGGCCGCTCCTATAGAAGGTAAAAATGCGATTAGAGTTTTCCAGCTTAGGACTTTTGTATCTTCTTCGAAAATTTTTGCCTTTTTACCGGACTTCTTCTCCAATTCATTCAAGAACTGATCCATATTTTCCAAATTTAAGATCGGGATATAAGTCCCCTGTTTGGAAATGAGTAAGATCCTTTCGTAACCTCTAAATCTATCCTTCTCGATACTTTCCAGATCTCGGAATTCGAACTCCATACATTGGCCTTTCGCGTTCCATTGTTTTAAAGAAGAAGAATCCAATTCTACCTTGGCACCTTCTAATACTTTCAACTGTCTTCTGTAATTTTTTAAAAGAAGAAGTATAAGTACTCCGCTTAAGAGCAGATACATAGAAAGAAACGCGGATCTTTTGTCCGATTCTACCTGAACAAAGCTTACACCGATAAATATTATGAAAACCGAAAGCACAAGTCCAGTGCGGATCAGTAGTTTTTTCTTAAAAACCGGAGAATCGTAATTGAATACGGACATTAGTCTAAACTTCCGAATTCCGATTTTTTAAACAAAGGGAAAACTTTGATCCCTTCTTCTTCTATTGCTTTTCTTCCGCCTTCTTCTCTATCCAAAATACAGATACAAGCGGTGACTTCCAATCCGGCATCTCTCAAACTTTTGATCGCTTGCAAGGTAGAACCTCCGGTAGTGATCACATCATCCACTACCACACAGGATTTGACCGCGTTTACTCCACCTTCTACCAAATTTTTCGTGCCATGATCCTTAGCCTGTTTTCTCACGATCAATGGAAATACGTTCTTGGATTGTTTGCGATATTCTAAAGAGATCCCGAAACAGATAGGATCCGCTCCCATTGTGAGACCACCAAATGCCTCTTCCTCATCTAGACCGGATTCCGGGAGATGTTTTTCCACAATATACTTACAAAGTAATTCTAATCTTTGAGGATGAAGAGTGATTTCCTTACAATTAAAATAATGCCTGGATTTTTTACCACTGGCCAGGGTGAACGGTTCCTCTCGGAAACGATAGGCGTGGGTTTGAATGAGTTGAAACAATTCTTCCCTCAAAGCGGATCTCCCTCGGGCATTGCCCGGAATTCCATGATGGTAGGAACTCCTCAGGAAAAAACAGATTTTTGGGCCAGATCGAAGCCTGGGGGAAAAATTCTAAATTTTCGAATTTTTTCGCAACCTGGGTCCACGATTGCGCTCTTATCATAAAAACCAAGACGGGAAAGCCGACATGGAACAAACGAAAAAGAAAATAGCGTTGAAGACCACAATCTTCTTATTTGCGACTCCGATCATCGGAGTCATCGGGACGGGTGCCTTATTGTTTACCAGAGGTATTCCATTAAACACATGGCTTGTGTATCTATTTATGACCGCAGCAACCGGGCTCGCGATCACAGGAGGGTACCACCGTTTGTTTTCGCATAGAGCTTATAAAGCTTCTTTGCCAGTAAAACTTTTTTATATTCTTTTCGGAGCGGCTGCGTTCCAACAATCAGTGATCGAATGGAGTTCTGATCATAGAATTCACCATAGATTCGTAGATAAAGAAGAAGATCCTTACGCTATCACAAAAGGATTCTGGTATGCTCATATTCTTTGGTTATTCGAGAATAGAGATCATAGAACCCCTGTTAACGTGAACGATCTTTACGAAGACAAATGGGTAAAATTCCAAGACGATCATTATTATCCGATCGCGATCTTCATGGGATTTTTGTTTCCTACTCTTCTTTGTGCTCTTTGGGGAGATGCTTTAGGTGGATTATTATTAGCAGGTTCTTTAAGAATTGCGATCAACCACCACATGACATTCTTCATCAATTCATTGGCACATTATAAAGGAGACCAACCTTTCTCCGATAAACATACCGCAAAGGACAATTGGCTTATCGCATTGTTTACTTTTGGAGAAGGATATCATAACTTCCACCATGAGTTCCAAGCAGATTACAGAAATGGTATCCGCTGGTTCGATTACGATCCGACCAAATGGTTGATCAACACTTTCGCATTTTTCGGTTTGGCAAGCGATAGAAAGACTATCTCTGAAGAGCAGATCCTGCGTAAAAAAATGGTGATGGAAGAGAAAGCTTTACGTAACAAACTAGAAGCTAAGTCCCAAACCTTAAACCAAGGATTCGAAGAAAGATTAGAGGCTCTGCGCAATTCCGTTCAGGAAAGCCAAGCCAGAATGATCAATTTGAAATCCGTGAAAGAAGAAGCAGGAAAAAAGGCAGTTAAAGAAGCTGAGTCAGAATACAAAGTAGCATTGAACACTTGGAAAAGATTCGTTTCCGGAGATCTTGCCCCGGTCTGATATTATTCCCAGTACCTGATCCATTGCCCTCCTTCGGGAGGGCTTTTTTCACTCTATACACAACTGCCAGCCGGCGTGTTGGAACTCCTACATAATATTCTCACGCGAAGACACAAAGATAAGAAGGTATTGGATATCTAACGGAAGAATCTTCTTCCTTTCACGGCTTTGTGTGGAATACTCTGTGTGCTCCGTGAACTCTGTGCGAAACTTGTTTGCGCATTTTCGGTTCACACAGAGGCACTGAGATCACAGAGGTTTTACATCCGCGGGAAGGATGCGAAGGGCTTAAGTCCAGTTTGTATCGTTTAGTGAAGAGAAAAAACTCTATTTGTGACTTTCTCAATTTCTGCACGTCAGATATGATTTCCGATCGCGTTAGGATCTCCTAACTGAGAAACATCCACTTCGACTTTTAATTTATGTTTCCCGCCTCCGAATAGAATTCCTTTCAAAGGAGAAACATCCGAAAAATCTCTGCCTACTGAAGTATGAATATATTCCTCTGTAATCGCTTTTCCGTTTGTAGGATCAAAGTCGAACCAACCTTCTCCCGGACAATACACGGAAATCCATGCATGAGTTGCATCACTTCCTCTTAATTTAGGTTTTCCTGGAGGAGGATAAGTTTCGATATAACCGGAAACATATTTGCAAGGAAGGCCTAATGAGCGAAAGGCAGCTACGGAAAGATGAGTGAAGTCCTGACAGACTCCTTCCTTTTTTTCCAAAACCTCGTCCAAAGGTGTATAAATATTAGTACTTCCTGCTTTGAACTTAAAATCTTCTCTGAATCTTTTTACATATTCCAAAACGGATTCCAGATATGGACGATCCATCGGCAGATATTTTTCTAAAAAATTCTTATAAGAAACAGAGCGACTTACAAAAGAAGAATCTCCAACGAATTCCATCGCTTCCAGATCTTCTTTTTCGGTAACTGTTTTCAATTTTCTTAATATTTCAGAAGCAGAGATCGTGGTACGACCTTTTTTATTCTCCGTTTCAGAAGTGAAAACTTTCGCTTCTGCGGTTACGGATAGAATATTATGAGGAGTTTCCACCGCGAAAGAATATACCGTATTCCCGAAATAATCCGTTCTGAATTCCGTATATTTAGGTTTAGGAAGTATTTCTATTCTAAACTCTCTGCAAATCTGTCTTTCGTTGGATGTAGGACAAAGATGAGCCAAATTCAGACAATGAGAAACTTCTTTCTCGTAAGTATAATGGGTCAGGTGGCGAACGGAATACTCAGCCATAAGGTCCTCCCAATCTGACTTGGTTTTCCACATAGCGGAAGTATTTGGTAGCGACTGCGTCGGAGACGGATTTTAATTGGGAAAGAATATCTTCCAACCATCTGCGAAGCCCGCCGGCCGGATCTGCATATTCAAAAATACGTTTTGCATCTTCTTCACTGAATCGTACTAAAACGTCCGTGAGTCTTTGGATCTCCTCTGAAATCTCTTCGTCTTTTCCGGAAGAAGAGAATAACGTATTCTCCCTTAATCTTTCTAATTGGAAAGCAAGCGATCTAGGATTACTTTCATCGAAGATCAGGATGTCAACCACCGATTCCGCTTCTACCCTATATTTATAACGTCTTCTGTAAGTAATTCGAATATCGTTCACGTTCAAAAGACTTTCGAACATACTTTTATTATATATAGAAGATCTTTCGATTGTAGAGAGTAGAAGTCTTGCTATGAATTGAGCCCTTTCCAATCTTTTTCCCATATCCAAGAAGAAATATCCTGTCTCACGGCTCATACTTTCGTTTGCAAGACCGGAAAGAGAAGCAAATAGATTCACTAATTTTTGTAAGTATTCCAACACTTCGTCGTAACTTGAATTTCGTGGAGTCTCAGATTCCAATCTTGAGATCAAATAACGAGTATCGTCAGAGATCCTGTCTCTAACAGCCTTGGTACTTCCCACAAAGAAGTTCAGATCATGACGTATACTTCCGGAAGAATAAGGAGATGTCGCTAATTGGAATATTTTCTCCCGGATGGAATCCAAAGAGTCCAATCCGTTTGTTTCGAAAAATCTAAGGCTGTATCCTGAAAGTTGGTCCAAGATACCAAGTAACATGGAGAATTGTTCTTTCTCGTAAGACTCTTCCGCTTCCAAGATCTTATGAACCGTCTCTCTGAGAAGCCTGGACATATTCTCCGCACGTTCCGCATAACGTCCCATCCAGAACATATTGTCCGCAACCCTACTCGGAATACCCGAACCTTTTCTTTTGATAGGCATCCTTCCGATCTGTCCAGGAAGAAGACTGAACTCCTTCTTCTCTTCGGAAGCTAAGATCCAAAGATCTTTGGAAATAGCTCCTCTTTGGTTTGTAATGATAAGTTCGTCCGCCTTAGGAGAAACTCGAACAAGTCCTCCAGGCATACATGTATATCCATTCTCGGAAAGACAGGTAAATGTCCTTAAGACAGATTTACCCATCAATAGCTCTTCCGAATCTCCTGAAAAAATAGGAGATGTAGAACCTGGGAGAATTTCCTGTGCCACATAACGTTCTGGTCTTGCTTCCACTCTGGTTCTCAGTTCTAACATTTCTTTTTCTCTCAAAGTAGAAAGAAATACGGACGGATCCAAAGGAGAACGAATCGCCGGTTTGATCGTATATTTATGGGGATTGGAGAATACTTCCTTGCGAGAATTTTCATCTCCCATCCAAAGAGTAGGAACATTCGGAAGGATCAGATCCTCGCCCAAATAGAATTTACATAAACTGGGAAGATATGTGTGAATTGCACGGTTCTCCAAAAATCCGGAGCCGATAGGATTTGCTACGGTGACATTTCCTGCCCTCACCGCTCCCAAGATACCTGGAACTCCCAGAAGGGAATCTCCCTTTAATTCGAGAGGATCCATGTACCAATCATCTACACGACGAAAGATCACATCTACTTGTTGTAAACCTTCGATCGTTTTCAGAAAGACCTTATTATCTCTAACAGTTAAGTCTTCTGCTTGGGCTAAAGTATATCCAAGATATCCTGCAAGATAAGCGTGCTCGAAATAGGTTTCGTTCCCAGGCCCAGGAGTTAAAAGAATTGTAAGAGGTTCTCTATCTTTATTAGAAGAGAATGAATTTAAAGTCCTTCTTAACGCTCTGAAGTATAAAGCAACTCTATGAACCTGAGAGTCTCTATAGAGAGACGGAAAAATACGAGAAAGAACGATCCTATTCTCAAGAGCATATCCGGAACCGGAAGGTGCTTGAACACGATCTCCTATTACATAAAAATTCCCTTGTATGTCTCGACTGATATCAGTGGCTAAAAATGCTAAACGGAAATTCGTAAAATCATAAACCGGAGCACAGGCTCTTAAAAATCCTCCGGACTGGAATAGCACTTCGTGGGGAAGCTTTTTTTCGTATAAGGATCTTTTAGGACCGTAAACGTCCTTTAGAATTTCATTAAGTAGTTCGGATCTTTGGGCAAGACCTCTTTCGATTTCGTCCCATTCTTTGCTATCCATGAGAAGAGGAAAAAGATCCAATCCCCAGACCCTTTCTCTCTCATCCCCATAAACATTATACGTGACTCCACTTTCTTTTAGGATACGGAGACTATCTTCTTTGCGCCTTCTTAATTCTGCGCCACCCAGATTATTTAAAGTGCGAAGTAAAAATTCGTATTTATCCCTGGACTTTCCGTCAGGGAGGCATAGCTCGTCATAGACTCCCGGAGCAGGTTTGTATCCGGAGAGAAGATTTGCAGCTTGGGAAGTTCTCTGATTCATCTTCCGAGAGACATTTTCATCTCCCGTCCGATTTTAATCCAGCTTTAAAGTAGCCCCGATATTGATTTGTCTGTATGGCCCTTGTTGGATCCCCACAGGAAGTCTTCCCGAAATATACACTCTATCTTCTAAATTTTTTCCGTTCACGAAGATGGACCATCTTCCTCCCGGAGCCTCGTACCCAAAGTCGGCATTCCAAATTCCGTATGCAGGGACTACACCTTGGCTTCCGTCCGTACTCTGGTTTTTGGTATTCTGCAAATCAGAATATTGTTTATCAAAATACTGATATTCGACTCTTGCATAAAATCCGGATGGGCTTTTCACTCCGATCGCTCCTATAAAAACATTCATCGGAACGTAAGGCAGATAATTTCCGTTTGTGTTTACTTTGATCAGGTTTCCTGCAGAGTTAAGCGCATATAAAGGTTGGTTCGTGATACTAACGGTTCCATCCGCATTTTGTATTGTGCCTACTGGAACGTAAGTGGTAGAGATCGCCTTTGTATAAGAGTAGGTAAATTCCAGAGGGACCTCCCATCTGGACTCGGCAAATTTTCCAAAGTCGAAAACAAAATTACTTTCCACACCTCTATTCACCGATCTTCCCGCGTTGATCGGTACGGCTCCGAGCCCTGAACCGGCCTCATTCGTATTTACGATCTGATTCGAAAAATATAATGCGTACGTGCTAACCTGAGTGTAGAAGTAGCGAGTGATATTTCCCCTAAAACCTGTTTCATAATTATTGGATCTTTCTGCGCTAAGTTTATAACCTAAACCTAATGCAGGGTTTTGTACGGTGGAGAATGTAGGAGGAGAAAATGCAGTATGTGCACCTGCAAACCAAATAAACTTTTCCGTAATATCGAACGTAAGTCCAATACCCGGTAGAACTACCTTTGTATAAGTCTCATTTGCATCATTTACCAAAATGGTCTGTCCAACTGTACTCGCGTTTCCTTTGGTAACATCTTCCTCAGTAGCAAGCCTTCTGTGAGTATAAACACCTTGGAAGATATGTTCGTAACGAACTCCCGGGATCACCTTGAATTTATCAGTCAACTTGATAGAATCTTGGACATATAAAGCATAAGCTCTTGCATTACGGTTCTGTTGCTGGGTGGTAAGACCTTTAGTAAGAGTCGGATAAGGGAATACATTATTCGCTGCGTTTACGGATTCATAATGCATTCTTGCACCGAAAGCGATCTCATGATCCAAGCCGAATGTATTAAATTTACCTTCTACCTTAGTTTCCAGACCTCCCGTCTTAAAGAAAGAATGTCTGTTCGGAGTGGAATTTAGCATGTAAATTACATCTCCAGGCTGGTTCCCGATAATATCAGGAGCATAAATACCAAACGCATTTTCAGGAGGTCTTGCAGGAAAACCGAATTCGGTTAGATTATTATACGAATAAGATTCCTGACGAAATAAGAAGCCGACATTTGTCCAATATGCTCTTGTGATCATCTTCCAATTTTCGTTAAAAGTATGATCATGCCCTATAACTGCGGCCTGTCTATCAATGGACTTTTGGTCATATCTGGCAGGATTGATCCTCGGATTTCTCCAATACAAACCTTGGGTTAATCCCAAATAAGTGGATTGGGCCTCCTGCTGGTAGGATTGGTATTTTAGAAAAACTGAATCCTTCTCCCCTAATTTCTGGATCAACTTTAGGTTTAGATCGTTTACTCTAAAACCTTGGTAATCCCTAAAACCATTTCCTTGGTTACGCATGTAGGAGATATCATAACCTGTATTCGTAGTTTGGTTGGTCCCGCCATATTGTAAAAGACTGGAAGCATAACCGTTTGTTCCTCCGATCACCTTCGCGCTGAACGTAGGTTTTTCAGGAGGTTTGCGAGTCACATAGTTAACAATACCACCTAAAGTTGTCGGTCCAAAAAGAATGGAGCCTGAACCTTTCACAACTTCAACTCTTTCCATTCTATCTATATGAGGTACAAAATAGCTTTCAGGTTGTCCGTAAGGACTTAAAGAAGTGAATACACCATCTTCTAAGATCAAAGTTTTTCTAGACTCTTCGTTACTCACACCTCTGAATGCAATATTCGGAGTAAGACCAACAGCATCTTGGTAGCGGATTGTTGCACCTGGAACCCTGCGCAGAGCTTCCATAGAATCGACCGGATTTGTTTCTTTTAAGATCTTCTTACCGATCACATTCGCGGAACCAGGAATCTTCTTTATATCGTCATCCTTGGCGCCGATCACATTGATCTGACCGCTTTCTAAAAATCTTCTTTTCTTTTCCGCAAGAGTTTCCTCTTGTTTAAGATCTTCCTTTTTAGAAGGATCTTCTTGTTTTACTTCTGAAGAAGTTCCGTTTGTCCCAGTATTTTCGTTCGGTTGGGAGAAGAGGAAAGAATTAGAAAAAATTAAAATACTTAAAATAAGAGGAGAACGGAATAGTTTTTGGAACATTAATCTCCGTCCCCTCCTGGTCCACCGGAAACCGGACTCGAGCCAGTAAGAGCAGCGAGTTCAGTATTCAGAATTTTTAATAATTCACTTAAATCGGCGATACTTGATTTGATAGCGGCAAAATTCGTAGTATTGGAACTTCCCCACGCAGTAGAAGGATCCGATGGAGAATAGGAAGAAGTGATATCTCCTAAATGTTCTTCTAATTCCGCTATCTCTCCATCTATCTCCTCAGCCAACTCGGGACTGTAGAATTTTACATAATCCTTAAGTCCTGCACCCGTACCATTGCCTGTATAGATCGCTTTAAAAGTACTTAAATTATCTATTATATTATCGAAAGATCGGCCTGAAAATCTGGACTCTGCACGATCCGGTTTAGGAGATGAACCGCTTCCTCCTCCGGAAAGACCTTCCGGAATTTCCAGTTTTCCGTCTTTCATGGTATTCAAAAGCTGGATTGTTCCTGCAAAAACCGCATCCAATGCAGCGCCTGAACTTGGAAAAGTAGCAGAAGATCCATTGCCTGCAGTTGCAAGCTGTGTACCCAAAGGATTTGTTCCACCCACATCCCAAGCAGTAGTCACATTAAGCACATGGCCGCTGTATTCTAAAACTAATGCTCTTAAAAGTGCTGCTCTACCATCAGGAGCATTTGCAAAATCGGCACCACAATTGGGAGCGGTTCCTCGATTTACCCCGGCTCTACTAAAAAGAATATATTCAATTGCACTGATGCCCTTCTCCATATTTTTCATTTGGCCTATGGCTTGTTGTGCATCATTAAGATCCCCAACAGTAAATGAATCTAATTGATCTAAACCTGAGGTTACGTCTACAGTACTAATGCTACTAGGCGGAGACAGAGTCAGATAATTGATCAAGAACGGATCCATCCTGGAAAAATAAGCGAGAGTAGTTCCAAAACGAAAAGGTTCTACTTTTTTCAGATCCGATTTATGAGCAATCCATGCAGCCTGCGCAGAAGCCAAAGAATCGGAAGCACAAAGGTCGTTAGTTGCATTTACAAGAGCGACTCTACTTGCTTCTAAATTCACGAATAGAGGTGGAATTATATTATTTCCTAAATTCTGCAAAAGAGATCTAGGATCGAATGAATTGAACATTTGGTAGAGATATCCATTTGCATTCGCCGCACCTGATGCGGAATTTTTGTGAGAACATGAAATGAAAATTGAAAGTAAGAAAATACTTAGAATGATCCAAGCGGTAAGGATCAGCTTTTTAATCCGGAAAAACCTGCCGAATCGTCCGCTTCTAACAGAATTGTTTTGTCGCATCGTTCCCTCGAAACTGGGCTCTTTATCTTGAGAATCAGAATTATTTTTCTAGAACTGGTTGCAACTGTTTTTGAGATCTGTTCTCACAAACTGGGTTTGATAAATATTAATTATTCAATCCAACGAAGGTCCATCGTATAACCATTTGTGTGCTTCAGTCGTTTAGGTTCGGAGCCATCTAAGGCGGAATGACCATCCGCTAAAAATCTGGAGATCCTACGAGACTCGGCTTCATAAGAATTCACAGGGAAAGTATCATAAGCTCTTCCACCTGGATGAGAAACATAATAACGACAACCGCCTAAAGGACGAGAAGACCAGGTATCCCAGACATCAAATACCAATGGAGTATGGACAGGAAGATTCGGATGCAAAGTGAATACAGGATTCCAAGCCTTGAACCTGATTCCCGAAACTGCTTCTCCTTTTCTGCCGGTTCCTCTAAGAGGAACTTCATAACCGTTGCAGCTGAGAATGTATCGATCACTCCAACCTTCTACTTTTACTTGCAATCTTTCTAATGCAGAGTCGACAGATCTGGAAGTTCCGAAAGAAGAGGACTCTTCTCCTAAAACATTCCAAGGTTCTAAGGCCATTCTAAGTTCGAGAAACACTTCCTCTCTTTGGGTTTTGCCATACACTGGAAAACGAAATTCGAAAAATGGAAGGAACTCTTCTTCTTGGAATGCAAATCCATGATCTTTCAGATCTTTCAGAACATTTTTAAAATCATTCCATACAAAATGAGGAAGAAGAAAACGATCATGTAGTTCTGTTCCCCAATGAATGGGAGCCTGCACATAAGGTTTTTCCCAAAATCTACAAATCAAAGATAAGACTAAAAGTTGTTGGACCACACTCATTTTATAATGAGGAGGCATCTCAAATCCTCTTAACTCTACAAGACCCAAACGAGAACCGGAAGGAGGATACAATTTATCTATAGAAATTTCCGCTCTATGAGTATTTCCTGTCAGATCCACAAGTAGATTTCGAAAAAGTCGATCCACTAACCAAGGATTCGGTTCTTTAATTTTATCTAATTGAGAAGAAGCTAATTCATATTCGTATAATATCTCGTCCCTTCCCTCATCCAAACGAGGAGCCTGAGAAGTCGGGCCGATAAACAAGCCGGAGAAAAGATAAGAGAGAGAAGGATGATGTTGCCAATAACTTACTAAACTGCGCAGAAGGTCCGGTCTTCGCAGAAAAGGACTGTCTTCCGGAGACATGGCACCTATAGTGATATGATTCCCTCCTCCAGTTCCGGTATGTCTTCCATCTATCAGGAATTTTTCCGCACTTAAACCGAGTTCCTTTGCTTCTTCGTATAAGATACGAGTCTTTTCTTCTAGCTCTTTAAAATTAGAAGAAGGATGTAAATTCACTTCTAAAACGCCCGGATCCGGCGTTATCCGAAATAGGCCCAACCTCGAATCTGCAGGAGGTTCATAACCTTCTAAAACGATTTTTACTCCGGATTTTTCGGCCGCAAATTCCAAAGAAGAGATCAGATCCAACCAAGGTTCCATACCTTCTATAGGAGGTAAAAATACATGAATGGAACCAAGTCTTGGCTCAATGACTAATGTAGTTCGGATAGGAAGTTCTTTTCCAGCTGAAAAAAACTTAGGTTCTTTAGAGGATCTTTTTCCTAAAACTGAATCCAAATCTTTTCGAGAACTTAATTTTTTACTCTTGGATAGATCCGTAAGAACCGCATTCGGTCTGAAGTTTTCGGAGATAGAAGAGAAAGGTAATCTAAATCCGGCGGGACTATCACCCGGGATCAAATACAATCTTTCTCTTTTGTATTTCCATTCGGAACTTTCCCATTCAGACTTTGCATAATTAAATTGTAATGGAATAGCGATCGCCTTTTTCAGTTTGAAGTCTCTGTCAGCCAGAGAAAGAACCTTCTTCCTTTCCAAAGCCTCGAAAGAAAAATCTTCAGAGTTAAAATCCTCACTTTTAGGATCCTTCCATTCAGGAAGTTGACCTTCTTTCCATAAATAATAAAAACCATCCTCGTATAGAGGAACCATATGCCTGGGAGAAATTCCCAAAGTTTTACAAATCTCTTCCCCAAATTTTTCGGATGATAGTAAATCCTTATCTAAATCCTTTTTTTCTTTTTCAGAGGAAGAAGAGAATAGTTCTCCGTTTTTCCATAAAGACTCTCCGTCTTTTCTCCAAAATACGTTCAAGGACCAGCGAGGAAGAGGTTCTCCAGGATACCATTTACCTTGAGTGACTTGGACCAAAGAACCCGGTGAAAATTTTTCACGAAGTTTGGTAAGTAGTGTTTCGCCTAACTCTAACTTTTCTTTTCCAAGGGCCAGAGTATTCCACTCCGGATCTTGCCTGGAAGTATCCGAAATAAAAGTGGGTTCTCCACCGATAGAAACACGAATATCATTTTTTTTGCATCTAATATCCAGATCTTTTCCTAGTTTTAACACTCTGTCCCAAGTCGGATCTGTATAAGGTTTTGTTACACGAGGAGATTCTTGGAATCGTTTTACTTCCATCCTGAATCCGAATTTGGACTCGGCAGGATCGGAATATCCAAATACAGGAGAAGCACTTCCAGGCTCGGGAACTGCTGCTAAAGGAATATGACCTTCTCCTGCAAATAAGCCCGAAGTTGGATCTAAGCCTACCCAACCAGCACCAGGTAGGAACACCTCCGCCCACGCATGAAGGTCAGTAAAATCTTCCTTAGCACCAGAAGGTCCATGAATGGATACTTCATCCGGTTTTAACTGGATCAGATAGCCTGAAACAAATCTAGATGCGAGACCAATATGTCTTAAAATTTGAACGAGTAAAAATGCAGAGTCTCTACAAGAACCTGATCTTCTTTCCAAAGTTTCCGTACAAGTTTGGACCCCAGGTTCCATTCGAATCACATAAGAAATGTCCTGGTATACCCTTTGATTGAGTCCCACCAAAAAGTCTACGGTACGTTTTGATTTTAAAATTCCGTCTTTTCTTAAACTTGAAATATAATTTGCGAGTGCGTTGCTTCCATCAGTTGCGCTCAAATAAGGAAGAAGTTCTTTTCTCAAAGCATCTGAATAAATAAATGGGGTCTCTTCCGCATCCGGTTCCAGAAAAAAATCGAACGGATTGATGACTTGAATTTCCGCCACCAGATCCACGAGTATCTTTAACTTTTCAGTCTTCTTAGGAAATACCAATCTTGCTTGGTAATTTCCGAAAGGATCCTGCTGCCAGTTCAAAAATTGTTCAGAAGGTTCTACAAGAAGTGAATAAGAAACGATCCTGGTCCTAGAATGTGGAGCAGGTCTCAATCGAATGATATGAGGAGATAATGCGACCGGCCTATCATATTCATAAGAAGTTTCGTGAGTAAGAGAGACGAGTAAGGACATGATTAATTCCTAAAATAAGTCTCATCCAATTGTGCAGCGATCCCGTTCAATCTTACCTGTAATTGGTCCAAATATTCATGCATCCCAGAAGAAAAAATTTCGTCTATAGAGGCGTAGTTCATTTCCGAAAGAAGAACACCTACTCTCTTCTCCGTTTCATCCCCGTAACTGTCCTTCTCAGTCCCACTTAAAATTTTCAGACTATCGAAGGCTTTAGAAAGACAAGAACGTATCGCTCTTGGAAAAATTTTATCCAAGATAAGAAACTCGGCAATATTCTTAGGAGTGATCCTTGTATAAAAACGGTTAAACATCTCATGAGCACTTGCGGACTTAAGAAGAGAAAGCCATTGGATCAGATCCAAAGTGGACCCGACTTCTTCTCTGGCAGGAAGAAGTATAAAATATTTCATATCCAAGATACGAGTGGTCTTATCTGCTCTTTCCAATAATCTTCCGAGTAATGCAAAATGCCAGACCTCGTCATGGGAGATCGTGGCTTCTTGGCAACCGTAGAATAACAAACATTGGTTTCGGATTGCTTTGAAAAATTCAGCAATTCCGGGCATATCGGATTCTTCAAATTTTCTTTTGGATTTGATAGTAAGATAAAATTCGTTGATCACTTCCCACATAGGAGTGGAAATATTTTCACGGATGGTCCTGGCATTTTCCCTCGCACGGATCAGACAATTCATGATAGAATTCGGATTTTCAGTATCCAAACTCATGAAGTGGATCACATTCTCTTTACTCGGAGAATTATACTTTCTGGAAAATAATTCATTATCTCCGGTGGTATACACCAAAGGCATCCATTGCCTGTTGGAGTCCTCGTTTAGATCTAAGGAAAGTTGAAAATTCACATCCAAAAAGCGTGAATAATTCTCGGCCCTTTCCATATAACGATTCATCCAGTATACGGATTCAGCGACTCGGCTTAGCATTAGGAAACCTCTCTAGTTTTGTGATATTTTTCGGTTCCGCTTGGGACTTTCCCTGATTGCCAGTTCTTGAACTTTTTTTGATATTAACCCATCACCCAAGTATCTTTAGAGCCACCACCTTGGGAAGAATTTACGACCAAGGAACCTCTTCTCAATGCGACTCGAGTTAGTCCCCCAGGCATTACATAGATCTCTTCTCCATATAAGATAAAAGGTCTTAGATCCACATGCCTTCCTTCTAACTTATCCTCTATCAATGTTGGTATCCTGGATAAACTTAAAACAGGTTGAGCGATATAATTCCGAGGATCAGCTTTTACTTTTTCTACGAATTCCTCTTTTTCTTTTTCACTGGCAACAGGACCAATGATCATTCCATATCCACCTGCTCCGTTAGCCGCTTTTACGACCAGGTTCCCGATATTCTCACAAACATATTTCAGGTCCTTCTCCCTGGAACATAGATAAGTAGGAACATTCGGAATGATCGGCTCTTCTCCCAGATAATACTTAATAAAATCAGGAACATAAGAATAGATCACTTTATCATCGGCAACTCCTGTGCCCGGAGCATTCGCAAGCGCAACATTACCTTTTTTGAATACTTCGAATATACCGGGAACACCCAAGAGAGAATCCTTACGGAAAGCCTTAGGATCCATGAATGTATCATCAATCCTTCTGTATAGAACGTCCACTTGCTTCAGACCTTTGGTGGTCCTCATATAAAGTTTATCATCTCTAACAGTAAGGTCCGTGCCTTCCACCAAAGGAACTCCCATACGAGATGCGAGAAAACTGTGTTCGTAATATGCAGAATTATAGATACCCGGAGTAAGTACACCTATATTCGGATTAGGTTTGTCGGAAAGATGTTCGAGCATCCCGCGAAGTCGGATCGGATAATCATAGATCGGCCTTACGGAAAGACTCGCAAAAAGTTCCGGGAAGGTCTTTTTCATTACTTCACGATTTTCTAATACATAAGAAACACCGGAAGGGCAACGTAAATTATCCTCAAGGACCAACATTTGCCCATCCCCGTCGCGCACTAGATCCGTTCCTGTAATATGGATCCAAATCCCTTTCGGAGGTTTGATCCCTTTACATTCTTTTAAATAACCGGAGCTGCTATAAACGATCTCGGCAGGGATTACTCCATCTTTGATGATATTCTCATCGCCATAAATGTCCTGGATGAAAAGATTTAAGGCGCGAATCCTTTGTTTGAGACCTTCTTCCATTTTTTTCCATTCGAAAGAAGTTACGATACGAGGAATGATATCGAAAGGCATGATCCTCTCTTCTTCTTCCTCATCTCCGTACACATTAAAGGTGATGCCCAAGGAAAGAAGAGCCTTCTCTGCGGAAGCCTTCCGCTTCAAAAGCTCCTTATCATCCATTCCTTCGATCCTGGATTTTAAGATATGATAACTCTGGCGAATCCCCCCCTCTTCAGAGAACATTTCGTCGTAAAAGGAATCCGTTTGGTAATTAGTCAGGAGCATAGAATCCTCCTCCCATCTATCTGAAGGAGACTAATTTTGCTCTTAATAAACAAGCAGAAATTAAATTATACGCTTATTTTTTATACCGATTATTTATCAATGCTCAAATATTAAACATTTTATTAATATATTAATCTAAGTGGTGGAAAAGAAATCCGATTTTGATGGGAAAACGAGGAAATGGGCCGAAGCGTTTGCTAGGTAGAATTTTTACACTTCCACCTAATCATGATAGGAAGGTATTTTACTATACAATCGGAATATTCAAAGAAAGCTTCCCTACTCATATGAAACGATCCGTTTACCTTTCTCTATCCATTATTCTTCTCTATTTTATTGGTTCAGTAATTTATACGATAAGATCCGCATACAAGGTGCCTAAAAATAATATAGAATCGTTTCTAAAATCTGAAAACAAAAAGTCTGATAGGCCGATTGTCTTTTTAGGCGATAGTATAACTCACGGAACAGTAAGTTATGACTATATCCGGAGTTTATCAGAAAATCCTAAATTAAAAAACTTCACCTTCGTGAACGAGGGGATCAATAGTCGCCTAACATATCAAATATTAGAAAAAGTAACTGATACAATACGTTTAGATCCGGAGCATATCTTCATTCTGATTGGAACAAACGATGCAAAATCCGCTTTGAGCGAAGAAGAATACAACGGATACAATTCTCTTTGGAAACTTCCAGAAGTTCCAAGCATTGCTAGCTACGAAAAAAATCTGAGAGAAATTGTATCCCTTCTTAAAACAAAGACCAAGGCTAAGATCCATTTAATCTCAATCCCAGTTTTGGGAGAAGGATTGGACAGTATTCCTTTAAAACAATCGGTTACATATTCTGAAATCATTCAAAAGATTGCCAAGGAATCTAATTCTTCCTATCTACCTTTAAATGAAACCATGCTTGCAGAATTAAATAAGCTACCAAATAGACCTGAAAACGTTTATACTAGAAATACTTTAAAACTTTATTGGACGATATTCAAACATTATGGGCTCTTTCAATCTTGGGATCATATTTCCGAACAATCTAAATTGGTTTTTATGACGGATGGGATCCATATGAACTCAAAAGCGGGAAAAATCCTGGAAGATATGATCCAAAAAGATCTGAGCGAATAGTTTTTTCGGGAACGCTTTTCTTTTCACGTTCGCAAAGAAGAACTACCAATCCTTTTCGGTGGGCGGGGCTTCCCCGGTAAGCCTACACTTCTCAAGTATATATGACTTAATTTGCTACTTTGCGTTTTTACGCAATTACGCCCATGCAGGTGACGGGGTTTGACGACGTTTCGCGAGTGCGCAAGCACTTGGCGCGAGACTTGCCACCGCAAGGCAAGTGACAAAGCGAAATTGCCGGAAGCGAAGCGTCAGAGTCGAAAGCTAGACGACGTCGCAATTGAAATTCTATTCAGTAATTGTAGAATCTGTATTTAGCCCCAGAAATTTCCTACGCAGATCCTCAAGTATCTCTATAGAAATTGGACCAATTATTTTATCCTTTATTTGATTTACCGGTTCGAATGGCTTTAAATCGAATGCTATATAATTCCACTTAAAATTATCCAAAACAATCTTATACTCTCCCCATGATTGCTCTATATAAGTTGCTCGAGCATAAAACACTTTCATTTGCGTTTTCGAAATCAAAGGAATCAAGTAAATCTCCTCTTTCGGCAAGTTTGGATATTTTGGAAGCAATTGAATAACAATTGAATTGAATTCAAATTCTACAGTAGAAATTAGTTTAATGGGGAAATTTGGAATTCTTCTCGCAACATGAAGTTGCGATTTTACCGATTGACGACTTGCATTTGTTTTTCCTTTCACATCGTCTGATAATTCTGGATATGGTACTTTAATAATTCGTTCTACTGTTTTTATCTCTATGAATAATTCTTTTTCATTCTTCTGTAGCCATAAAAGAAGCTGATCAAACAAAGGCAAGCCGTCGTAATTCTTATTGAAAGATAATGCTTTGGTGTAATAACTCCAAATTTCATGACCTTCATTAATCAATTCAGAAGATTCATTTAGTGAATTAACCTTAATAATTGCATCTTCTTTGGTAATATATCTTTCTGCTTCCTTTTGAATAGCCTCTTTCAGTTTATCCCTATGGTCTACAGATGAGTCTTCATCCTTTTTACCACTATCGGCTTTTCCCAATGTCGAAATTAAATTTTCAGTAATTTCACAATAGACTTCTGTAAAATCTGCTTGAATAACAAAATATGGCTTTTGATAAGATCGATTATCAAACTCATCGGAAATGCTATCAATAATATCTTTGTATCGGATTATATCACCAGAATTTAATCTAAAGGAAGAAATGAATGCTTTAGTAAAAAAACTGAATTCTTCACTAGCGTATGAAGATTGATCAGCCTGACTAGAGAACAGAAAATAGCACTTATTAAAGCCATTTTTATTCGATTTTATATACGCGGATATTGAGTCTGCATCCTTTACATATGAAATCCCTGAATGACATGCGTCTATAATCTTGAATGTAATTTCTGGATTAAGATTTTTGAGTAAAGTATCAACTTCTTCATTTTGGAGTGAGGTTTGTCTTTTCTTATCTCTATCGAAGTCTGACCATATATAATAGAATTCTGTGCCATCGAAATCTCCGTGGCCTGAAA
Organism: Leptospira andrefontaineae; assembly: GCF_004770105.1. NCBI lineage: Bacteria > Pseudomonadati > Spirochaetota > Leptospiria > Leptospirales > Leptospiraceae > Leptospira > Leptospira andrefontaineae. The sequence goes on along the minus strand of NZ_RQEY01000023.1, from coordinate 35,906 downwards.
AATAGAAAAGTAGTTCTTCCACCTTGTTGCCTTGATGGTTTTTGAGAAAAGTAACAAGTTCTTGCTTGTCTTCATGACATGATTTTCCGTCGCCCTTTAAAACTAATATTGAGTCATACTTTTTTGTTGCATTTAAAAAGTTTACGATCGAATCTCTATCCTTTGCACATGCTGGTAGTGGTTGGATTGATTTGTAATTACTAATACCAATAACGATTGCAATTCTCATATAGATTTCCAATTATATTTTATTTTCGCCATATGGCACCTAACGTCCAATCTCACACCTACTCTCACTCGTACAATCCACTACTTCTTCTTTTCCAACTCCGCCGCGATCATACACTCTTTGGGAATCCATTCCTTCTCCACTTGTTTTTGTCGAACGTAACCGACTATATGACCCGTTCCGGCTGCAACTGCAAGAATGGAATACGAATATAAAACTGCATAAGGAGAAGTTGGAATTAAGTCAGAGATACCGCCTCCCACATACGAACCGTAAGCTGGGTATAATGTGCGATATGCGGTCATTTCTTCCGTTTTGTCGCAGCGATATCTGAAATATCTGATCGCATCATCCGAGGCTCTTGCTTCCGGATAGAAGGCCCCAAGTATCGGAACAGCATATCCTAACGCATATAAAGAACGATATTCTCTTTGAGCAAAATCTTTGGAGTGACCGCCTTCATGTATCACTACTGCAGGAATATCCGAATACACATGGATCGTATTGGAATATGGGTTATAATGATCTCCTCCAAAAATACGACCTACTAAAAGTACATCATTCACAACATAGGCGAATAGACCTATGGTCCATTTTAAAAGTGGATTTACCGATTTAGAATCCCAGAGCCTTCTGAAATCGTTTCCTGGAGAATACTGGTTAAAACGTACCTTAACATCTTTCAGGTTATTATCTCTGATATAATCCATCAGATACTTTTTTGTTTCGAAAGATAGTTTGTGATTTTGGATCCTTCTGTCCCAGATCATAACTTTTGCGAATAAACTTTCGATCCAGATCCAACTTCCTATAAAGTCTAAGACTGAATAAGGTTCCCCTTCTTCGAACTGAGGGTTTTCCTCATCAAAATACATTTCGTCATTCGGTTGGAACGGTTGAGCAACAGTGTATCTTTTTTCCGTCGAATAATAGCAGGACTGAAACACTACACAGGCAAGTAAGAGTATTAGAATTTTCTGTTTCATCTTACTTATTCCCTTTTTTGTTAGGAGTTCGTTTTGTATCTATAGAATGTTTTTTGATCTCATCCATAAAATCCAAAAGCGCCACTCTTCCCATTTGGTTTACCTGATCTTCTCTGTTTCCTCGATGTCCCATATAAGGAAGATGTATAATCCATCCGAGTAAAATTGGAACTGTTGCAAGAGTCGCCATAAAATCGGTTACTCTGGATTCGATCCCATCCTTAAATTCGTAGTGCCAGGTTTTTCCAGAAGAGATAATGTCAGCTTCCATCTCTACGTTCACTTGGTTGTAGGTCCAATGATCTATAGATTCCAATTTGAACTTTTGGATTATGATCTTATGTTTTCCCGGATAATCTTCCTTATGATCGTTCAATTCTTTCCGGATCAGTTTGGAAATTGGTCCATATAAATTCTCATAATTTTTTCCCCATCCGGTCCAAGAAGTGAATCCATCCTCGTAATATACAAAACGAGCCGGATCCTCGCTCGGGAATTCTATCTCTATATCCGGATCCTTTGAATCGTAATCGGGAGCACCCGATCTCACTTCCATCCAATGTTCTTGGATCTCATGAGCACCGGAAAGAGTTTTAGGAACATGCACTTTAATGGTAGTGCAAGCGGAAAGAAATATTAGAAAAAGTGATAATATACACGGACGAGAATGAGACATGATCGACAGCTCTGTAATGTAAAAGTGTGAAAAAGAATGTAAAGAATAAATTCTAGATCGAAAGAAAGAGACTTCTATTCAATTTGAAATATCTTTCCATTTAGATCCGGGAATTTCCAAAACGAATTCGGAACCAAATGCAAGACTCGGGGTCTTAAATCCCTTTCCTCCTTTTCCAGCAAGAACCTTGGAAACCGCTGCAAGAGAAGATTCCACTGTGAATTCGTAACCTTCTTTACATTCTAAAACTTTTGTGGACTTTTTTCCTTCTTCCGATCGAACTTCTCCCCAGACTGTTGTTTTGACTAAAGTCCTTGTTCTTTCTCCTGGGCCTTTGATCGTTTTTCCGACCAATGCTTGAACTCCTTTTAATATAAAAGGAATTTTTAATAAAGAGATGATCGGTTTAAAATAGCGTAACGCATTCACCTGCCCGGAAGGAATATCCGTATACACATCAATATTCGGAATACCTGTAGAAATATAGGCAGTAAAAACGTCTCCCCAAGGAATTCCATACACTCTGTAGGTTTTCCCACCTGCAACCACTTCCCTAGTTCTGCTCAGATGGGGAACTCCAACCATTTCGCCGTCCCTTCTGATCTTAGATCCATAAGGCAATTGAGCGAGTGCACTTTTCATTGTGCCTGGAGAAACTTCACTTAAACCTACAAATGCAAGTTCCAAAAACTTTGGCTTAGAGAGAGATTCTTTCAAAGAAGAAGCCAAACAATCTGTAGGAACAATATCAAATCCAACGCCCGGTAAAAGAAGAACTCCTGCTTTCTCGGCTTCTTCTCCTAAAGCTTGCAAAGATTCATACACTGGAATTTCTCCGGTGATATCCAAATAATGTACTTTTTTAGAAATACATGCCTTTGCCATCGGAACAGAAGTTTGGACGAAAGGTCCCGCACAATGTAGAACGAGCTGGAATCCTTGTATATTCGAACCGACCTCGTTCGAGTTGTTTAAGTCGAAAATTTTATATTCTAAACGGAGTTCGTTAGCGAGCTCTTCTATTTTGCCTCTGCTTCTTCCTGCGAGCACAGGCTTTAAACCGCGAGACACTGCTCTTCTTGCGATCAGTTCTCCCGTGTAACCGTTCGCTCCATAGATCATCCACTTAGATATTGTCATAAGGTAGGAACTACAACATCGTTTCTGTTTTAGTCAACCTGCATACCACGAACGAGTTAGTTTTTTTCAAACAATTGATAGGTAAAGAATTTTCGATTTGGAGTCTGTTTTAGTTTTAGATTGACCTAGTGAATGAACGAGGAATGATAGAGGTTACCGGCTTGTATTATGGAAAAAATAAATCTTATCACAATCGCAATTCCATTCTTCTTTTTACTGATCGGGTTAGAGCTCGCATTCTCCTGGTATCATAAAAGAAAACTTTATCGTCTGAACGATTCGATCAACGATCTCAGTGCTGGGATCGCTAGCCAAATTTTCGGGATCATTTTTAAGACGTTCACATTCTTCGCATATCTTTGGGTATATGAGAATTGGAGAATATTCAATCTTCCTTCTTGGCCAAGCGAACCGGTTTCTTGGATGCCTTCTTCCGACGTATTAGGACTTTCCGCTTCTGCTTGGGCATGGACAATCGTTCTAGCAGTTTGGATCAGTTGTTTCGTACTCTATGATCTAGCTTATTATTGGCTGCATAGACTGAGCCATGAAGTTAACTTCCTTTGGGCAGGACATGTGGTTCATCACCAAAGTGAAGAATACAACCTTACTGTTGCATTACGCCAAGCAAGCTTTCATGGATTATTCACTTGGATCTTCTATATTCCTCTGGCGATTATAGGATTTTCCCCTATCGTAATGGTTCTGAACGGACAATTAAATTTGATCTATCAATTCTGGATCCATACTAAAGCGGTAGATAAATTTCCAAAATGGTTCGAAGCGGTATTCAACACTCCTTCTCACCATAGAGTTCACCACGGTATCAATCCGAAGTATATAGATAGAAATCATGGCGGAACATTGATCGTTTTTGACAAATGGTTCGGAACATTCCAAGCAGAAGAAGAAACTCCAGTTTACGGAACAGTCAAACCTCTTCGTAGCTTCAATCCATTATGGGCGAATGTTCATTATTGGGTGGAAATGTGGGAGCAAGCAAAACAAAGCCCTCGTTTCATGGATAAGATCAAAGCCTTCTTAGCAATGCCAGGATGGAGACCTCAGGATTTAGGAGGACAATACCCTATCCCTGAAGTTGATGAGAAAACATTCAAAAAATATGATGTAAATCTTTCTAAAAGTTTAACTGCATATGCAGTGACCTGGTTTGTCCTTACTCTGGTTGGAACATTCTCAATGCTTGTAAAAGTGCATTCTATCCCGACAGGCTTACTATACACGATCTTCTTCTTCAGTATATTCTCCTTAACAACTGTGGGAGGAATTTTAGATCTGAAACGTTGGACCTTATATCTAGAACCTGTCCGAATCGCACTTCTGGTCGGAGCTGCTTTCCTTTTAGGGGTTTCTGCCGGGACAGCGTTCATCGCAGCTGGGTTCGGTGCACTTTCACTAGCATGGTTCCTTTCTCAGAGACACCATTTTGCAGAATGGAAAGATATTGATCCTGTAAAAGAGATCCGTAGTAAAGCCGCTTAACCGGCAAAATTTTTCACTTCTCCGCTTGAAAGACTCGTTTCTTGCGGAGAAGTTTTACTAAATGGATTCACACAAAACCCTGGAGATCTGTTAGTATTCTCCGCTCATCTAATCCATATACGGATATATGGAGGAGGGAGACATTCATTAGATATTCTTTATACAAATTTCCCCGATAAAAAATCGAATTCGAAAATGTTCAGCCAATTTCCGGAAGAGTCTATTCTCTCTCAACTGAGAAATCCTGAAATTTTCGAACAATCGGAAGATTGAAATTTTGCCTTAGGTAATAAAAAAACCCCCGAGAACCGGGGGTTTTAACTAGCAATTAAGCGATGGTTTTATACTACTTCAATCGAACGGAGGAGGAGAAGATTCGAATACGATATCTAATGCATCAATGGTAGCTTTTCTCGTATCGTCCCAAAAAACGCCGTTATTATCGCCAGTATTCCCCGATTTACCGCTTAATCCAATTCTTGCATATAAGCCATCAACTCGGGAAGCAGGAACGTAACTGGAAGGAATATCTCCGGAAGCAACTAAGTCTTTAACAAATCCGTTTACATTAAACAAACCATAATTTAAAGAAACAAGACCGCACAGATTACCATCTCCCGAAGTTATTGCTCCTTCTTCCCATCCTGATTTAGCGGTCACTTCCAGATTGCCTGTCAATTTTTGGCTATAGGCAAGTTTATAGTATTCATCGCTCGCACTTCCGGTACAAAGTCCTGCATTAGTATTGCTAGGAATAAGATTTGCAGTCGCGTCTACACGAACAATTGCCTTAAAACAGAAAACAGTTTGTTCATCCATTTCTTCCAGGATCACTCTTCCGTGACGTGCCTTGAGAGAAATTTCGTTATCGTTTGCAAGCTTATCATCCCATGAATATACTTGTACAAGGCCTTGGTTTGGATAAAGAGTAGAGTAAAAAGCATTAGCAACATTCGGAGAATACACATAACTTTCTATATCTGCAGAGGACCCACCATCTTGAGAAGGGTTCAACATTTGCAAACGATATCTGACGAGAGCGCCGTCCTGTAAAGGATCTCGAGGATCATCATCCCAATAGAATTGTAATGCAATATTCGCTGTATCGGTAGTTCCAACATTCTTCAGTTCTAAATAATTGGAGAATGTTTTCGTTCCGGTATATGCAGTAGAAGATGCGGTAAAAGCTCCGTTCAACTTCAAAGAGATCGTAAAATTAGTTCCAGACGTTGTAGAGAAACCGTCTTGCGTAATACCATTAACTCCACTGGCAACTAAGACTAATGCTGGATTTGCCTGAATAGAACCGATCACATCATCCATGAAGAGAGAATTTCCACGGGCCCAGGAAGCGGATCCTCTTACAAAGCCCCATTCGTCCGCGCTTGCGTGCAATGGCCTAAGTAGAGAAACATTTAAAGAAATCGGAATATGATTTTTTTCCTTCTTAAATCCTGGATTAAATTTAAAACCAGCAGTAATTCCGAAAAAAACGAGTAAAGCCAGAACAACTTTACGAAGAATAGAACGACGATTTTGTAATTTCACTGTGCAATTCCTCTTGGAACGATAATAAAAAATCCGGTTTTGCTTTTTTCCAATTGGTATCCGAGATTGAATAGAGGGAGGAATGGGTCTTTTCCTCCGGGCGCGCAAGCGGTCCCAACTAACCCAGTTAGGATGATCCCCAAGCTAATAAGTAGAATCCCTCTTTTTAGATTTAAGATCATAAGTATCTCCTTATAGAATAATGAACATTTGAGATTTAATATTTTTCATATTGCTTTAGATTTAAAGAGCTTGTTCTAATTAATAAACCTGCATATCAAAAGATAGCTTTATTTCGGTTAATCCTTGGAAAAAACATCCCCCAAGGAATAGATGCCTTAAGATCATAACACTCGGGAGACAAAAATGAAAGGTCCAATCTTGAATATATTTCTGAAAAATCCAGTCCCGGGAAAAGTTAAGACACGTTTAGCAAAGAATATAGGAGAAGAAGCCGCACTAGAAGTATATCAGGCCCTGGTCGAAAAAACCAGATCAGCCTGTAAGGACTTGGATGTTCCTAAAGTCCTTTGGTTCGATTCCTATCTCCCTAACCCATCCGATCTGGGAAGTTGGGGACATTCTCCATTACTCATTCGCAAACAAGAAGGAAAAGATCTAGGAGAGAAGATGAGAAACGCTTTCTTGTATTGTTTCCAAAACGGTTCCGGTCCTGCACTACTCATAGGAAGTGATTGCCCTGAGTTGGACCTCCTACATCTAAAAGAAGCATTTCAAATTATAGATCATAAAGATGTGGTTTTAGGACCGGCGAAAGATGGAGGTTATTATCTGGTAGGACTCAAGTCGGATACTCCTGAACTTTTTCATGGAATAGAATGGAGTACGGAAACTGTTTTTGCCAGAAGTTTAGAAAAACTTCAATGGGCCAGAAAACAAGTAGGACTTCTACCTGTATTATCCGACCTGGATGATGTCCAAGATTTAGAATATTTCGAATCCAATGGGATCTTGGACTGGAAAAAGAACGGTTCCTGATCCTCAAGTCACACGAAACACCTCACACCATCTACATTAAAAAAATAGAATATAGTCTATAGACTTCGGTCTCGACCTATGTCCACAGAAGGATTTAACATTTTCTTCTCTATTATGTAATTATTTGCATACTTAGCTTAAAACACAAGGTCTCATATATGTAATTGCTTGATTACATATATGAGCAGTAAAACTAACTTTATTTTTCTAAAATTTTTGGTGCTTGGATTTTCGATATATTTTCTTGCCTCTCTTTCTCCCTTAAGAGCTTTCGGGAAGAAGGGCCCACATACTCATACTAGTATTACCCAAGAGGCTTTCTTAGGATTTGCAGATAAGACCGGCTGGGACCTAAGAGCTGATTGTATGGAGCTGATCGTTCAAGGCAACTTGAGAGCAGACGCGGCCTTCATGAATAATGATGCATATCATTGCGATAATGATAATATTCTGGGATGTGCCGATCGGTTCAGCAGCTTAAAAGACGACTCTTATAGAGAATCCAATCATATATCCGGCTTAATTAAATTGGGAATGGCTTTGCATATCGCGCAGGATTTCTATTCTCATTCTAATTGGGCGGAAAATTATCCGTTGGTGAGCGTACTTGCTCCTATTGAACATCCTTGGATTTTTCTAAGTATGAAAAAGATCCAAACAGGTTATTATAATCTTCTTCCAATCATAGAACATACGGAAGAAGCGGGTGATTGTTTTGATGCGGAAGAAGGTCTTCACGGAAATTATACCTTTGCAACCCATGCATGCTTGAACAAGGATGCCTCCGACAGTCATAGAAGTCTTAAAACTGTTCATCCAGGAATACCGATCAATTATCATGATTGGGCCGCGGATTTGGCAAAGGAACATACCGTTCAAATTTTAGTAGAGCAGTACAAAGCGAAACATCCTCTTATCCTAACTTGCCTAACACCGAAAGTTTTATCATTTTCTTGCGGAAGCCAGGCTTACGATTTTCTCCGCCCGAATTGAGTCTAATTTCCGTTGACTTAAGCCTTCCCCTTACATTACTGTAAATTTATCCGGCCAGTATGCAGTCTGTTTTTACCTGATTGTAAAATTTCCGGATCGATCCTTCCTTAGGTAATATCTGTGAAACTATTTCAAATTTTATTGTTTTGTTTACTTTCCTCGGGGCTTCTTTTTGCCCAGGATTCCCAAACTACTAACGAAACCCAAACCACTTCTCCCGAAGTTTCGGCAGAAGAGCAGACGTTATCCGCCGTTAAAAAATTGATCGGCTTTATCCGTTATAAGAAAAACGACAAGGCTTTAGCTTTGATCCATGTGGGAAAATTCTCCGACAAACTATTAGGAGATCATAAAATTTCCGCTGCGGAAAGAAAAGAATTCGAAGAAGGGATATCCGAATATATCGTAAATAAGGCATTCCCGATCGCATTAAAATATTTTGATAAGATTGATATCACTTACGACAAACCTAGCGTGAATGGTAAACAGGCGAGGATCGGATCTTCCATTCTTTACAAGGGTTCCGATCAGATCAAATTTGCTTGGATACTTTCAGAATCCGAAGGTGCTTGGTACATCAGCGATTTTGAAACCGAAGGTAAACTTGCAACGGAAATTAACCGCACTAAAAACATAGAGCCGTCTATTAAGAAAAACGGAATCAAGGGGACTATCTCCCTAATACAAAAAGCAGCTAAGAACTGATGAGAAAATTTCTTTCTAAAGCGACCGAGTTGGTGTTAACCAAACCGGCCGCTTCTTCCGCAATCCTATTTATCTTTCTGGTGATTTCCGCACTTTTAGCCACCAGACTTTCCATTAACAGTGATAATCTTCAACTTCTTCCCTCTGACAACCCTTCCGTCGTACAAACAAAACGTGTGATCGAAATGATCGGCGGGAGCGGTTTTTATACCGTAGCTCTCAAATTCAAAGACGAGAAGGGAATGACGGAGCATCTTACCAAAGCATTCCAAGCCAAACGTAACGGCGATCCGGAAACCCAGAAGAAAGAATTAGAATTAGCTGACGCGGCAAAACGTAAGAACATCGCTTATTACAAGGCGAGAGAGATCGCACTCAAAAAAGCCTCCGACAAACTTGCTACGGAAGTTTTGAAAGACAAAGAATTAGTTCGTTACGTTTCTTATAGATATAATGTTTCCTTTTTACAAGACAGACTTCCTTTATTCTTAAAAACTGAAGATCTAAAAGAGATCCGTAAAAGAGTAAAACGGAAGATAGATGATGAAATAGAAAAAGCTAATCCATTCTTCATCAAACTTACGAATGAGGAATATAATCCGGATTTTACGGATATCATTTCCAAATACCAAAAACTCGCAAAAAGAGATATATTCGACGAATATAATATTTCACCTGAAAAAGGGATGCTGATCGTTCTGATCAAACCTACAGGTTCCTTCGTTGACATTGAGTTCTTGGAAAAAATAGACACTAAAGTCCAAGGTTTAGTAAAAACCCTGGAGATAGAAAAAGACGGAATTTACGCAGGTTATACCGGAGCCTATAAACTTAACCAAGATGATTATGAAACTTTGATTAAGGCATTAAAGCCGATCGGGATCGCTTCTTTCTTAGGAATAGGACTTTTACTTTTATTATTTTTCCGTAATCCTCTTTTTATAGTTATTCTGCTATTCTCTCTTCTCAGCGGACTACTCATGACATTCGGTTTAACCGGACTCGTTATAGGACAATTGAATAGTATCACAAGTATTATCGGGTCCATTCTCATGGGACTTGGGATAGACTATGGGATCCAATTCTTATACAGATTCAGAGAAGAATTCACCAAGAAACAAAATATAGTAAGAGCAATCAAAGACACGATTTATCATACTGGGATTGCTTCTTTTAGTTCCGCATTAACCACTACTTCCGCGTTCGTTGTACTCTCTTTCTCAGAATTCAGAGGATTCAGTGAGTTCGGGATTATTGCGACTTATGGGATCGTTCTGATCGCAGTTGCAATGTATGGAGTGACTGCATTACAGATCGCTTTACTTTTAAAATGGTTCCCTTCCCTTTCCAAATCTTTCCTTTTAAATGAAGAACAACAAACTCCTTCCGGTTTATTAAGAAGATTTTATTCTAGACCGGGCATTTTATCCGTAAGCGTTTTAGTTCTCGTGTTACTCTTTGGAGTTTTCGCTCCAAAAGTACAATTTGACGTTAACGGAAGAAACCTTTTAGTAGAAAATTTAGAATCCGTAAACTTATACGATGAGATCGCGGATCGTTTTGATATTTCTTCCGATCCTCAGGCAATTGTAGTAAAAAGTTTAGAAGAATCAGAAGCTGTATTCGATTATTTGAACCCGGTTCCTGAATCTATCGCCGGTTCCGTTGACCAAGTTGTTTCTCTTTGGAATTTTGTTCCGCCTTATTCTCAACAATTAGAAAACCGTAAAGTTCTGGATCAGCTCGCAAAAGATATGAAGCCTGTAAAAGCTTCCTTCTTAAAACCTGAACAGAGAAAGTATTTACCTAAGGCAAAATTATTCTTATCCATTAAACCTTACGACTATACTGCAGTTCCGGATTATTTTTCCTCTCAGTTTAAGGAAGTTGCAAGCTCTAAAGAAAAAGGACATCTATTATTCCTCTATCCTAAAGTAGCTCTATGGCATGGTGGAAAATTATTAGAATTCTTTGCCGCAATAGGTAGATTGGAAGTTCCTAAAATTTCCAGAAGAACCCTAAATGCGATCCTATATTCCACAGGAACTCAAAAAGAATCCGAAATAGATCCGACCAAAGAGAACTATTCTACGGCGGAAAATAAAATTCTATTGAACGCTTTGAATACATACTCAAAGGAAAAACTTCTCTCCATTAAGATCCTCCCAGGAACTGTAGATACGATCTTAGAACATAGACCTTATAAGGATATAGCTCAAGCCAGATCTTACACATTCCAAACCGATACGGCTGGAAGTTTAATGTTATTTGCTCAGCTTATCATGATAGTAAAAAGAGAAGGTGTTGCTGCATTCTTCATTACCTTAGGGTTAGTGATCATAGTTCTGATACTATTCTATAGAGCCTTCTTACCCGCACTACTCTCCTTGATACCACTTTTATTGGGACTTTTAGTTACAGTAGGAGTTATGGCAATTATAGATCTTAAATTAAATTTTATGAATGTTCTGGTATTCCCGGTCATCATAGGATATGGAATACAAAACGGGATCTATATCTATTATAGATTCAGAGAAGATCATGATATTGTAAAAGCAATGGCAATGGTAGGACCTGCGGTGATCGCATCCACATTAACCACTTTGGTCGGATGGAGCGCACTACTTCTTGCAAATCAAAGAGGCCTACACTCCATCGGAAAAGTGGCGACAATAGGTATTGCGGCTTGTTTACTGATCGCCCTTACTTTACTTCCCGCAATTTTAGAATTAGCATATAGAAGCCGCAAACAAGAAGAAGATGAGGCAGTGCCATTAGGTTTAGGCCCTGAGGATGAAGAAGGTTCCGAAACAGTTTCTGAATTTGTAATAGAAGAAACTCCTGCTAAACCGAAACCTAAAAAAGCTCCTAAGAAAAAGTCGGCTCCTAAAAAGAAAACCGGAAAGAAAAAATGAGATCTAAACTAATACTTCTATTTTTAATTTCTACTTCATTTGCAAATTGTGCGGTAAAACAAATTAGGATCGCACCTAATTTTGAATCTTCTCTGGACAGATTTAAAAGATTAACTGTAGCAATTGATTCAAGTTCCAAAGTGAATCAAGTCGAGGCAACTCTTCTAAAATCCATGGCGGAACAAGAATTGGCTCACCATAAGGAATTTATCGTATATCCGGATCCTTCCAGTAAAAACCAAAACTGCAAATCTCCTGTCGGAAAATCCCAAGGGGTTCTTACTCTTAAATTAGAAGAAGCCCTAAAAGGAACCACACCATCCTTTTTAGTATGGCTAAGTCCCGCTGTATTCGGACCTTCTGCAGATGGGATCAAAATTTCTATCCAAGCACAGATCCAAAAATGTGATACGAAAGACGTTCTTTGGGAAGGCACCGCTTCCTCCTCTTATTTTATGGGAGGAGATGAAGAAGCTACTCTTAGGACGAGTTATGAGAACAAATTCGGGAAATCCGTCGGTCCAAAAGTGCTTCCATATTACGATATCCTAAAGTCTCTTTTGGATAAGATAGCAAGCCCAGTTTTAAACGAAGCAGAACAAGACGAGAAAATAGAAGTAGAATCCGGTTCTTAGTCACAGAGTTAATAGAGCCCCGGAGACATTGTACACACAGAGCCACGAAGGCGCAGAGTTATCAAGATTCTGAAACCAAACCTCCGTGACTTAGTGTCTCTGTGTGAAAAAATCTGCGCCTCTTCTCCCTCCGCATCTTCCAACTTCTTCTTGACCAAAACCTCTGTATCGATTGCTATACTCGGAATCGATTTTTCGAGAGGAAAAGAATGAATCTAGTGAATAATATATCCAAGGCTTCCACTGCCGCATTTTGGCTTTTATGGTTGGGAGTTTTGAGCGGAATCGTACAACTCGTAAATTTACATCCAAGTTTGGATGGTATCGTTCTCACTCTAGGTTGGGTGATCTTAGGGATCCATATTTTAGAAGTCGCGATCTATTCCTTTCGTGCAGGGGACAGAGGCGGATTCAAAATCGCAGACGCGGCTCAGGTTTTCGTATTTGGTGTATTCCACCTAATCCCTGTAAGCTTTTCAGATAAGAAATAAGTTACAAAAAAACCCCCGGAATCGGGGGTTTAGAATATTCTAAAATATTAAACTAGTTTAGGTAGTTTATTTACGATATCCGCGTATTCCGCGGCCATACCTCTTACAACATCTCCTGCCGGAATAATGGAATCGATCTGAGCCACTCCGTGACCAGCAGACCAAATATCTCTCCAACGTTTGAATTCCTGATCTATATCCGTGCTTCCTTCGTTGTGGAAATTATCTCCCGCTTTTTCTACGGAACGTTTTAGCCAGTTCGCAGGAATCCCGGATATTTTTTCCGTATAAACGATCTCTTCAGGTGCCGACTGAACGATCATCTCCTTATATTCTTGAGAAGCGGCGGCTTCTTGAGTGGCGATAAGTCTTGTTCCGATATAAACGGCATCTGCTCCTAAGGACATTGCAGCCGCCATTTGTGCCCCACCGCTGATCGCGCCCGCAGCAAGAACAGGAAGACCGATCTCTTTTTTCAGATAAGGAAAAAGACTGAAAGGAGAAATATTTCCTGCATGTCCTCCCGCACCTTGAGCAACCGCTACCAACGCGTCTGCTCCGGACTTAGCTACTAGATTAGCATGTCTTAATGTAGTTACGTCGCAAAAAACTTTTGTTCCCACTGATTTTGCTTCGTTGATAATGGAACGAGGACTTCCCAAACTTGTGATAATCAATTCTACTTTGAATTCTAAAAGTATTTCTAAGTGTTTTGCCCAGTTAGGGTTATGAGCCTTATGCAAAATTAAGTTAACGCCGATCGGCTTTTTGGTCCTGGATCTGATATTTTCCAAACCTCTTCTTAATTCCTCTAGGGTCCGGTAGTTCTGAGAAGGGAATGTTCCAAGGCCTCCGGCTTCGGAAACTGCAACAACTAGATCAGGATATGAAACGAGAAACATGGGCGCCCCGATAATGGGCAAATCGATTCCAAGCATCTCCGTTACTGGAGTTTTTATTTTCATAAGGGAAAAGCTTTCATTCTGATCCGATTCCATCTATCTTTTTTTTCTGGTAGAAGAAAATCAGATATTGAAACTGGGGACTATGATCGTTACAGTCTCTTCTTACAAAATACTTCCGGAAAGGATCCAAGAATTTCAGGAAATCAGCAGTGAACTTTCCAAAGAATCCCTCAAAGAGAACGGTGTTCTTAGATTTGATCTGTTACAAAACGATGGAGACGAAGGCAGATTTTTGATCATAGAAGCTTATGAAAGCGAATCCAAACGTAAGTCCCATTTAGAAACCCCTCATTTTGTGAATTGGAGAAGGACAGTTCCTGAAATGTTCTCTCAAGGAACTACCACTGTTTATTATAAACCTGTATCTCCTAAACCTGAAGATTGGAAAAAGTAATCAGGATATAAGACTTGGGTGACAAGATTAGTTTGCTCAAGGAATAAATTCATTTTTTCTAAACCATTAAGCTCTTTTCGGGACTTTATTTTTGGACATGGAGTCCAAAAATATTATGGTACTACTCACAAATACAAGTGCAGACTTTCTATCTTCTTTCAAAAAGCAGGATGATACAAATGCAAATAAAGAACTGAATGAAGCGGAAATTTTAGACGCCTATTCCAAATCCGTGATACATGCTGTGGACTCAGTAGGTCCAAGCGTAGTTCACCTACAAGTCACATACAAAAAAGGAGAAGGTGGAAGCGGTTCGGGATTCTTCCTCACTCCCGACGGATTTATAGCAACCAATAGCCATGTGGTGGACGGCGCAGTTAAAATAAAAGCCAACCTTGCGGACGGTTCTAGCAAAGAAGCGGAACTCGTCGGGAACGATCCACATACTGACGTTGCTGTCCTAAAAGTTCACGGGGGATTATTCCCTCATTCCACTTTTACAGACTCCAAAAGACTGAAAGTTGGGCAACTAGTCGTCGCTATCGGAAATCCTTACGGTTTCGAATCCACAGTCACTGCAGGAGTAGTAAGTGCACTCGGAAGAACATTAAGATCTCGTAATGGACGCCTAATAGACAATGTGATCCAAACGGACGCTGCCCTAAACCCGGGGAATTCCGGAGGGCCGTTAGTAGACTTCCAAGGAAGAGTGATAGGTATCAATACAGCCATCATTTTGCCCGCCCAAGGGATCTGTTTTGCAGTCGCCTCCAACACTGCAGAATATGTGATCACTCGCCTTATCACGAATGGCGCAGTCAAAAGAGGATATTTAGGGATCGCAGGTCAAAATCAAAAAATCCCGTCGGTCACCAAAACTTTCAACAAGATCGGCTCCGATTCGGGGATCTTGGTGCTATCTTTAGAACCTGGTTCTCCTGCTGATCGCTCAGGGATCAGAAACGGAGATCTAATCATTAGTTTGGATGAGAAAGAGATCCACACGATAGACGATCTTCATAAGATCTTGGATGAAACTTCCATTGGGAGAAAATTGGGAATTCGTCTATTGAGAGACGGGTCTATCAGAAGTTTTTTCATCGAACCAGGGGAACTGAAGTAAAGTAACAGAGTTGCGAGAGGAATTGAGAGAATTGCGCACAAAGACACAAAGTTGAAAGTTATTTAATTTTAAACTCAAACTCTCTGTGTCTTCGTGGCTCCGTGTGAAAAAACCGATGGTTTTCTCTATCTCAGTGCCTCCTACTGGATTTCAGGAACATCCATTAGAAGAAGTTCAGAATCTTCCAAAGCGTTTACTTTCAGAAGGTCCGTTCTCGGAAAACCTGCGCCGTCTCGAGTTGAAAGTTCGGTCCCGTTAATATTCACTTTTCCTGATATTAGAAAAGCGTAAACTCCACCGCTTTTGTTCCTGGACTCGTATTGCAGTTCCTTTCCGGCTTCTGCATTCCCTAATGAAAACCAAGCGTTTTGGTTGATCCAAAGACCTTCCGCTGATTCTTTAGGAGACACAACCACCTGGAACCTATTCTTCCTATCTTCCGGAAGGAATTTTTTCTGATCGTATCTAGGTTGAGCTCCCCTTTTATCAGGTATCACCCAAATCTGTAAGAAGTTCACGGGATCGGTTTCAGAATGATTGTACTCCGAGTGAACGATGCCTGTTCCCGCAGACATTACCTGGACTTCTCCGGATGTGATAACTCCTGAAGTTCCAATACTGTCTTGGTGCTCCAAGGCTCCTTTGATCGGTATAGAGATGATTTCCATATCTTGGTGAGGATGCGGATCGAAACCTCTGCCCGGGGCAACGATATCGTCGTTCAATACACGCAAAGAACCGAATCTGATCCTTTCCGGATTCATATAGCTTCCGAAAGAAAATGTGTGATTCGATTTCAACCAACCGAAATCCACTTTCCCTCTCGTGCCTGCCTTATGAACTACCGCTTCCATTTTTTATCTCCTTTCCCCGTTTCGGGGCGAATACCAATTAGACCGACCCTATCCCAGATAGTTCAAATTTAAAGTAATTTGCCCTTATTAAAAAGTAAGATGGATAGAAACTATTTTTGAACCTTAATCGTAACTAGGAGTCCCGGATACTACGATACAACGGAACAAAAAGATTGGAGGAAGATACAAACCCTTTGTATAAACTTCTCCGCTTGCAAGTGATTGGGTTCCTGCCGGAGCCTTATCTATCGCATGGTTGTATGCACTTTGTAGATCGGGAACGTATCTCGCGAACATGAATGGAAAAATTTGTACTACACAATCTTCTCCTTCTACTCTTTTAGAAGCGAAGACAGGTCTTTCTTTTGCAGGTACAATTCTTTCTACACGATATATAAGTGTTTCAGCGCCACTACAGTAAGTGAATATAAATAAGAAAAGGAAGAAGGTCCCATGTAAAACTTTCATTGAGAGATCTCCAAACCATAATAGAGTCGATAACATGTATCGAACATTCCTTGGTCGTATTGGAAAATCTCCAGATCCCGGATATGTGTGGCTGTAGGATTTTTTTCAGGAATTCTTTTCAGAATATTACGGATATTTTCATTACATCCTTTTTCATTCTGTTTGTATAAACTTTGCTCTACCTGAGGAGGAAGAGGTTTCATTCGGATATTTTGAAAGAAGAAGACTGTCTTCGAATAACATCCGCTCAATACTACACAAAGTAGAAGAATATAAATCCGCTTTAGTTCCATGATCTTGAATACTAAACAATAACCCGCAAATTATGCAAGAGATTATAACCCCAATTTTCCTTCGAATAATAAGACGACACATCCTATTGCAGATCCAACTAAAAAACCTAATAAACTTCCATTAATCCTGATCTTCTCCAAGACCCTTCTAGTTTTGAGTTCTAAATTTTCCCTGAATTGTTTGGGCTCCAATAATTTCAGCCCTTTAGAGATCTGTTCTCCCACATATTCCGAAACAGATTCGTTTGTTTTAGAACTTAAAAATTCCAAGAAAGAACGGATTGGTCCGTATTCTCTCAGATTTTCCAATCTGGAAATTTCTTCCTTATGGGTAAGGACCACTTCGCTGATCAATCGATTCAATTGTTCTCTGCCAAAATCCGCTAAGGCACGCACTGCTTCTTCTCTTCTCTCGACAGGGAATTCGTTCCAGGAACCTATGTATAATTCCACACATTCGGAGAATATAGAATATAATTCGAATAGGACTTCTTCCTCTTCCGTCTCGAAATCTTTTCCTTCTTTTAAACCCTCTCCGAATTCTTTGATCCTTTTTTGCGGATCGATAAGCCAAATTAAAGGTTTTGCAAGAAAAGAAAGGCCCTTGGTAATTCTTTGGACCCTTTCTCCAAAATCCTGATGATCAGAAACCTTCATCAAGGTTTCTCCCACTAAAAATCGAACAGTGGAGAGTATCTCCTTACGACTATTCAATTCATGTAAGATTTGTTTATCTGCTCCTGAAAATTTAAAATTAGAAACATATAATACTATATCTTCTTCTATTTTATCCCAGATCAGGTTCAGGAATTCTCTGACTTCTTTTTCTCCTTTTAGATATTTGTCTAAAAGTTCCCTGATCGCCTGGATATTTTCGGGTTCATCTAAGATCCCGTCTAAATAGGATTTTAATTTATGTTCGCTGATCAGGTCAGAAGATACCCAATGGCCGATTTCTTCCGCGATTGTCTCGCTTTCCGATTCTACAGCTTTGTAAGTTTTCCAAACAGCAAACCAATCACAAATCGCTCCGACCAACCCGCCTTCTAAGCCGTGAATGAAAATATTTCCCCAAATATAAAGGCTCCATTTTTGCCAGAGCCCAAAAAGAAGGATACTTCCGAATAACACCAAAAGTGAATTCGAAACGAATTGAAGTTTAGAGTACGGTTTATTGCCGTACGGATTCCTCAACGGAAAAACCACCTTCCTTTCACAAAGGAAGAGAATATGAAGAATATAGGGAGAAGGAAAAGAATAATGGTCAAGAAGATCGAATTCCCTTTAACAAACTTCAGATCGGAGTTTTGTTTCCCCGAACAGACCAAAATTTCGTTTCTTTGGGTTTGGAATAAGATCCCACCTTCCGCATCTTCCCAGCTCGGAAAAAAGGATCTTCGAACAAGTTTACAATTATGATTTTCTAATGTAGATTGTTCCGGTTTTTCAACGGAAGAGGTCTCAGATCCTGCAAAAACTTCTTCATCCGAAAAAATACGAGGTAAAATCGGAAGTTCAGGAAGTAATACCGGCTCTTTCGGTTTTTCTTTTACGGGAAAAAATCTGCCTAAAAATTCGTTTCGATCCGAGAAAGAAAGATCTCCGTATTTGGATTTGAATTCTTCCTTCCAAACATTATCTTCTTTCGGAACATTCAGGACCAGTAAACCTTGGAACCATTTGTTATAATTTGGACCGATAGCCTCTATCTCTTTTCTACCAATACGAGCAAATACGATCCCCGCATCTAATCCTTCATGCAAGATTGCCTCGTTCGTATTATACAAGAATCTTTTAGGGCGAAGTGATTTTCCTCCGCTCAGTTCCTTATAATCCGCGACTCCCCAAGGTTTTTCAGTCAAAACAGCAATATCTGCCCCCGGATTTTTCACCTTAAATAAGAATAAGAAAGATTTATTCTCTAATTCTTTTTCGTATGTTTCAGAAGGTGAATCATTCGTACGCAGACCTTCTCTATTTACCCAACCTTTTAATAATTCGAAACGAGTCGGATTTAATTTTAGAATTTTATAAAGTTTTTCGGTGGAACCTATAATATAAGAAGTTCCGTTCGCCTGCAAAAATCGATGTAATCCTATGCCTGCGTCTTCCAAAGAAAGTTCCTCTTCGTAGCCTGGATTTTTTTTCCAGGCAGTCCAAGGCAGATAACGACTTAAATAAGGTTGAAGCGCAAGAGAAGTCAAGGAAGCATCCGCCTCCATTCCCAATAGGTTCCTATGTCCTGCCCTTCTGATCAAGAGCCCTAATGTAAAAGGACTGTCCCCCCATTTTCTATGAGAATCTATTTCCGGAAAAATTTTAGAATCTTTAGGAAGTTCCGAAAGTGCAACTTCTACATCTTTCATCTCCATAGCGGAGAAACTGTCTTTTAAAAATGTAGTATTCTCCTTCCATTCCAATTCAGGATGCCATAAGAAAAATCTTATTAATGCAAAAAACAAAAGTGCAGAGACTGAATATTGTGCAACCGAAGAAGAAGTTTTATTTTTAAGCAAATGAACCGCTGTTTCCAAACCGGATAAAGTTAAAAATAATAAAGAAAGATCCAATGCTCTATACCAAGGAAATCCTAAACCTGGGAAAAACTTAGAAAGAGAGGTATCTACTCCGATCCAATAAAAGATCAAACTTGCAAAGAACACAAATCTGGATGCGGGAGGAAAAATTTTACGTTTTAGAATAGAACGAATTCCGAGTAAGAATAAAGCAGGGAACACTACCTGTGTCCAATGAAGTCCTATAATAAAATTCCATAAGAAAGCGATGACTCCACTTCCTTCCCAAATCGGTCTTAAGGCTTCCGAACCTAAAATGGAGATCAATCCAGGAGTAGTATCCATTGGGAAAGTTTCTGCGCGATAGGAAGAATATTTCAAAAAATTCCACCAAACCGGTGTGGCCGCGATCAAAGGAATGAAGAATGCAATTGAGAATGCTCTTTTCCCCAACTCTTCTCCCAAAAATAAGAAATAAATCAAGAGAGAAACAAGATAGAATAAGGAAGAAGGAAGATCGGAATAATAAACACAAGCGCTAACTACCAGATATTTAGAAAGAGAGGATAATTTACCGGTGGTCCTATATTTCTCTAAATAATAAAAACCTAATAAACTCCAACCGAGTCCGAAAAATCCGGTCACAGAGCCGCTGAACAAACCAACTAAAGAAAGTCCGAACGGCTCTTCTCCTGCGCATAAAAAGAAGAACAAAAGCCCAGACATCGCGAGCATCACCGTGTTTGCTCTATGGTTTGTTTCACTCAATAGCAAAAGACTGAACTTGATAAATGCATATGTAAAAAGTAATATAGAAAGTAGAACTCCTATATTGAAAGAAAGAGAAAGTGAGGACCAGAAGAAGACAGTTTTATGAAGTACAGCGACTAAAAAATAGAAGAATGGAGGCTGGAAATAGAAGACCGGCATCCCGGAAAACCAGCGGCTATCATAACCCAAAGATTGCCCGTTATCCAAAAATGAATCGTAGATCTCTGCCAAATGGGTTTGGGCATGAAGGCTCCAACCCGAAAGAGTATCTTCGCTAAATAAGAACCTGAATTTGATAATGAGAACTAAGAATGAGGCGAGAAGCAATAATGGCCTTCGCCAAGCGGGAGCAAGTCTCCATTTTTTCTGAAAAAAAGGCATGCCGAGAGGGTAAGGAAAACCCCTATAATTGACAAGCAAAACTGGATATTAAGAGGGAAGGATTAGCCCCGAAGGATCGGGGCAAAAAGAGGAAGACTATTCCTCTTTCACATTCTCCTGAACGTACTTTCTAAATTCAGCTTCGCTCATCTTGTCCGCATACAATGGATACAGAGCCGTAATCAACTCTTCCAAGGTGGGGAATTTTGCCCCGTCGAGCTTGAATGCCATAGGGTCCTCTACAAGGTAACGATTTCGGGATCCATTCTAAAAGTATGGACCCGTTCACCTTCTCTCTAACCATCATTTTCGGGGTCCAATACAATAAAACTAGAAAACGATCCAATATTCTCGAAAGAAGAAATGTTTTACTAACTTAGGAACGTTGGTCTTCTATTCCCAAGACTAGTATATCGTCTTTGGGTTCAGAAGTTCCTAAGAATCTGAATAGATCTTCTTGGATGCCGCTTAATAATTCTTCTAAACTTTGAGAATCTCCAGTTCTTAGGTAAGCCAATACTCTTTCTATTCCGTAAAAATCTCCGGGAAGCCTGGAAGATTCTGTGAGTCCGTCCGTAAAACAAAGTATTCTAAAACCCGGAGTGAGAAGGATCTCCTTATCTTCGAAATGGAAATTTTCCAAAAGACCCACTAACGGATTTTCACATTCAATTATATGTTCTTCGTCCTTTGTCTGGACTAAGACTGGAGGAGATCCTGCTAAAGAAAGAGTGAGTTTTTCTCCATCAGGAGAAATTTCCAGGATGGATGCGGAGAAGAATGTGGACACATTTCCGTACTTACCGTGAAACTGAGAGCCGATCGCCGAGAGCAATTTTCCGGGACTTTCTTCTTTTAGTCTTAGATCTTCATAAACACTGCGGATCAGTATTGTGATGAGTGCTGCCTGTATTCCGTGGCCGGTTGCGTCCGCTAGGAAAATACGTATCTTCCCACTTGGAAGTTCTGCGATATCATAAAGATCTCCACCAACTTCCGCCAGAGGTTTATGCAAGCTCCCGAATTTGATATTCCCGATTTTTTTTGCAGAAGTATCCTCTAAATTTAAGAGTCCCTTTTGGATCTCTCTCGCAACATTCAGATCATTTTGGATAAGGCGGAGGGCATTTCGGAGTTGTTTAGTCCTTTCTTCTACCCTTCTTTCCAAATTCCTGGAAAGATCCAAAAGTCTATCCAAACTTTCAGAACTTCTAATGGATAAGAATACGGATTGAGCAACTATAAATACGAATGCACCGATATTCGTAAAATATCCTGTGTCCAGATAGAATGTGGCGTATAAGATATCGTGGATCATAGCGGCATACACGAATACGAAACCGGCAAGTATTATGAGCGCACCCTTTCTTCTTCTTAAGGCTGCTTTAGTAAGAGAGAATAATCCGAGAGTTCCTGCAAGAAACGCCACCAAATAATAGATCGTAATAGTGAATGTGAATATTCTTACCGGGAAGACAAGGACCACAATACATGCGCCGATCGCAATCCACCAAACAAGATCTACTAGAATTCGTTTTAACTCTCTAGGGAAAACGGAAAGTATATAACTTAAAAAAACAGGGATTGCAAGATAAAACGTAACGTATTCTATCCGTACATAATGATGGTATTTTAGAAAATCAAGATATTCTGAAATAATTCGAGTGCCTGAGAATAGACCTCTTGCAGCCATGATCACGCAGTAGGTGCCGAAATACATGGAAGCGGCTTCTCCCCTTCTTACCACGGCATAGATAAGATGAAGTAATCCAATGCAGAATAATCCGCCTGCTAAGAATAGATCCAAAAATCTTTCCGCGTTCCAGGTTTTCTCCATACTGGATGCAGTTCCGAATCGGATTGGTGCCCAAAAACCTCCTAGCCTATGATCCCTATTCGCGATCTGCATGTCGATTTGCAGCTCTTCACTATCCGGAGTGAATTTCACTAGTTTATTACACCAGGCAGGTTTGACTTCGAAGATAGTGATATCCGAGGTAGAAGGAAATTCGACTTCTCCGCAAGAAGCTAAAAGTTTGCCGTTCACGTACAAAAAGTAAGAAGAACTTTGTTCTTGTAGTGCAAATGCAAGTTCTCCGTAATTTCGATTTAGTTTTATGTTAAGTTCGTAGGTTCCGTAACCTTCTCCTATTCTAGAACCGTTCTTTCCGTTCCAAGAAGAAGGTACACTAACTATTTCGTATGAGTTCTGGCTCTCTAATCCGGAACTTTTCCAATACAACCATCTGAATTTCCAAAGGCCGGAAAGTAGAATTGGACCTTGCTCTTCCAAATCATAATTCTTTAACTCGAGTATTCCCTGGACGAGAGCTGGATGGTCTACTTTTGCCGAAGATTCGGAACATCCTGAGAAGAAGTATGGGAGAAATACCAGAATTAAGAAGGAAAATGCCTTATTCATTTTTTGGAAAATCCGCTTTAACCGAAGTCTGAGGGATCGAATCAAAAAAGCGTTCAAAATAGGAAAAAAATGTTTTAAAATATAAAACCCTTCTTGACAAAAAGAAGCATATTCCGACTATAACAGATAAATATCCAATTTATTGGATAAAAATTCCGGCTTACTGTCGGAAGGGACGTAAAAGTGAACCATATGAAAGCAAAATCTAATCATTCTATACTACGGTCAATTGCCAAAGGAATCGGCGCTCTGGCTCTAATCAGTATTTTCTCCTTCTCTGCCTTTGCAGAAGACACCCTATTAAACGTTTCTTTCGACCCAACTAGGGAGCTTTACGAAGAAATTAATAAGAAATTCGTAGAATCTTGGAAGAAGAAATCCGGCAAAGACCTTACTATCCAACAATCCCATGGTGGATCCGGAAAACAAGCAAGAGCGGTAATCGATGGATTAGAAGCAGATGTAGTAACTCTTGCACTCGCTTATGATATCGACAGCATCGTTTCTAACAGTGGATCTGTTTCCAAAGATTGGGAGAAAGCTTTCCCGAACCATTCTACTCCATACTACTCTACTATCGTTTTCTTAGTTAGAAAAGGTAATCCTAAAGCGATCAAAGACTGGGATGATGTTGTAAAACCAGGGATCGGAGTGATCACACCAAACCCTAAAACTTCAGGTGGAGCTCGCTGGAATTATTTAGCAGCTTGGGGTTTTGCTAAGAAACAATACAAAACCGAAGAAAAGGCAATCGAGTTCGTTAAAAACCTCTATAAGAACACTTCCGTTCTTGATACCGGTGCAAGAGGATCCACAACTACTTTCGTTCAAAGAGGAATCGGTGATGTTCTTCTTGCTTGGGAAAATGAAGCAGAACTTGCTCTATCCGAGTCCAGAAAAGCGAACGGTGGAGTGGCTCAATTCGAAGTGGTTTATCCAAGCACAAGTATCCTAGCTGAAACTCCTGTAGCAATCGTTGAAAAAGTAGCTGCTAAAAAAGGAACCACTGAAGTGGCAAAAGCGTACTTGGATTTCTTATACACCAAAGAAGGACAAGAGATCATAGCTAAACATTTCTTCCGTCCAAATGATGCAGCTATCCTAAAAGCGAATGTTGCAAAATTCCCAAAACTTCAATTATTCGATGTAAGAACTATTGAAGGTTCCTGGGCGGCGGCTCATAAGAAACATTTCGCTGACGGCGGTCTTTTCGACTCCATCTATGGCGAAGCAAAAAAGTAAGTAGGAACTCCAACTGACCACTTACAAAAAGGGAGCCGCCTTAGGGCGGCTCTTGGTTTGACGAAATAGGGCGTTTCTCAAGAATCGACCCAAAGGGTTTCCCGTTTGAAACTAATTTTTCGTCCTTATTCTAAAACAAGCTTTGGTCTATCCTTAGGACTCACAGTCTTCTACCTAAGCCTTCTAGTAATCATTCCATTATCCGCATTATTCTTTAAATCTGCGACCTT
Source organism: Leptospira andrefontaineae (assembly GCF_004770105.1). NCBI lineage: Bacteria > Pseudomonadati > Spirochaetota > Leptospiria > Leptospirales > Leptospiraceae > Leptospira > Leptospira andrefontaineae. The sequence continues at coordinate 11,427 of NZ_RQEY01000023.1, read as the reverse complement.
AGGCGTATCCGGACTCTGGGAAGTTTTTTCTGAGAATCGAATCCAGCAGGCCTTATATTTGAGCTTCGGAGCGGGTGGAGTCGCAGCTGTTATCAATCTATTTGTTGGATTTTTATTCGCCTGGGTTTTGGTTCGTTACGATTTTCCGGGAAAAAAGATCTTAGATTCTCTCGTGGATCTACCATTCACTCTTCCTACTGCAGTTGCAGGGATAGCGCTTACCACAATTTATGCTCCCAACGGATTTATTGGAAAATATCTTACACCTTATGGGATCAAGATCGCATACACTCCGATCGGGATCGTAATCGCCTTAGTATTCATCGGATTTCCATTCGTTGTAAGAACAGTCCAACCTATCTTGGAAGATCTTCCTAAAGAATTGGAAGAGAGCGCTTATTGTTTAGGAGCTAGCAGATTCCAAACATTTACTAAGGTGATCTTGCCTGAGTTAATTCCTTCTCTACTTGCAGGAACCAGTATGGCGTTCGCAAGAGGTATTGGAGAATATGGATCGGTTGTTTTTATTTCAGGAAACCTTCCGGGAAAAACTGAAATCCTTCCATTACTCATAGTTACCAAATTAGAACAGTACGAATATGCAAAGGCGACCGGGATCGCAGTATTGATGTTGGTCCTCTCCTTTACGATCATGTTCGGGATCAATTATCTCCAAAACAGAGCCTCAAGGAGACTAGGATGAAAGAAACAGAATCCGTTTGGATCCGCTTTGCTTTGATCTTTTCGGTCTTAGTTCTTGCATTTATTATTTTGATCCTACCGATCACAGTCGTTTTCTTAGAAGCATTCGCTCAAGGTTGGGAGGCTTATCTAAAAGGGCTGCAGGACAGCGATACAATTGCTGCGATGATAATGACATTGAAGGTTGCCGGTATTGCAGTTCCTTTAAACACTGCATTCGGATTGATTGCTGCATTTCTTTTAACCAGATTCGAATTTCCCGGTAAAAATATCCTACTCACCATCATAGATTCTCCATTTGCAGTTTCTCCGGTAATCTCCGGTCTGATTTTCCTATTACTTTTCGGAAAACAAGGATGGATGGGAGATATATTAGAAGAATGGAATATTAAGATCGTATTTAATACTCCGGGACTCGTGATCGCTACCGTATTTATCACACTTCCGTTTGTTGCAAGAGAATTGATCCCATTAATGCAAAGCCAGGGAAAAGAAGAAGAGGAAGCTGGAATTTTGCTCGGGGCTTCCCTCTACCAAACATTTATCAAAATTATCATTCCGAACATCAAATGGGGACTTTTATACGGACTCATTCTTTGTAATGCGAGAGCAATGGGAGAATTCGGAGCGGTTTCCGTATTATCCGGACATATTCGCGGAAAGACAAACACTCTTCCTTTGCAGATAGAGATGTTATATAATGAGTACAACTCGGTAGGGGCATTTTCCGCCGCTTCTGTTCTGGTATTCCTTTCCTTACTAACTCTACTCTTAAAAACAATCTTAGAAAGAAATCTTCATCGCAAAGAAGAAATAGAGATCCCAGAAACAACCGGTCTCGGAAAAGAAAAAAATACAAATGTTCAGGTTTCCAAATCCTAGGAGAATAGAATGTCTATTGAAATTCGAAATGTAAGCAAACGATTCGGAAAATTCCAGGCCTTGGACCAAGTGGACCTGACAATCCCGGATGGGAATCTAGTCGCATTACTCGGACCCTCCGGAAGTGGAAAAACTACACTTCTCAGGATCATCGCTGGATTAGATACTCCCGACGAAGGAGAAGTATTATTCAACGGAGAAAGATCCAAATCCAAAAGTTCTAAGGACAGAGGAGTAGGATTCGTATTCCAACATTATGCACTCTTCCGTCATATGACAATTTTTGAAAATATTGCTTTCGGTCTAAAAGTACGTCCAAGATCCACAAGACCTTCCAAAGAAGAGATCCAAGAGAAAGTATTTCAACTTTTGAAATTAGTGCAGTTGGAAAATTTCCATGCAAGATTTCCTTTCGAATTATCCGGAGGACAAAGACAAAGAGTGGCCTTAGCAAGAGCTTTGGCTATAGAACCTAAATTTTTACTTTTGGATGAACCTTTCGGGGCCTTGGACGCAAAAGTACGGAAAGAATTACGCACCTGGCTCAGAAGACTTCACGACGAGATCCATATCACAAGTGTGTTCGTAACGCATGATCAGGAAGAAGCGTTAGAAGTCAGCGATTCCATAGTAATATTAAGATCCGGTAAAATAGAACAGATCGGTACTCCTGACGAAGTTTATAATAAACCTAAAACACCTTTCGTTTTTCACTTTTTAGGAGATGTGAATCTATTCCATGGAAGGATCCATGAAGGGACTGCAAAGATAGGCGATATAGATGTAGCTACTCCGGAACATTCCGACGTGGTGGACAAGGAAGCAGTTGCATACGTTAGACCTTATGATGTGGAAATTTCCAGAGTTTCCACCCAAGGAATTCCAGCTGAAATCCAATATATCCATTCTACAGGTAGAAATGTAAGAATAGAATTAAAACGTTTGGATTCAGGAACCCTGATCGAGTCCTTACTGGATCAATCTAATTTTAAAGAATTAAATCTATTACCTGGCGAAACAGTATATCTCAGGATTAAAAAAGCTAAAGTATATGTAGAATATATGGAAGATTTTTCGATCTAGTCGAAAAGAATTAGAAAAGAATAATAAAGAAAATCCCCGTATTCACGGGGATTTTTTGTATCAATAGATCTTATTTGGTTAGGATCTCAGTACCCGTCCCATTTCCCCAAGTACCTTCCAATCGACTTCCTCCGCTCTTTACAGTATAAATTACCGGGTAAGTATCACCCCAATCCACTGTTAAAGTGCTTCCACTCAAAGTACCTGTTCCTGAAAAACTATTTCCTACGGACCATTCGAAATTGTAAGACCCATCCTCATTCAAAGTGATCGTAACACTTCCTTTGTATTTGCTTCCATTCGGATTTGTACCTGTCACTTTATAAGTTCCATAAACGTTCAAAGTCTGAGCGCTTAAATAAGAGAAGGAAACGGTCAAAGCGATCACGGTAAATAAAGCTATAATTTTAGCTTTAGGATTTCTAAACATGAATACCTCCCAGGTGAGGGGAAAATGAAAACACAGATCCGGATCTAATCAAGATCTTTCTGCTAAGTCAGAAAACATTTATTTCCAGCTGGAATCTCTCTAAATGCAGGAATCGTAACCTCTCAAAATCCATTTTCTGGATTCTGCCGGGTCTATTACTGCATCTATTTCCAGATAGGAGGCCATATTGATTGCCTTCCCTCTTTCATAAGCTTCGGCAACCAAACGTTCGAATAAAATTTGTCTCTCTTTCCAATCTTTTACTTCTGAAAGTTCTTTCTGGTAACCGGTTCTAATTTCTCCCTCTATTCCCATTGCACCGAATTCGCCGGTCGGCCAAGAAATTGTAAATACAGGAGAATGAAAACTGCCGGCAGCCATTGCCATTGCACCTAAGCCATACCCTTTCCTGAGAACAATTGTAAACACAGGAACCTGCAAAGAAGCGCCGGCCTCAAAAAATTTTGCAGCTTTACGCACAAGTCCCCTCTTCTCTGCTTCTGGTCCTACCATAAAGCCAGGTGTATCACAAAGAAATAATATAGGAAGTTTGTTCAAATCACAGAATTCCGCGAACTCGGAAGCTTTTTCCGCTCCTTCCACATCGATTGCTCCGCCAAGATGACTAGAATTATTAGCGATCAGACCGAAGGGTCTACCTTCTATTCGTATAAGAGAAGTAACGATTCCTTTTGCAAAATCTTTTCTAAATTCCAGGACAGAATCAGTATCCGCCAAGGAAGAAATGACGGAGCGGATCTCATAGGACCTAAGACGGTTTTCTGGAATTAATGTCCTTAAAATTTTCTGGTCCTTATATTCGTATTTTTTGATATTCCCTTGGAAATATGATAAAGCCTTTTTCGCTGTAAAGACCGCTTCTTCTTCATTCTTTACCAATATATCGATTACACCGTTTTTGGTTTGGACTTCTGCAGGACCTATCTCTTCCGCGGAAAAATTTCCGAGGCCTCCACCCTTTACCATCACAGGACCGCCCATTCCTATATTAGAATCTTCTGTTGCGATCCGAATATCACTTGCGCCGAATAATGCGGCATTCCCTGCAAAACATCTACCTGCAGCGATTGCGATCCTTAGACTTTTTCCTTTTAAGCCTGCATATTTTCGAAATGTATGCAGATCCAAACCTGCAACTGCAGGAACATCCACTTCCCCGGGACGACCTCCCCCTCCTTCCGTAAAAAATACCAAAGGAAGTTTTTGGCTTTCTACCATTTCCAAAAATCGGTCCGTCTTTTTATGACTTATTGCGCCTTGTGTTCCCATAAAAACCGTATAATCATAAGCTAGTACGGAAGCTCTGGCTACATGAGGATCGAATAACTCTGTATTCACAGTCCCAAGACCTGCGATAAGTCCATCTGCAGGACTCAGTTTGATCAATTCTTCAATGGACCTTCTTCTTCTTTGAGCTGCAATGGCGAGACTCCCGTATTCTACAAAACTTCCTGGATCACAAAGATCTGCCACATTCTCCCTTGCAGTCCTTTGTCCTCTCTTATGACGTTTAGAAACGGCTTGGTGTCTAGAAACATCTTCATTCAAAAGTAAACGATCTAGGACTTCTTTCAGGTCGGGACGAATTTGATCCGGATCTATTTTCTCCTCATGATGAAAAGAAGAATGTTCCAGATCTTCCTGTCGGATCCAAACGAGCGCTTCTCCTTCCGATATAACCTTTCCAGGCTTGATCAAAATTTTTTCTATAATTCCAGTTGTCTCGGAATGTAATAGATGTTCCATCTTCATGGAAGAAAGAAGTACAAGTTTTTCTCCCTTTCGAATAGGATCTCCTTCTTTCGGATAAATATCGATAAGACTTCCAGTCATGGGAGAATGAAAAGAGATCAATCCTTCTGGAATTTCCTCTTTTATTTTAAAATTTTCTAAATTTTCATTCTGAACAGGATCAAAATTATATTTTTTATGATCTATTGATCGCGTGTTAGTAAGTCCCGAGATATTCTCTTCTATAAACTTTGTCCAAACGGAATAAGATTCCAGTTCCTTCCTTTTGAATACATTTAGAAGAAGTGGAAGATTTGTTTTGATACCTTCTATCCTAAATTCGGATAATGCCCGGTAAGCAGAATGGATAAGTTTTGAAAAATCCGTATGTTTAGAATGAACGATTAATTTCGCAAGTAGGGAATCAAAATTGGGACCGACCTCATAACCTGAATATACGGAACTATCCACCCTAACACCGGGACCAGAACTGGGTTCGAATACTTTTATTTTCCCGGAAGAAGGAATGATCTCTCCTTTTTCATCCCAGGTTTCGGAGTTTATCCTGATTTGGATCGCATACCCTTTAGGAAATTCTATATTCTTTTGTTCTAATCCGATATCTTGAAAAGATTTTCCAGAAGCAATCTCCAGTTGGGCTTCTACAAGATCTACTCCTGTTATTTCCTCAGTGATCGTATGTTCCACCTGCAATCTAGGATTGGATTCTATAAAATAGATCTCGGAGTCAGGACTGATCAAAAATTCAAAAGTGCCTAAACTTCTGTAAGAAAGATGAGAAGCGATCTTCAAAGAATATGAGATGATCTGTTCTCTGAGCTTAGGATCTAAAACTGGAGCAGGTGCGATCTCGAGTAGTTTTTGATTTTTTCTCTGGAGAGAACAATCTCTGTCCCAAAAATGGAGAACCTTACCGGAACCATCGCCTAAAACCTGCACTTCCACATGCCTTGCGATTGATAGATATTTTTCCGCGTATAAATTAGGATTTCCAAATGAATGTAATGCTTCTTCAGAACAACTCTTGAATATTGTATCTAATTCTTCGGAGTTTCTTACGATCCTAATTCCTCTTCCCCCACCCCCTGCAATCGCTTTTAAGAGGAATATTCCATTTTTAGAATGGAATTCTTTCGCTTCATTCAGATCGATTACCTTGCGAAGTCCGGGCAAGGTAGGAACTCCTAAAGATTCTGCAAGCAATACCGCTTTCAATTTATCGCCTAAGATCTCAAGTGTCTTGGGATCTGGCCCGATGAAATTGATCTTAGAGTCTTCACATCTTTTTGCGAAGCCTGAATTCTCGCTTAAAAATCCGTAACCTGGATGAATGGAATCACAACCTTCTCTGAGCGCGATAGAAAGTATCTCTTCTTGGTCCAAATAGGCTTTGGCTCCTCTTCCTTTTAGAGGGATGGAAACATCGGTCGTCAATCTATGTCTGGAATTAGCATCATCTTCCGAATATATGGAGACTGTAGGAACTCCTAACCCAGAGGCAGCCCTTGCAATTCGGATAGAAACTTCTCCCCGATTCGCTATTAATAATTTGGATAATTTCATAAGTTGGAGGAAGTTTTATGATAAAAGGCCCCAAGTCGATCCAGTTTCCAAGCCACCTCTAAATTTTGAACGAATGCACATTATAATATGCATTTGCATAAATCATTATCCATAATAACGATTTTTATTCCAATATATTAGATATACGAATCGAAGCAAACCTGGACTTTCACTGAAGTGGTTTTTAAGGGGATTCAATATGTCTGCTACTAGTATTGTTCGAATATCGGGGAAAAAGAAAGCCCTAACCAAAAATGCGAATTTATCAAAGAAGAAAACCAGACCCTCCAAAACTTCGGAAGAAGTTTCCAAAAACCTGATCAAAGGTTTAAATCTTCCTATTGTTTATTCTCCTTCTTCTCCGGAAAAAGCAGATCTAAAACATCTGACTGATTGGATCAAGAAGAACCATAAGGAAATACAAAGAGATTTGTTGATCTATGGCGCCATTCTATTCAGAGGATTTAATATAGGTTCTTCCGAAAATTTCGAAAAGATCGCTTTGGGCCTGGATTCCAATTTATCGGAAGCGTATTTGGGAACTTCTCCCAGAGATAAGAAGACTAAGTTTGTTCATACTGCGAGTGAACTTCCTTCCTCATATCCGATCATGCAACATGCGGAGATGAGTTTCTTAAATAAACCTCCTAAAAAACTTTTCTTTTATGCTAAGGTGGCGCCTTCCAAAAACGGGGAAACTCCTATCACAGATCTAAGAACTGTTTTGAGAGAAATGCCTTCTCATATTTCGGATAAAGTAGAAAAGCAAGGTATTAAGTATATTCGACATTATGACGGCCCGGGAGCTTCTCGTTATAGCTTATGGAAAACCAAACCTTGGAGTGAAATGTTCAAGACGGTAGATAAAAAAGAAGCGGAGAAGGAGATAAAAAAACAGAACTTCGACCATGAATGGTTGCCTGGAAATAAATTAAGATTAATTAATTCTCAAGTTGGTGTTAGGAAACATCCGATCGCAGGTTCTAAAGCATGGCATAACCATAGCCAAACATTTCATATAGATTCTCCAAGATTAGAATACAAATATATTTTCAAAAGACAGAAAACACTCAGAGGATTAGGAGTCTATCTGATCTTAAATCTATTGACCGGGATCAAAAAACTATTCAGTAGGTCCGAAGATTTAGATGTTCACGCGACCTACGGAGATGGATCGGAAATTTCTAATAAAGATATAAAAACCATCGTAAATGTTTTTTGGAAGAATATTCAAATTTTCTCCTGGCAGAAGGATGATATTCTTTATATAGACAATTATTCAGTTTCTCACGGAAGACTTCCATTTGTTGGTCCAAGAGAGATCCAAGTCGCCTGGACCGAATAAAATCAGAGCCTCATAACATCCATCAGGCATTCTGCATGTTTGTTTTTGATAAAACTACTTTCGGATACGAAACTTAAAAAAGTTTTTAAAGAAGGGTTTTGATTTTCCGGAATATAAAAAACGGAGACTGGCAAATATAATTGTTTGATCGGAACAAATTTAGTATCCGCAGGTGCAAAATTCTGTGCTCCTAAAATTGTCAAAGAAACCCCTTTGCCGGTCGCAACCAAGATAGGACAACTTTCTCTTTCATTCTTTACGTAAACCTTGGGTTTGATCCCACTTTGTTTAAAAAGAGAAGAGATCGTATCGTAAAAACTTCCTGAGTCTTTTTTAGGATGTAATATGATTGTTTCGTCCTTTAATTCCTTAAACTCGATCTCTTCCCTTTTAGCAAGAGGATGTTTTTTAGGAACAAGAACACCGAGCACCTCGTCGTGGACCGGATGTTTTTCCAAACGAGGATCAGAAACTACTCCTTCTAAAAAACAAATATCAAATTGAGCAGATTTTAATCCCTTAATGATCCTATTTCGAGTCTCTTGTTGAAGTTGTAATTTGATCCGAGGAAAACGATCTTGGAATTCGTTAATGATCTGAGGCAAACTCGCCATAAAAGTAGTCGTGGAAAAACCTATACTAAGTCCTCCCGCCTTGAGTTTACCGATAGAACGAACTTCCTTTTCGATTTTTTCCGCTTTTGCAATAATCTCTCTACCTTCCTTCAGTAGATGAACCCCCGCCCCGGTAAGTTTTACATGCCTTGTAGATCTCTCGAATAATTTGGTAGAAAGTTCCTCTTCGAAAGAAGAGATCAACCTGGTCAAAGGAGGCTGGGACATTCCCAAAATTTCAGCGCTCTTCCTAAAATTTAATTCCTCTGCAACGACTATAAAAGATCTCAATTTAGATAAATCCATAAGTATTGATACCTATTAAGTATCAATAAATCAACTAAATTTGGAATAAAATCAAAAATTTACAAATTTCCCTCAAATGTATTTACAGTTTTCAAGATGGTAAAATTTCAATAATTATTATTATCAAAAGCCCTCAAGGAGGACAGAAATGAAATTCGATTATGAAGTATTGATTATCGGCGGAGGACCGGCAGGTCTCAGCGCAGCATTGGCTTTAGGAAGAATGAGCAGAACCGCCCTAATCTGCGACGATAGTCGTCCAAGAAATGCGGCTTCTTCTCATCTGAATAATTTTCCCACTCGGGATGGGATCCATCCTGCAGAATGGAGAAAATTAGTAAGAAAAGATTTAGAAAAATATAATACTATCAACTATGTAGAAGCGAGTGTTCTTTCCGTAGAAAAGTCTGGATCCGGCTTTGAAGCAAAATTATCAACAGGAAAAACGTTCAACTTTAAGAAGGTCATTCTTGCATACGGAGTGGAGGACAAATATCTTCCGATCCCGGGTTACAAGGAACTCTGGGGTAAATCCATTTTTCACTGCCCGTATTGCCATGGCTTCGAAGTAAGAGATTCTAAGTTGGGCCTGATTGGAAACGGAGATACATTATTCTATATGCTTCCTCTTATACACGATTTAGCATCCGACTTAATTATTTTTACAAACGGAAAAGCAGAATTCAAAGAAGAACAAAGAGACTTATTGAATAAGAAAAAAATTCGCTTCATAGAAGAAAAGATCACAGGTTTTATACATGAAGGGGAAAAACTAAAAAGTGTCACTTTTGAAAATGGAGAGAATCTAGAAAGAGACGGTCTTTACGCACTTCCAACATTCCCATTCAAACTAAAATCTAAAATCGGAGAAGAGCTTGGCTGCGAAAAGGATCAGTTCGGCTTTTACAAAGTTAGTGAAAGAGGAAAAACTACTATAGATGGAGTTTATGCTTGTGGGGACAATGCAAGCGGTGCCCATTCTGTTTTACTAGCAGCAGCTTCTGGAGGAATGGCAGGGGCAGGTATAGTTCACGAATTATTGAGCGAGAAATTTTTAGAGTAGTTATGTTGGAATTCCAACATGAGTTGTGGGTGGAATTTTGAGTTGATGTTTTGTGATTTTTGGTATATAGGGTAACGGCTTCTCCCACGAGCCCACCTCCTCCACCCGAACTTGGGTGGGGGCGCACTTCGTTCCCATGTTGGAATTCCTACATACTATAAAATTCATTTTCCTTAGGCTAGATACCCCATTTTAGATATTCCGAATTTACATCTTTTTGAAAATTAATGTAAATTCTTCTTTCGAAGTATCAGTATTTCAGCTATAAATTCGCCGAAATAAAAACTTTATTTTGAATTAGAATGAAAAAGTTCCTTTTACCTATCCTCCTTCTTTTATTTTTCTGGAACTGCTTTACCGCGGTAGTCATGACGAAACATGGCTGGGATTTAAGAGACCAAAAAGGTTCACGTCCATTCTTCCAAGAGAGCACAAGGGACATTAGACAATTGTCCATATCTGATAAGGAATTAAAGATCGTCTATGATGTAGGCTTGTACACTTCTCGGGATTCGAAAGACCGAGCTATTATTCAAAAGACCGCTTGCTTTAGCTTAAAATCTCTTTCGGTTGTAGATACATATTATAAAGATATAAAGGATTATACCTCCTGCGAGCCGGAGACTTCTTCGAAATTTATAGATTTGAAATTAGAAGAGATCCCGGAACTGAGAAACGGAATTTGGATACCTGATTTAAAAATCGTCCTCTATTCCCAAAATGGATTCGATAAATTCACACGCCCCTTTCCTTCCCCCAAACAATTCGGAAATACATATTTTTATCCTAGAATCAATTCTCTGAAATTTGTAAAAGGAAGAGAAGTCATTTCAGCCTCTTTATTAGAAGGAGATTACTTCAGCCATAGATATTTGCGCATACAATTCGACACAAAGGAAGAAATCTATATGTATGCCACTGGAAGCGGATTTCAGATCTCAGCAGACATTTATTCTTGGCGCCCATTCGCTCAACTAAAGGCGAAAGTAAAAAGTGAAGAGCAATTAGAAATTCGAAAATTCACATTACCTAAACAAGAAAAACTCATATCGGTTCAATACGAATATCCGGATAGTAACGGGATATTTAGAATAGAAAACAAAACGTTTAGGATCATTGGTCAAGTCGAGAACCTTCGTGATGGAATACAATTCATCTCTCTACCAAATGATTCAAGAACAGAGAAGGATGCCGCAGGAATTTGGAGTGCATATCCGGCATTATACCCTTTTTCAATTACCTTAGATATCGCAACTTCTCCCTTACAGCTAATATCAATTTTAGTGTTAGGCTTCAAGAACCATATTTATTTCTGGGGTTGCTTGCTTGGGGGAAGATGTTTTAGTCCCTTAGGCTGATAATTGCAAGCTTTGTAGGAGCTCCCACAGGTTATCTGGCAAACGCCCCCCTCCCTGTTTTGGGTGGTGGGGAGTGGCTTGTGGGAGAGAAAATTTTCTATATCACAAAAAATTCATCTAAGCAAGAGAAAAAACTCTCAAACAAAGACGTAGGAATTCCAACATGCGAAAGCGCGCATGTTATCCGTATAGAGAATTGTATCTCAGATCTTAAGTTTATTTAGAGTTTATTAAATTAGAAAGAAGAGGAAGACTCTTCGAAAACATATAGAGTAGCGTGACTCACCGATTTGTTACACCCCCAGCCC